>JBJMLQ010000117.1:0-12630 GCA_045805225.1 Actinomycetota bacterium | reverse complement strand
GCCGCTCGTGAGGATCGAGAAGGTGATCCAGCCGTCGGTGGGTCCGTTCCAGACCCATCCCGACAGCGCGGAGACGTTGTCGAGCGTGCCCGTCTTGGCCCGGATCCGGATGCCCGGTAGCCGGTGACGGAGCGTTCCCTCACCCGCCGCCGGCAACGCCATCCGGAGGGCGGCGAGCCACGGCTGATGCTCAGCGTTCCAGAGCATGTGAACGATGCCGATCGCCGTCTGCCGGTTCGCGTACGACAGACCCGAGCCGTCATGGCACGTCGCCGACACGTGGCGCGCCGCCTCGTAGGCACAGATCGCCGCCGCGCCGTTCGCGATCGTGCCGGCTGATCCGCTCGCGTACGCGAGCGCCTTGCCAAGCACCTCGGCGGAGAAGTTGATCGACCGGTGATCCATCCGCTGCATGATCGAACGAAGTGGCTTCGACGACGCGTCTGCGAGATCCGTGATGCCGGTGATACCCGGCCCGGCCGTTGCCGTCGACCCGATGCTGACGCCGAGCATGCGGAGCGCGTGCGACAGATACACCGCGGCCCGCCGCTCCGGATCGCTGATGTGTTTGCCCGAGGGGGCGACGTTGCCGCGATAGGTGAGCGCCGTCGGCAGGGCGATGTCGTAGGTCGGGAAGTAGCTCTTCCAGCCCGGCGCGAACCAGTCGTGATGGAACGGACCGGTGACCCCGACGAGGTGGCCGGTGATGCTCCGCACGCCCGCCTTCCAGAGCCGCGCGGCGAGCAGATCGAGCCGGGCGTCGCCGATCTCGGGGTCGCCTTGACCCTTCAGGTAGACGTTGCCCTCGACCGTGCCGTCCGCGTCGACGGCGGATCCAAGCGCGCGCAGGGCGAAGGTGTGATCGGGGCCGAGCGCGTCGAGCAGCGCCATCGACAGCAGCAGTTTCTCGTTGGACGCCGGGGGGCGGCCGACGCCGGGGCGATGCCGGTACCAAACCGCGCCGTCGTCGCCGACGACCACCGACATCGGGTGGCCGCCAACGATCCGACCGACGTGGCGCACCCAGCGAGGCTCCGCCCGCACAGGCCCGGCGATGCACGAGAGCGCGAGGACCGTCGTCACGACGATGCACGCGCGCCGGACCATGGCCGCTCACCATACCGGCCGTATGGTCCCGTTCTACGACCCGCTTGTAGGGCGAAAGGCGGGTTATCGCCCATAGGGGGTTCACGGACTAGTTCGTCTTCGCTACCCTCGAGCACCTGGCGCCGCCGCCCAGAACGAGATGCAGCGGCCGCCCGAGCGAGAGGTCGAGGAGGGGAAACGCGTGCGTGTGAACCGGGGCATCCGTCGTCGCGGACGGACCGCCGTTGCGGCGGGTCTGGTCGCGATCGTCGCCATCGTGACGCCGGCCGTGGCGGGAACCCGGACGGCATCCACGTATCACCTGACCGCCCACCTGTCGTTGAAGGACGTTCGCGACAGCAAGGGCCCCCAACAGATCCGGATCCTCAAGCTCTCGCCGGGCAAGAACGTGCCGGATATCGCGCCGGCGACCCAGCAGTATCCGATGTGGGGGCTGACGAGCACGATGTCGGCCAACGCCGGCGCGATCGCCGGCGTCAACGGCGACTTCGGCACGGCCCAGGGCCAGCCGGTGCACACGTTGATGATCGACGGCGAGCTCTGGACCACCGGCCAGTCGGGCGGCAACGCCGTCGCGTGGTCGGCCAACGGGAAGACGGCATACATCGGCCACCCGGCGTTGAAGATCTTGGCCAAGGACGGCAGCCGGACGAACGCCTTCTTCGTGCAGGGATGGAACGCCGGCACACCCAGCGGCGGATCGATCCAGGGCTACACCACGCGCGGGGGCACGGTGACGCAGCCGCCGGGCCACATGAACCCGCAGTCGACCGACCCGCACTACTGCGCGGCGCGGCTCGTGCCCACGTCGGCCATCGGGTGGAACGGCGCCGGCAAGACGTCGATCGTCCGCCGATACAAGGTCGACGCGCAGCCGGAGCCGTGCCCGAAGACGCCGCTCGGGTTCGCCGGAGTCAACGACGCCGTCGTGGTCGCGTCGAGGGCCACCTCGCCGTCCGCCTCAAAGATCACCGGGCTGCAGGCCGGCGACAAGATCCGCCTGAGCTTCACCTTCAAGGGATGGCGGGGTGTGACCGACGTCATGGGCGGCTCCGAGATGCTGGTCAAGAAGGGCGCGAACGTCGCGCCCGGGTATAACCCCGGCGACAACTACATCCTCAACTACAACCCGCGGACCGCGGTCGGCATCACGAAGGGCTGCTCCGACGTCGACACGACGACGCATTGCCGGTTGATGTTCATGACGATCGACGGTCGCCAGGGAAGCACGAACTGGTCCAAGGGCGTGCGCTTGCCCTACCTGGCCGATCAGCTGATCCGCGCCGGCGCCTATCGCGCCATCAACCTCGATGGTGGCGGCTCCACAACCATGTGGGCCAAGAGGCGGAACTCCTCCTACTGCGAATCCTCACCGTCGGCCGGTGGCTGCCTCGTGCAGCGGCCGTCCCCGTCGACCGGCGAGCGAGCCACTCGCAGCGCGATCGTGGTGATGCCCTCCGGAGACGCAGGGACGCCGGCCGGCTTGCGCTGAGTCGCGCTCGGCGGTGCGTGCGGTGTCACGCCACGCGCTGATGACTGTCAGCCTGCGCGGAGCCAGACCTCGCCGGTGAGCCCGCTTCGCTGCACGTAGACCCGCCAGCATCCCGCCTTCGCGAACGTCAGGGTTCCCGTCCACGGTGTGCCCGCGCCGGGCCAGTCGAACGGCGGCAGCCCCGGCCGGAAGCCGAGCACGCGATCTACGTGCCCGCTCGTGTCGATCACGCTGACGCGCAGCGCCCGCACGCCGCCGACGCGCACGTACGTCGTGATGTCCTTGCCCACGGGGATCGTGTGGTGCGCGCCCGCGAACAGCATGGTGAGCGGCTCGCGGTCTGTCGTCGTCCCCTCCAGCTCGATGCCCTGCTTGCCGTCTCGCAGCGGCGACAGGTTGGTGCAGCTCCCCGCGCCGGGGACCGGCGGCGGCGTCGTCGTGACGTGGATCGTGGCCGGTGGGGCGCCGGTCGCCACGGTGGGTCCGCCGCCACAGGCGGTCAGCGCGAACACGACCGTCGCGAACGCGACGACCCGGATCTTCGGGGAGCTCACCAGCCGGGGCATCTGTTCCACTATCGGTCGGCCTCCGCGCCGATTGACGGATCGCCCAGTGCGCTGTTGCCAGGCATCCTATGTCGAGGCAGGGCCGGGATATCAACCGCGTACACTGCCCGGCGCCGGGCCGAACGCCGACCGAGAGGGGATCTATGCCCGACATCGATCGCACCCGCCTTCGCACCGTGATGGAGCGCGAACGCGAGACGTTCCGCGAGCGGCACCGCCGGTCGGGTGAGCTGGCCGCCGATGCGAAAGGCTCGTTGCTCTTCGGCGTGCCGATGAACTGGATGACGCGCTGGCCGGGCGACCACCCCGTCTTCGTCGACCGCGCCGAGGGCGCGCGGTTCTGGGACGTCGACGGCAACGCGTTCGTCGACTTCTGCCTCGGCGACACCGGTGGCATGGCGGGGCACGCGCCGAAGGCGAGCGTAGACGCGATCGCCACCCAGGCCGCGAAGGGCATCACGCTGATGCTGCCCACCGCAGACGCCGCGTGGGTCGGACGCGAGATGACGCGGCGCTTCGGCGTGCCGTATTGGAACTTCACGTTGACGGCCACCGACGCGAACCGGTTCGCGATCCGGTGGGCCCGCGAGGTGACCGGCCGTCCGAAGGTGGTCGTGCACAACTGGTGCTACCACGGGTCGGTCGACGAATCGTTCGCCACGTTGGACCCGGACGGCCACGTCGTCGCTCGCGACGGCAACGTCGGCAGGCCCGTCGACCTCGATGAGACGACGCTCGTCGTTGAGATCAACGATCTCGATGCGCTCGAGCGCGCGCTCGCGACGGGGGACGCGGCCGTGTGCATGTTCGAGCCGGCGCTCACCAACATCGGGATCGTGCTTCCCGAGCCGGGATACCACGAGGCGGTCCGCGAGCTCTGCACCCGTTACGGCACGCTCCTGTTGATCGACGAGACGCACACGATCAGCGCCGGGCCGGGCGGGTGCACGAAGGCGTGGGGTCTGGAGCCCGACATCGTGACGATCGGCAAGACGCTCGGCGCGGGGATCCCGAGCGCGGCGTACGGCTTCACCGAGGAACTGAGCCGTCGCGTCTACGCTCGCACCGACTGGAAGAACGCCGACGTCGGTGGCGTCGGCGGGACGCTCGCAGGCAACGCGTTGTCGCTGGCCGCGATGCGCGCGACCCTCGGCGAGGTCATGACCGACGACGCGTTCGAACGGATGATCTCGCTCGGCGAGCGGTTCGAGGACGGCGTTCGCGGCGTGATCGAGAGCCGGGGTGTCCCATGGCACGTCGTGCGCCTCGGTTGCCGTGTGGAATATCTGTTCCGGCCGGATCGCGCGCGGACGGGCACCGAGGCCGCCGCCGGTCAGGACGACGAGCTCGATCCGCTGATCCATCTGTATCTGCTGAACCGCGGTGTGTTGATGACCCCGTTCCACAACATGGCGCTGATGTCGCCGGCCACGACGGCCGAGGACGTCGACCGGCACACCGAGGTGTTCGGACAGGCGGTCGACGAGTTGATCGGAGGTTCGTGATGCCGGAGCTTCGGTTCGCCTTCATCACGTTGGACTGCGTCGACATCGATCGCGTGGCCGCGTTCTGGTCGGCGCTGCTCGAGGGGTCCACCGGCGAGCCGATGGACGACGGCCGGTACGTGTTCATCCGCGACCGCGACGACGTGCCCACGTTCTGTCTGCAGCGCGTGGACGAGCCGAAGACCGTCAAGAACCGGATGCACCTGGACTTCGAGGTGGACGATCTGGACGCGACGACGGCTCGGATCGTCGAACTCGGGGGCTCGTGGGCGGGCGGTGAGCACACGCTCGAGGAGTATCGATGGCGGACCGTTCAGGACCCCGAGGGCAACGAGTTCGACATCACGACGGTCGGCTGATCGACTCGGACCTCAGCGCGCGGCGAACCGTCGCATGAAGTCCGCGAGACGCTCGACCCCTTCCACCGGCATCGCGTTGTAGATCGACGCGCGGATCCCGCCGACGCTCCGGTGTCCACGGAGCTCGACCATGTCCTCCTTCGCGGCGCCGGATAGGAACGCGGCCTCGTCTTCCGGGGTTCGCAGCCGGAACGTGACGTTCATCTTCGACCGGGAGGCCGGCTCGGCATGGCCGTGAAAGACATCGGGATGATCGTCGATCGCGTCGTACAGGAGCTGCGCCTTCGCGGTGTTGATCAGTTCCATCTCGTCGAGGCCGCCGATCTCCTCGCGGAGCCACCGGGTGACGAGCCCGACGACGTAGATCGCGAAGACCGGCGGCGTGTTGTACAGCGATCCGTGTTCCGCGTAGGTCCGGTAGTCGAGCATCTTCGGCAGCCCGTCCGGGATCCGCTCGAGCACGTCGTCGCGCACGACCACGATGGTGACGCCGGCGGGTCCCGCGTTCTTCTGGGCGCCGGCGAAGATGACCCCGTATCGCCCGACGTCGAGTGGTCGAGACAGGAAGTCGCTCGACGCGTCGGCGACCAAGAGCACGTCGTCGGGAAGCGCCGGCGTCCCGGGGTACTCGACGCCCTGGATCGTCTCGTTCGACGTGATGTGCACGTAGTCGGCCGCCGGGTCGAGCGCGCCGAGCAGCTCCTCGTCGGCCGGCGTGCGAACGAACGCCGTCGGCTCGCCGGTCCAGGCGATGCGTGCCGTGCCCACGGTCGCTCCCTCCGCGGCGGCGCGCACGGCCCACGAGCCGGTGACGATGTGGTCGGCGCCGCGGCCGTGGAGCAAATTCATCGGGACCATCGCGAACTGCATCGACGCGCCGCCCTGACAGAACAGCACCCGGTGGTCGTCGCCGATCCGAAGGAGCGAGCGGAGGTTCGCCTCGGCGTCGGCGATCACGCCTTCGAACCATTCGCCCCGGTGCGACACCTCGAACGCCGACGCGCCGACGCCGGGGATGGACGGCAGCTCGGCCCGCACCCGCTCGAGCACCGGCAGCGGCAGCACGCCCGGCCCCGGTGAGAAGTTCACGACGCGATCGGTCGGCGGCATGGACCCCAGGCTACCGACGGGTGCGGGCGGCTAGACGCCCGGCTTGTACACCATGAGCCACAGCAAGATGGCCAGCCCGGCGACCCCGGTGAACGCGATCACGCGCGGCCGTGGTCCGCGGAGCAGCGCCTCGAGGTCGGCGTCGGGCATCGCATAGGAGCCGTCCGCCCAGCGGGTCGTCCCCTCGCGCACCCTCTTCATGAACGGCCCGGCCATGGAGCTCATCAGCCCGATCGTGACGAGCAGGACGACGATCGCGCCCCAGAGCCACCAGCCGTGCGAGAACCAGTCGCCGTCGATGCCCGCGATCACGCCGAACATCACGAGCAGACCGAGCGAGATGTACATCGGCGTGCTGACCATCCTCGACTGCTCCGCGCGGTCGAAGATCTTCTCCCGATCCGGCAGCGCCGGCGCAAGCGAGAACATCGCCCACATCTGCACCCCGTGGAACAACAAGAAGAGCGACACGCAGGCGAGATGGAGAAAGACCCAGAGCTCCGTCATGCGCGCGCCAGCGGGCGCGTGAGGCAGGTCGGGCCGCCGTCGCCGTTCAAGCAGATCTGGTTGCCCGCATACGTCTGAACCTCGACCCCGGCGGCCTCCATCCGGCTGCGCGTGACGGGGTTGGCGTCGACGGTGATCGCCCGGCGCGGGCCGAGCGCGAGCACGTTCGGTCCGAGCGACAGGAACTCCTCCTCTGGCACCTCTACCATCGCGATCCCGCGCGCCTCGAGCAGGTGCACCAACCGCACCGGCATCATCGGCAGGTAGACGACGGCGAGGTCGGCATCCAAGGGCGAGATGAACGACATCAGGTGCAGGCACTCGCCGGGCCCGTGGAAGTGCGACAGATCGAACGTGATGATGTCGACGCCCTGCTCCGCCAAGCGAGGTCGAAGTTGTTCGATCGCCGCCTCGTTCGTTCGGTAGCTGAGCCCCGCGAGCAGCGTGCGGTCGTCGAGGAAGAACATGTCGCCGCCCTCGGCTGTGGCCGGCGCGTCGAGCGGCGGTAGGACCGTCAGCCCCGCAGCCTCGAGCTCGGCGCTGACGATGGGCACCTCGTCGCGGCGTCCTTCCTTGCCCGGGCGCAGCGGGATCACGCCGGCCTCCGTCACCAACGTGGGGTCGTAGGCGTAGACGGCGTCCGGATCGCCGGGGACCGGCTCACGACCAACCACGACATCGGGCACCTCGGCGGTGAGGGCTTCCACGAATCGGGCGTGCTCCTCGGCGGCGACCTGCGGGTCGGGCTCGGCGTGCCATCCGTACGCCTTCCATTGCTCGAAGGCCGCTTCGTTCGGGGGACGGACGTAGATGCGCTGGATCGGGTCGTAGGCGTTCATCGCCGCAGATGCTACCGGCGGGCGGCGTTCAGCGCTTGTGCCGGTGGGCCGCCGAATTGCCATGCGTCGCGGACGCGTGACCGTTCGCGTGGGTTCCGGCGTGTGTGTGACCGCCGCTGTTGCCGTGTGTGGCGCCGTTGCCGTTGCCGCCGCCATGGCCGCCGCTGTCGCCGTTCCCGCCGCTCTGGCCGCCGCCGTTGCCGTTGCCGCCGCCATGGCCCGAGCCGGTCGCTGTGGCTCCGCCGCCGTTGCCCGCGCCGTGGTGGTTCTCGCCGTGTCCGGGGGGACCGCCGTGGGGGTTGTGGTGGCCGCTTGCGCCCGGGGTCTGATCGTTCCAGCCCGGAGCGCCCGGTTTCCCCGTGCCGTGTGCGCCCGGCAGATGCGAGGCGTTCGACCGCGGTCCGCCCGAGGAGCTGTCGCCCTGGCCGGAGGTGCCGCCGGTACCGCCACCAGAACCCGAGCCGGAGCCGCTCCCGAGACCGCCGAGACTCCCGTGGGGGGACGACGAACCGCCGGTCGCGGTCGAACCGCCGCCGCCCGGTGCGCCACCCGTCGTGGTCGAACCGCCGCCGCCGGGACCGCCGGTGCCGTTGTGGTTCGTCCCGCTGCCGCTGCCGCTGCCGCTGCCGCTGCCGCCGCCGAACGCGAACGGCGGGCCTCCTGCCGGTTCGATCCGCACGGGGAACGCGTCCGCCGACACGACGTTCGAGGTGTGGGGACCGAGCGCGATCGCGATCATGAGGGCGCCGGCAGCTGCCGCGCCGCCGAGCGCGATGATCCCGAGCCGGCGGTTCCACGCGGAGCTGAGCACGGGCGCCGGGACCGCTCCGGCGTCCGGCGCCTCGGCCGATGCCGCGACGGGTTCCTCCGCCTGCGACGCCGCGAGACCGATCGGGACGACGGCTGCCGCGGCGGCGTCATCGGCCCGCGCGGCGCGCTTGGCGGCCGTCGGGCTGGGGTGCAGCCGCTGTCCGCGCCGCTGCAGCTCCGTGACGCTCGGCCGCACGGGAAGCGCGCCGCGCGCCGCGAGCATCTCGCGAAGCGTCGCGGGATCCTTCTTCACGCGTTCGATCCACTCGGGGCGATCGACCACGCCGAGCCCGCTCAGGCCTGCCGCGAGCGCAACCGTCGCCGACAGCGTCGTGGCCACCTCTGAAGGCTCGACCCGGACGGCGCCCGCGATCGGCATCACGGCCGCCGGCCACACGACGATCAGCCGGGCCCCGGGAACGATCTCCGCCGCTATCTCCACCGCGGCGATCCCGATCACGTCATCGAGGACGACGATGTCGGGTTGCTCGTCGGTCAGGACGCGCGCGAGTTGCGAGGCATTCGCCGCGTCACCGACCACGTCGAAGTCATCGTGTTCGAGCATGCGTCGAAGAGATCCCGCGTGTTCGAGATCCCCCTGCCCGACGACGACGCGAACGTTGCGCTGTCCCATCCCACTCCCGCTCCCGGCGCATGCCGGGCTTGGACCGACTCAGGGTACCCGGGCACCTCGGGCGCATCTACCGCCGTTCGGCTCTGCTCGAACCGCGTGCCGAGACTTAGGACGTTAGACTCCGCGGCCCATGAGCGAGGTGCGGCTCAGCTGGACGGGTGACCGCCTCCAGTTCGTCGGCCGGACGGGGTATGGCGATCTGGTCCGCGTGGGGGGCGACACGGATGGGCCGGGTGCGAAGCCGTCGGATCTTCTCCCGATCTCGTTGGCGGCGTGCACCGCATACGACGTCGTCGTGATCTTGCAGAAGCAGCGGCAGGACCTCCGTGGACTCGAGGCCGTGATCACGTCGACGCAGGACGACGACCCGCCGTGGGCCTTCCGCGCCATCGACATCGAGTGGGTCGTCACGGGCGTCGTGGACCAGCACAAGGCGGAGCGAGCGGTCGAGATCGCTGAAGGCACGTACTGCGCCGTGGCCGCGACGATCGGGCCCGTGGTGGCGCTGACGCATCGCGTCCGGATCGAGCCCGACGCGTGAGGGCGCCGGCCATCTGATGGACGCCGCCGCGCTGCGCGCCCGCACCGCGACGCCCGTGATCGCCGACGGCGGGATGGGCACGTCGCTCATCGACACCGGCGTCGCGCTCGATGCGTGCATGGAGGCGCTCAACGAGCGAGACCCCGACCGGATCACGTCGATCCACGCGGCGTTCGTTGCGGGGGGATCGCAACTGGTGCTGACGAACACGTTCGCCGCGAATCGGTACCGCTTGGAGCGGCACGGCCTCGCCGACCGCGTGGGACCGCTCTGCGCGGCCGGGGTCGCACGCGCCCGCGACGCCGAGCCGGAACTCGTCGGCGGGTCGCTCGGACCGCTCGGCGTGCGCCTGCAGCCCTACGGCCGAGTCGACCCGGCCGAGGCGTTCGACGCCTATCGCGAGCAGGCGTCCGCGCTCGCAGAGGCCGGCGCCGACGTGCTCGTGATCGAGACGCAGACCGACGTGCGGGAGCTCGAAAAGGCGGTGATGGCAGCACGCGAGGCCGCGCCTGGGCTCGCGGTGCTCGCGAGCGCGACGTTCACGCGCGACGACCGCACCCTGCTGGGAGACACGCCCGAGTCGATCGCCCGCCGGCTCCTCGAGCTCGAGGTCGACGCCGTCGGCGTGAACTGTGGCGAAGGGCCCGCCCAGATGCTCCGTGTGATCCGAACGATCGCGCCCATCGTGACGCCGACGGCCACGCCGATCATCGCGCGGCCCAACGCCGGCGGCCCGACCGAGGTCGGCGGCCGGTTCCTCTATCCGGCGACGCCGCGATACGTCGGCGAGGTCATGCGCGCGCTCCTCGATGAGGGCGCTGCCATCGTCGGAGGCTGTTGCGGCACCGACCCGGCGCATACGCGAGCGATCGCGGACGCCGTCCGCGATCGCGGGCCCCGCACTCGGGTCGAGCTCCCGACGCCCTCGGTGGCGGCCGACACGTCGGCCGCCATGTCGGCCGCCACCGCCACCCCCCCGACGAGGTTGCAGGCCGCGATCGCGGCCGGCGACCTTGTCGTCACCGTCGAGATCGAGCCGCCGCGCTCGTTCAACGCGGCGCAGCTCGTCGCGGCCGCAGCGACGCTCCGCGACGCCGGCGCGACCGCGATCGACGTCGCCGACTCACCGATGGCGAAGATGCGGATGAGCGCGTGGGCCGCCTGCCGGCTGGTCCACGAGCAGGTGGGCATCGAGACGGTGCTGCACTTCCCGACGCGCGGGCGCAACATCGTCCGGCTCCAGGGCGACCTCCTCGGCTCGCATGCCCTCGGGATCCGGAACCTGTTCGTGTGTGTCGGGGACCCGGTGACGATAGGCGACTACCCACACGGGTCCAACGACGTCGACGTGACCGCGACCGGTTTGCTGCAGCTCATCACCGAGCACTTCAACACGGGGATCGACCGGGCCGGCTCGCCGATCGGCGAGCCGACGTCCTTCTTCGCGGGCGCCGCGGCGTCGCCCTCGGCGCCGGACCTCGAGCGCGAGATCCGGCTGCTCGGGCGCAAGGTCGAGGCCGGCGCCCGATTCGTGCTCACGCAGCCTGTGTACTCGGTCGCCCCCGTCCGCCGGCTGCGCGAGGCGTACGAGCGATCCGTCGGTGCGCCGCTCGAGGTCCCGGTGGTCACGGGCCTGTTGCCGCTCGTGTCCGGGCGCCACGCCACGTTCCTGCACAACGAGGTGCCCGGGATCGATATCCCCGAGGCGGTCCGCGACCGGATGGCGGCCGCCGGCGATGACGCGGACCGCGCCTGGCAGACCGGACGGGCCATGGCCACCGACCTCGCGGCGCAGCTTCGTGCCGACGGGGCGGCCGGGATCTACGTCATGCCGCAGTTCGGCCGGTACGACCGCGCGGCAGAGGTGGTGGAGGCGATCCTCTCGCGATAGCGGCGGCTGTCGGCCCCACGGCTGGTCCAACCGTTACGATGGTGAACCGTACGGGTTCCACGACACACGGAACCGCAAGCCACCGACCGAGGCGCCCGAACGTGTCCGAGCCCGCTGCCGAAACCCCCTCCACCCCCCAGCCACCGCTCGCCCCGCAAGCCGAAGCGCCGCCTTCGGTGCTTGAGGCCCTCCTCGCCGAGATCATGGCCACCGTTGCGGCCGATCGCCGCGACGCGGTCCGCACCTTCGCCAAGATGTTCCTGCGGCGTCTGTCCGATGACGATCTCGAGGCGCTCGGGCCCCAGCAGCTGCTCGGGAGGGTGCGCTCGGCGTTCGCGTTCGTCGACGGGCGGGGGAACCACCCCGCGAGCGTCCGGGTCTTCGTGCCGACCCTCGAGGCCGACGGCTACCTGGTGACCGGGACCGTCATCGAGACGAGCACCGACGACTCGCCGTTCCTTGTGGATTCCGTCGCAGAGGAGCTCGCCGCCCGCGACCTGCACGCCCGGCTCCTGCTCCACCCGATGATCGGCACCCAGCGTGGCGAGGACGGTCGGCTGGAACGCGTGCTCGCGGGTCGCGACGCGGCGCACCGTGAGTCGGTCATCCACATCGAGCTCGAGCGCCGGCTGAGCGAGCAGGACCGCGTCGATCTGGAGGGCCGGCTCCGCGCGATCCTGCACGACGTCCGGCTCGTCATCCGCGACTTCGAACCGATGGAGGAGCGGGTCCGCCACATGGGCGAGATCGCGCGCCAAGCGGCAGTGGCCTACAGCCCACAGGAGGTGGGCGAGACCGCCGACTTCATCGACTGGCTGTTGCAGCTCAACTTCGTGTTCCTCGGCTACCGCGAGTACCGGCTCACCGACGCGCCGACGGGCCGGACGATCCAGGCGGTCCCGGGCTCGGGACTCGGCATCTTGTCGGACGTCTCGACGAGCTCGTTCGCCGACGCGACGCGACTCGACTCGCTGGACCCCGAGGTCCGACGCCGGATCGAGGAGGGCGAGCTGCTCGTCATCACCAAGACCAAGGCGTACGCGACGGTACACCGCCGGGCGAGGATGGACTACGTCGGCGTGCGGATCGTGGGCCCCGAGGGCGTGATCGTCGGCGAGGCGCGGCTGGTTGGACTGTTCACCTCGAAGGCGTACATGGAGCCGGCGGCCAAGACGCCGCTGCTGCACCACAAGCTCGAGCAGATCATCGCCGCCGAAGATCTGATCCCCGGCTCACACGACTACAAGGAGGTGGTCGAGCTCTTCGAGT
>JBJMLQ010000116.1:0-5158 GCA_045805225.1 Actinomycetota bacterium | reverse complement strand
GAGGTTCGGGCCCGATACGGAGAGGCCGCGACCGCGGTCCTGACCGGGTCGGGGGTGGCCTGCGACTGCAGCCATCCCGGAACGACCTGTGCCGAGGAGGGCCATCGGTTCGGGCCCGAGCTCTACGAGTCCCTCGAGAGCGAAGCCCTCCCGGAGGGTGCGGTGCGCGCGAGCCTCGGCTGTGGCAACCCGACCGCGGTCGCGGACCTGCATCCCGGCGAGACGGTGCTCGACCTCGGGTCCGGCGGTGGGATCGACGTGTTGTTGTCGGCCACGCGCGTCGGCCCCGCGGGCAAGGTCTACGGCCTCGACATGACCGAGGAGATGCTCGCGCTGGCGATCCGCAACCGCGAGGAAGCGGGCGCGACCAACGTGGAGTTCCTCAAGGGATACATCGAGGACGTCCCGCTGCCGGCCAACACGGTCGACGTCGTCATCTCCAACTGCGTGGTGAACCTGTCGACCGACAAGCCGAAGGTCTTCGCCGAGATGCACCGCGTGTTGCGCCCCGGCGGGCGGATCGGGGTCGTCGACGTGGTGGCGGACGACGCGCTGACGCCCGAGCAGCGAGCCGAGCGCGGCTCCTACGTCGGCTGCATCGCGGGCGCGCTGTCGTTCGGCGAGTTCGAGGCCGGCCTTCGCGCGGCCGGGTTCGAGGCCGTCAGGATCACGTCGACCGACGAGCCGCTCGAGGGCATCCACTCCGCGATCATCCAGGCGACCAAGCGGCTCGACGCCGGGCTCGGGTACGAGCCGAAAGCGCTGCCGATGGCCGACGGGCCGTCGTGCTGCTGACCCGGCACTGATGACGCCCTCGATCGGTCGGCGCGCGCTCGTCCTGTTCATCGGCGCCTGAGGCGCTGTTACCCTCGGCCGCATGTGCGGCATCGTCGGCTACGTGGGGCCCGACGAGGCGCTCCCCATCGTGCTGGAGGGTCTCCGGCGGCTCGAGTACCGCGGATACGACTCCGCCGGCGTTGCCGTCCTCGGCGAGGAGCTCGACGTCCGGAAGCGTTCCGGCAAGCTCGACGAGCTGGAGGCGGCGCTCGCCGCGGAGCCGCCGCTGCACGGCAGCGTCGCGATCGGCCACACACGGTGGGCGACCCACGGCGCGCCGACCGACGCGAACGCCCACCCGCACACCGATTGCCCGGACGACATCGCCGTGATCCATAACGGGATCGTCGAGAACCACCACGACCTGCGCGCCGGCCTGGAGAAGCGCGGCCACGCGTTCGCCTCCGACACCGATACCGAGGTCGTGGCGCACCTCATCGAGGACGCGCTCGGCGAGACCGACGACCTGACCGAGGCCGTTCGGGCCGTGGTCGCCCGGCTCGAGGGCGCCTACTCCCTCGTCGTCACGTCCTCGGGCCATCCGGGCGAGCTGGTGGGCGTGAAGGTCGCCTCGCCGTTGGTGATCGGGCTCGGCAACGGCGAGACGATGCTCGCCTCGGACATCCCGGCCGTGCTCGCGCGCACTCGCGCGGTGGTGCCGCTCGGGGAAGGACAGATCGCGACGGTGTGGGCCGACGGGTGTGCGGTCACCGATCTCGACGGGCGGCCCCTCGACGTCGAGCCCATCGAGGTCGACTGGGACGTCACCGCGGCGCAGAAGGGCGGCTACGACTGGTTCATGCGCAAGGAGATCGACGAGCAGCCCGACGCGATCCGCGACACCCTCGTCGGCCGTGCGCACGCGGGCCGGCTCGCGCTCGACGAGCTCCGCATCCCCGACGACGTGCTCCGCGAGGTGTCGAAGGTCTTCGTCGTCGCCTGCGGCACCGCGTTCCACTCGGGGCTCGTGGCGAAGTACGCGATCGAGCACTGGACGCGGCTGCCGGTCGAGATCGAGATCGCGAGCGAGTTCCGATATCGCGATCCGGTGCTCGGCCCGGACACGCTGACGATCGCCGTGTCGCAGTCCGGCGAAACCATCGACACGCTGGAGGCGGCTCGGCACGCCCGTCGGCAGGGATCACAGGTGATCGCCGTCACCAACACGGTCGCGTCCTCGCTCGCGCGCGAGGCCGACGGGGTCCTCTACACGCACGCGGGACCGGAGATCGGCGTGGCGTCGACCAAGACGTTCGCGACGCAGATGGTCGCCCAGCAGCTCGTCGCGCTCTACCTGGCGCAGGTCCGCGGCGCGATGTTCCCGGAGGAGATCGGCGGCGTCCTCGAGGAACTCGCCGCGCTGCCCGACCAGGTGGCCGAGGCGATCGAGCTCGACACGCAGGTTCGTGCGATCGCGGAGGCGTTCGTCGACGCGCGCGACTACCTCTTCATCGGGCGTCATACCGGCTACCCCGCCGCTCTCGAAGGCGCGCTCAAGCTGAAGGAGCTCTCGTACATCCACGCCTCCGGGTACCCGGCCGGCGAGCTGAAGCACGGCCCGATCGCACTGGTCGATATGGGCGTGCCGGTCGTCGCGATCGCGACGCGCTGTCACGTGTACCCGAAGATGGTGTCCAACATCCAAGAGGTGAAGGCGCGCGGCGCCGCCGTGATCGCGGTCGTGTCCGCCGGCGACACCGAGGCTGCGGGCCTCGCCGATCATGTGATCGAGGTGCCCGAGACGCCGGAGCTGCTGTCGCCCGTCGTCGTGACGGTGCCGTTGCAGCTGCTCGCCTACCACGCCGCGGTCCTGCACGGGCGCGACGTCGACCGGCCGCGGAACCTCGCGAAGTCCGTCACCGTGGAGTAGCCGGTGGGACGGTTCGCGCGCCTGCTGATCGCGGCCGCGGTGGCCGTTCCCCTCGTCGGCGCGGCGGCGGGGCCCGCCGCCGCCTGCGCGTGCATGCCCGAGGGCGCGAAGCAGATCGTCCGAGGGGCGGATGCGATCGTCGCCGGCCGCATCGAGAACGAGATCTCGCTCGATGCGACCCACACGAGAAGCATCGTGAAGATCCAGGGCGTCTACCGAGGGAACGTCCCGGCGACGATCTTCGTCGACACCGACCTCGGGATCGGGGGAGGCGCAAGCTGCGCGGTCCTCTACCCGGTGGGATCGGTCGTCGACCCGATGGTGCTGCAGAAGCTGCCGGGCGGCAGCTACGCGATCGAGCAGTGCGTGATCGGATCGATGCCGCGTGTGCGGGCGCTGCTCGGGACCGCCCGGCCGCCGCCGCTGGCCGGGGCGTCGCCGAGCGAGAGCGCGGTGCCGGTCCCGGTTGCCACCTCGGCGCCGATCTCCGGGATGAGCTGGGCGGCCGTCGGGATCGGGTTGCTGCTCGCCGTCGCGTTGATCGCGGGGGCCGTCCGCTGGTCGGGCAGGGACGCCGCGACGGCGTCGCCGTTCGACGACCTTCCGGGGCCGCTCGAAGGTGCCGGCGAACCGGGGACCGAGCTGCCGGGGTCGGGCGGGGAGGCGCCCGGGCCGGAGGCCGAGGCGCCCGGGTCCGACGCCAGCGGCTAGCCTTCCACCCGTGGAGATCGTCGGCCTCGGCGTCGATATCTGCGAGATCGCTCGGATGGAGCGCGCGCTCGCCCGCCACCCGACGATGCGCGACCGGGTGTTCACGCCCGACGAGATCGCCTATTGCGAGTCCAAGGGTCGTCCGGCCGAGAGCTTCGCGGGCCGCTTCGCGGCCCGCGAAGCGGTCATCAAGGCGATCGGTGGCTACCGCGGACGGTTGTGGCACGACATCAGCGTGGTTCGTCATCCGAGCGGCGCGCCGTCGATCGCGTTGACCGGCAACGCCAAGCGCCGGGCCGACGCGCTCGGCCTGTCCCGGGTCCTCATCACGGTGACCCACGAGAAGACGAACGCGATCGCGTTCGCCGTGGCGGTGAGCGACGGATGAAGCCGCTGCTCACGCCGGAGGACGCGCGGGCCCTCGACGCCGCGACCCAGGCGGGTGGCACGTCTGCGGCCGTGCTCATGGAACGCGCCGGCACCGAAACGGCGCGCGCCTGCATCGACGTGCTCGGCGGCGCGTACGGGCGTCGCGTCGTCCTCGCATGTGGCAAGGGCAACAACGGCGGCGACGGGTTCGTCACCGCACGCCACCTCGCCCGCGCCGGCGTGCGCGTGTCGGTGTTCGCCGACGAAGCCTCGGCCGTGGCGGGGGAGATGCGGGACCGGCTCGAGCGCGAGACCGACGTCCGCGTTCGGCCGCTCGAGCCCGAGGCCATGGCGCGCGCGCTCGCGCGGAGCGATCTCGCGATCGACGCGATCGCGGGAACCGGCCTCCGCGGAGCTCCCGATCCAGCGTGGACGGCGGCCATCGAGGCGATGAACGCCGGCGGCCTGCCGATCGTCGCGGTGGACATCCCGAGCGGCGTCGATGGGGCGACCGGCGCCGCGCCCGGCGCGGCGATCCGAGCGGAGCTGACGGTGACGTTCGGCGCACCCAAGATCGGCGTCGTCGTCCTGCCGGGGGCCGATCTCGCCGGCGCCATCCGGGTCGTCGACATCGGGTTCGACGACGACGCGATGCACGCATCGGCATGGCTCACCGAGCCGGACGACGTGGCGGCCTGCCTGCCGGAGCGCCCGCTCGACGGTCACAAACGCACGAGCGGCGCGCTCGTGGTCGTCGCGGGGTCTCGCGCGATGACCGGCGCGGCACGACTGGTTACGCGCGCGGCGATGCGCGTCGGCGCGGGGTACGTCGTCGTCGCCGTGCCCGCCTCGATCCTGCCGGTCGTGCAGGCCGAGCTGACCGAGGCGGTGTTCCTGCCGGTCGCCGAGACCGCCGATGGGTCGATCTCGCCCGACGCCCTCGACGCGGTGATGCAGGCCGCGTCCGGCGCGCGCGCGGTCGCGATCGGACCGGGTCTGTCGCGAGACGCCGAGACGGCGTCGTTCGTGCGCGAGGTGGTCCGCACGTCGCCCGTCCCGCTGGTCGTCGACGCCGACGCGCTGAACGCGTTCGCATCGGACACCGCCTCGATGGCCGACCGCAAGGCGGAGGCCGTCCTCACACCCCACGGCGGCGAGCTCGCTCGGCTGCTCGGTCGCGAGCCCTCCCTCGATCGGATCGCCGATGCCCGCGCGCTGGCCGACGCATCGGGCGCTGTGGCGCTGGTGAAAGGAACGCGGACGGTCGTCGTCGATCGGTCCGACGTCGCGTACGTCAACCCGACCGGGTCGACCGCGCTCGCCACCGCCGGGACGGGCGACGTGTTGACCGGCACGATCGGCGGTCTGCTC
>JBJMLQ010000115.1:0-8153 GCA_045805225.1 Actinomycetota bacterium | reverse complement strand
GCGGCGGTGCCGCTCTGATGCGCGACGAGGCCGGCGACGAGCGGACCGGCGATCCAACCCGCGTACTTCGCGATCTCGATGGTGGAGTTCGTCTTGGAGGTGTCACCCTTCTCGTCGAGCAGCGGCACGAGCGCGAACACCGACGGGCCGGTGACGCTTGCGAGCGCCCCGAGGACGAATGCCAGCACGAAGACCAGCGGCAAGCCGACCGCGAACGCCAGCGCCGTCGCCACGACGGCCTGCGCGAGCGAACACCACCGCAGTGTCTGGACGGTCTCGCGACGGTCGGTGAGCCAGCCCGAGACGGGCGCGAACAGCACGTGCGGGAGCGCCGACACGATGAACAGCAGGGCGACCATCCCTGCGGACCCTGTGAGGTCCTCCACCCGGAGGGCGAGTGCGACGATCGCGAGCTCGTCCCCGAAGGACGAGAGCCCGATCGCGGCGATCAGCGCCCGACGGTCACGCGTGCGGTGCATCGGGTGCAGGGTTACCTAAAACCGTGACGCTGTCGAGCCGCCCATCGGGCGACCCCATGTGGCTCCGTGCGGTAGGTCTCAGGCCAGGAAGCGAGCGACGAGGTCGTCGAAGTCGGTCGTGAGGTCGGCGAAGCCCGCGATCGTCGGCTTCGCCTTCCACATGGTCACCGACTCGCCGGCGGACGTTGTGCCCGTGTGCGCGTACCCCGCTCCGGCGAAGGTCGTGTCGAGCGCCCCGTTGGCCTTCAGGCGGATGACCGTCGCCTCCGCGGTCCCATATGTGTAAGTCGCCGCCAGGTAGATCCGGCCGCCGGCGTCGGCCACGGCGTCGACCGGGTCGTCGGTCGAGGCGAGGTCGATCCGCGACTTCCCGTCCCCGGAGAACCCGGTGTCGAGCTTCCCGTGCGCCGTGACCGCGAACAGCAGGATGTCCGAGTCGGGCGGCGAGAAGACAGCCTTTTCGGCGATGAGCACGCCTTTGCCGTGCGGGATCACGGCACGAGCGTCGTCGTCGCCCGAGGCGAAGTCGAAGAACGCCCGTCCGTCACTCGAATACGACGTGTCGAGCGCTCCGCCGGCAGTGAGGCGGATGGCGGTCGCGCGTTCGAAGCCCGAACCGACCCGAGACCGTCCGACGATCGTCAGCCGGTCGTGGTCGTCCAGCGTCGCGCCGCCGAGCCAGAAGTCATCGCCAACGGCGAGCTGGTACATCCCGTCCGCGGAGAACGAGCCGTCGAGCCCACCACCGGGGCGGAAGACGACGACGAACAGCTTGTCCTTGGTAGAGCCGTTCCCGCAGTCGCCCACGACCGCGATCGAACCGTCTGAACGCACGAACACGTCGGTCTCATAGGCGGTGGTGCCACAGACGGTGGCCTCCGCGAGTCCGGCATCGCCGAACGAGCCGTCCGGGTTGCCGTTCGGGCGGTACCGCCCGAGGAACACGTGTTGCCCGGAGGAGCCTGCGTTTCCGGTGACAAGGATCTTGCCGTCGGCCTGCGCGGTGACGGCGTTCGTGATCCGGGTCTTGCCGTCGGCGAACTGGGCGGTGCCGCCACCGAACGCGGTGTCGACGCCGCCGCTCGGCTTGAGGAGCGTCACGGCCATGTTCGACGGATAGTTGGCGTTGCCGACGACGAGGTCGCCGGTCGAAGGGTCGACCGCCACGCCGCTTGCACCTTCCTCGGCCGGGTTCGCCAGGCCCCACGTGTAGATGCCGTCGCCGTCGAAGCTCGAGTCGAGGCCGCCGCTCACGGCGTGCGCCGGAACGGCAAGAACGATCACCGACAGACAGATGGATGCAACGAAGGCAGCTCTGAACGTTGTCATCCGCGGAGGGTACCCCGCGGCCTGCTCAGAACTGGTCGGCTTCGGTGCTTCCTTCGAGCGCGAGCGTCGACGAGGTGCCCTGCGTGATCGTCTGGCTGACCTGATCGAACCAGCCCGTCCCGACCTCGGCCTGGTGCTTCGCCGCCGTGTAGCCGTCCGGCTCCATCGCGAACTCCTGCTGCTGCAGCTTCACATAGGCGGTCATGCCCTCGGTCGCATAGCCCTTGGCCAGGTCGAACATGCTGGCGTTGAGCGCGTGGAACCCCGCCAGCGTGATGAATTGGAACCGGTAGCCCATCGCGCCGAGCTCCTTCTGGAACTTCGCGATCTGCGCGTCGTCGAGCGTCTTCTTCCAGTTGAACGACGGCGAGCAGTTGTAGGCGAGGAGCTTGCCGGGGAACTGCGTGTGCACCGCCTCGGCGAACGCCTTGGCATCGTCCATGTCGGGGGTGGAGGTCTCGCACCACAGCATGTCGGCGTACGGCGCGTAGCTGATCGCGCGTGCGATCGCGGCGTCGATCCCGTCGCGCGTCTCGAAGAAGCCCTCTTCGGTGCGATGACCGGTGGTGAACCGCCGGTCGCGCTCGTCGATGTCGCTCGTGAGGAGCGTCGCGGCGAGCGCGTCGGTACGCGCGATCAACACGGTCGGCACATCGAGCACGTCGGCCGCGAGGCGCGCGGCCGTGAGCGTCCGCACGAAGTGCCCGGTCGGGATCAGCACCTTGCCGCCGAGGTGGCCGCACTTCTTCTCGGAGCTCAGCTGGTCCTCGAAGTGCACCCCCGCCGCGCCGGCCTTGATCATCGAGCTCATCAGCTCGAAGGCGTTGAGCGGGCCCCCGAAGCCGGCCTCGGCGTCGGCGACGATCGGAGCGAGGAAGTCGGCGTCGCGCCCATCGGACCACGCGATCTGGTCGGCGCGGCGCAGCGCGTTGTTGATCCGCTGGACGACCGCGGGAACGGAGTTGGCGGGATACAGCGACTGGTCGGGATACGTCTGGCCGGAGAGGTTCGCGTCGGCGGCGACCTGCCAGCCGGAGAGATAGATGGCGCGCAGGCCGGCCTTCACGCACTCGACGGCCTGATTGCCGGTGAGGCACCCGAGCGTCGGGACGAAGTCCTCGGTGGCGATCAGGTTCCAGAGCTTGTCCGCCGCTTGCGTCGCGAACGAGTGCGTTTCGCGGATCCGCCCCCGCAGGCGGACCACCTCGTGGGCGGTGTAGGGGCGCTCGATGCCGCTCCACCGAGCCTCGGACTCCCATCGATGCTGCAACGCAGCCGCTTCGGTGTTGATCTGCTCCGCGATCTCCATCGTCGGTTCCTTCCCTCGTAGCCTCGCCGGGAAACGAAAGACCTCCCGGCTGTGCCGAGAGGTCGTCTGCGCGCATGCGGCGTCCGCCGCGGCGCGCGGTTAGCTGCCTACGTACCGGTGCGCGGTCTTGAACGACCGTTCAAACATGCTTCGCATGGTGCCAGAAAGGACACCACGGGGTCAAGCCCGGTGGCATCGGCCGTTCGGTACCGACGGTCAGGTGAGGATGCGGGCCAACACGAACCTCGGCGTGCCGTTACGCCAGGACTGGCCGGCCACCGCCAATCTGCCGTTGGGCTGGAGCAGGCCGTCGGCGGCCGCATCGGTCGAGCCGGCGACGTCGATCCGCAAGATCCCGTCACCGCTGAACGAGGTATCGAGCGCGCCGCCGGCCTTCAGGCGGATCACGCCGATGTCGTCGCGGGTGCCGCGGATGCGGCCGACGAGGAAGGCCTTTCCACCGTCGCGGACGATATCGGCCCCCTCCTCGAAGGCGTTCGCCAGTTTCACGACCACGTGGCCGTGCGTGCCGTAGCGCGCATCAACGATGCCGTGCGCCGTGACGGCGAGCACCGCGGGATCGGAGTTGACGCCCGCGTGGCCCGCCAACAGGAGATCGCCGTTCGCGGCGACGATGAGCGCGTTCGCGACGTCGGGGCCCTTGGCGATGTCGACGGTCGAGCTGCCGTCGTTGCCCGTGCCGAAGGTGGTGTCGAGCTTCCCGTCGCTGCGGACCTCGAGGACGCTGAAACGCGGGTTCTGGCCGTTCTCCGCGTCGCCGGCCGCGACGATCGATCCGCCCCGCAGCACATGGACGTCGTTGAGCTGCTCCGCGCCGGAGCCGATGTCGAAGCTCACCATCCCGTCGCCGCCGAACCCCTTGTCGAGGGTGCCGAGCGCTGAGAGACGCGCGAGCGCCGACCGTGCGCCGACACCGTTGGAGGTGTACCCGCCCACCACGATCCTGCCGTGTGCGGTGACGTCGACCGCGTTGGCGCTTTGCTGCGGCTTCCCGAAGTCGATGAGCTTGACCCCGTGGTGGCCGAAGGCCGGTTGGCGTGTCCCGTCGGGGCGCAGGCGCAGAACGAACATCTTGTCGTGCGCTTTGGACGTTCGGCCCACGACGACGATCCCGCCGTTGCCGATCACGGCGGCGTCGAACGCGTAGTCGGCGCCGCCGAGGTCGTAGCGCCGGTGACCGTGCGCACCGAACGACGTGTCGGGTGCGCCGTCGTGTCGCACCCGCGCGACCGCGACGTCGACGTTGCGTCCGGTCGTGTAGCCGACGGCGACGAGCCGGCGACGGTCATCGATCCCCACCGCGGTGGCGACCGCGCCATCCGGGAACGCGGTGACGATCCCGTCGCCGCCGAAGGCCGGATCCAGCAACGCCGGCGTCGCGCGCGCGGGAAGGGCCACCAGGGCGAGCGACAGCGCGAGGAGGAAGGTGGGGACGCGGTGCATCGCAGCGCGAGGGTACCGCCGGTCGCGCCGGCTCAGGGGACGATCTTCGAGATCGGCAGCTCGAGGATGTCGCTCGCCCCGGCGGCCTTGAGCTGCGGGATCAGGCGGTTCACGCCCCGCTTGTCGACGACCGTCTCGATCGCGAACCCGCCTTCGGCGAGTGGCGACACCGTCGGCGCCTTCATCGACGGAACGACGGCGAGCACCGCGTCGAGGTGCTCCTGCGTGACGTTGAGCTTGATCAGCACGCGGCCTTCCGCCTCGATCGCGCCGCGCAGGAGCGTCACGACGTCGTCCATCGCGGCGCGCTTGGACGGATCGGCCGCGGCGTCGCGGTTCGCGACCAGCACGGGGTCGGAGGTGAGCAGCGTCTCGATGATCTTCATGCCGTGGGCGCGGAGCGTCGAGCCGGTCTCGGTGACGTCGACGATCGCGTCGACGATCTCGGGGACCTTCGCCTCCGTCGCGCCGAACGACCAGCTCACCTTGACGTCGATCCCGAGGTCGGCGAACGCGCGCTTCGTGAGCTCGACGAACTCTGTCGAGATGCGCGTGCCGGGCGGGATCTCCTTCGCGCTGTTCGCCGGGTGCTCGTTCGGCACGGCAAGCACGACCTTGGTGCCGTGGCCGGTGCCGGTCTTCGCGTAGGTCAGCGTCGTCAGCACCTCGAGGTCGGCCCCGGTCTCGGCGATCCAGTCCTGCCCCGTGATCCCGAGGTCGAACAGCCCGTCCTGGACGTAGAGCGGGATCTCCTGCGGGCGCAGGATCGAGACGCGCTCGATCCGGTCGTCGTCGATCGTGCCGTGATAGTCGCGGTCCGAACCACGGCGGACCCGCAGGTCGGCCTCCTCGAACAGGCGGAGGGTCTGCGCTTCGAGCGAGCCTTTCGGAAGCACGAGCTTCAGCATGGAGCGGCGAGTGTACCGGCGGCTCGCCGCGGCTCGGTCAGTGCGGGGAGCCTAGCCCGAGGGTCGCTCCAAGCCGCGGAAGAAGCACGTGCGTTCGCCGGTGTGACAGGCGGCGCCCTCTTGGTGGACCCGCGCGAGCACGACGTCGGCGTCGCAGTCGACGCGGAGCTCCTCCACGTGCTGGACGTGGCCGCTCGTGTCGCCTTTGCGCCACAGCTCCTGCCGCGAGCGAGACCAATAGACCATCACGCCTTCGTCGAGCGTGCGCGCGAGCGACTCGCGGCTGGCCCACGCGAGCATCAGCACGTCGCCGTTGTCGGCGTCCTGGGCGATCACCGGGATCAGGCCGCGCTCGTCGAACGTCAGCTCGTCGAGGTTCATCGGCGCACCGCGATCCCGTCGGCCGCGAGATGGTCCTTCACCTGCGCGATCGTGAGATTGCCGGCGTGGAAGCGGCTGGCGGCCAGCACCGCATCGGCGACGCGCAGCCCGTCGGCGAAGTGCTCCGGCCTGCCGGCGCCGCCGCTCGCGATCATCGGCACGGTCGTCGCGGTCCGCACCGCCGCCAGCAGCTCGAGGTCGTAGCCCTCGCCCGTCCCGTCGCGATCCATCGAGGTGAGCAGGATCTCACCGGCGCCGCGGGTGGCGGTCGCCTCCTGCGCCCACGCGACGGCGTCTCGGCCGGTGGGGGTCCGACCGGCATCGACGAACACCTCCCAGCCACCGTTTCCGCGCGCCGCATCGATCGCGATCACGACGCATTGCGCGCCGTACGTATCGGAGCACCGCGACAACAGGTCGGGATCACGGACGGCGGCGCTGTTCAGCGCGACCTTGTCCGCCCCGGCACGGAGCAGCCGACGCACGTCGTCCGGCTCCCGCACGCCGCCCCCGACGGTGAGCGGGATGAACACCTGCTCGGCGGTTCGCGCGATGACGTCGAGCGTGGCCGCTCTACCCTCGACCGTCGCGGTGATGTCGAGGAACACCAGCTCGTCGGCGCCGTCGGCGTCGTAGCGGGCGGCCAGCTCGACCGGGTCGCCCGCATCACGCAGGTTCTGGAACCGCACGCCCTTGACCACGCGGCCGGCGTCGACGTCCAGACAGGGGATGACGCGCTTCGCGAGCATCCGGCCGCCTCAGCCCCGGATGACCTGGGACAGCTTGAGGGTCTTCTCGTAGAGCGCCTTGCCGGTGACGGCGGCCTCGCATCCCTCGTCGCGGAGCGCCCAGATGTCGTCGGCCGTGCGCACGCCACCGCTCGCGATCACGGGCCGTTCGGTCAGCGCCAGTACCTGCTTGTACAGACGAAGGTCGGGTCCGTCCAGCGTGCCGTCGCGCGCGATCGCGGTGACGAGGTAGCGGGGCGCGCCGGCGTCGTCGAGCGCGGCGATCGTCGGCTCGAGCTCCGGGCCTTCCTCCTGCCAGCCCTTCAGCATCACGTGACCGCCTCGGACGTCGATCGCGACGAGCACCCGTTCGGCGAACTCCTCGACCGCTCGCGCGACGAACGTGGGGTCGAGCGCGGCGGCGGTGCCGAGGATCGCCCGCGACGCGCCGAGGTCGAGCACCGCCTGGATGTCGGCCAGGGCGCGCACGCCGCCGCCGATCTGCACCGGGATGGCCACCGTCTGGCAGATCTCGCGGAGCACGTCTCGGTTCTCACCTTGCTCGAGCGCGGCGTCGAGGTCGACCACGTGCAGGCGTCGCGCGCCCTCCTCCTGGAAACGTGACGCGACCTCGACGGGGTTGTCGGCGTAGGACGTCTCGGTGGCGGGGTCGCCGCGAAGCAGGCGGACGGCGCGCCCACCGCGCAGGTCGATCGCCGGGATCACGATCATGCGGCCAGCTCCCGCACGATGTTCGCGTAGAGCTGCAGCCCCGCCTCGCCGGACTTCTCCGGGTGGAACTGCGTCGCGAACACGTTGTCCCGCGCGACCACCGCCGCGAAGGTGCGGCCGTGCTCCGTGGCGCCGATCACATCGGCGCCGAGGTCGGGCGCGTAGGAGTGCACGAAGTAGAAGGAGCTCTGGTCGGCGATGTCGGCGACGAACGGGTGCCGGCGCCCCGCCCACGCAACGGTGTTCCAGCCCATGTGGGGCACACGCACGGTCTCGGGGAGTCGCCGGACGGCGCCCGGCAGGATGCCGAGGCCGGGTTCGTCGTCTTCCTCGCTCGCCTCGAACAGGATCTGCATCCCGACGCACACGCCGATCACCGGGCGGCCGTCGTCGACCGCCGCTCGGATCGGCGCCTCGAACCCGGCGGCGCGCAGGGCGCGCACGCAGTGGCCGAAGTGCCCGACGCCCGGGATCAGGACCGCGTCGTCGCCGAGGTCCTCGGGCCGCTCGGCCACGCGCACCTCCGCGCCGACGTGGGCGAGCGCGCGGGAGACGGAGTGCAGGTTCCCGCTGCCGTAATCGAGGACGACGACCGTCGCGGACATCAGCCCGACAACGTTCCCTTCGTGGAGGGGACGCCGTCGCGTCCGGTGCGGGCGCAGCCGTCGCCGAGCGCCTTGGCGAGCGCCTTGAACGTCGCCTCGCAGATGTGGTGCGGCGAGCGCCCGTACCGCAGATGCGCGTGGATCGTGAGCCCGGCACTCTCGGCGAACGCGCTCACGAAGTCCTCGAGCAACCCGGTGTCGAAGCCGTTGATCGTCTC
>JBJMLQ010000114.1:0-5127 GCA_045805225.1 Actinomycetota bacterium | reverse complement strand
GACGTCGAACGCGAGGCCTTCGATCGGCAAGATCTCCCGATCGAACGTCAGGGGGAACGTCGCGAGGCAGAAGTTGGCGCGTCCGCGTGCGTTCCAATCGCCGTAGAGGTATTTGCCTCGCTCGATGCCGTGGATGTCGGACCACAGCAGGCGCAGCCGCGTCCCGTTCGTCTCCACCGGACTCCTTTGGATACGAACTATCTCCGTCGGGCGAGCATACCCCGGGTCAGGTTTTCATGGGCGGCCGGATGCCGCGGAACTCCCAGTCGCCGCCGAACGCGGTCGACTCGACCTCTTCGGAGGCGCTCGGCTGCGCGCCGACGTCGTCGCGAACCGGGACATCGCCTTCGACGATCGCGTTGCGGAGCGTCCCGAGCCCCTCAACCTCGACCTCGACCACGTCGCCGGGCTCGACGGGGCGAGAGTTCGCCGGCGTGCCGGACAAGATCACGTCGCCGGGCTCGAGCGTGATCGTTCGCGCGATGTCGGCGACGAGGTACGGCATGTTCCAGATCATCTCGTCGGTCGTCCCGGACTGCCGCACGGTGCCGTTGACCCGCGTCTCGATGTGCTTGCCACGGAAGTCCCAACCGGTCACGAGCCCCGGGCCGAGTGGGCACAGTGAGTCCGAGCCCTTGACCCGGAGCATCGACCCTGCGTCGGTGTCTCGAAAGTCGTGCAACCCGAAGTCGTTGGCGACGGTGTAGCCGAGGATCCGCGACTCCGCCTCGTCGGGCGACACGTGCAGCGTCCGTTCGCCGATCACGATCGCGATCTCGCCCTCGTAGTTGAGGTAGCGGCATCGCGGGGGCCGCACCACGTCGCCGCCGTGATGGTTCAGTGCGCTCACCGGCTTGTGGAAGTACGTCGGCGCCGGGCCGAGCGCCGCCTGGAACTCCGCACGCCGGCTCTCGTAGTTGAGGTGGATGCAGACGATCTTGGTCGGCTCGCACGGCGCGAGATGCTCCGCGTTCGCGATCGGAACGCGCTCACCCTCGGCGGTCACGAGCTCCTCGCCGTCGCGCGTGACCTCGATCGGGCGTCCGCGCATCATGATGCGGCGCGTCTCCATCCGCGTATTATCCGCCCCGATGGCCGAGCTCCGCGGCTTCCTCGCGCCACGCTCACCGCACGGGACGGCGTCGCTCGTGCCCGCTCCCCCGTGGCATTACGCGGGCGACGTGCTCACGATCGAGTACCGCGCCGCCGAGGGATCGGTCGCCCGGTGGCTGCCGGCCGGCGTCGAACCGGCCGAGGAGGAACCCGACGCGGTTGCGGTCGTCTTCGCGGACTGGCAATCGTGCAGCGCCGACGGCGCCGAGCTGCTCGACCCCGTGCGCTCGCAATATAAGGAGGCGTTCGTCGTCGTCCGGTGCCGCCACGACGGCGAGACGTACTCGCGGTGCATCCTGATCTGGGTCGACAAGGACTTCGCCCTGGCGCGTGGCTGGTTCCAGGGCTATCCGAAGAAGCTCGGCTCGATCTGGATGACCCGGCCGACGTCGATCGGCAACGCAGGCCCGCGGCTGGAGGCCGGGGGTCGGATCGGAGCAACGCTCGCGGCGAACGACCGACGCCTGATCGACGCCGTCTTCACGATCGAAGGCAGCGCCGAGCGCGCGGGGTTCGTGAACGCGCTGCCGATGCTGCACTCCCGGTGGATGCCCGCGATCGACGGCGGGGGCGACGCGCTAGACGAGCTCGTCGTGCTTCGGTCCCAAGATGTCGAAACGGGACCGGCGTACGAAGGGTCGTTCGAGCTCCGGCTGCACGACGCTCCCGGCGAAGAGCTGACGTCGCTTGCGCCCGTCGAGCCGATCGCGGCCTATTGGCGACAGGTGGCCGCGACGTTCGTCGGCGGCGAGCGGGTCTGAGGGCTACGGCGCCCCGGCGCTGACGGCCCGGTCGCCCGCGAGCCGCACGAGCGTGTCGAACAACCGCTGCTGTGCCGGATCGGTGCCGGCGGTCTCCTCCGGATGCCACTGCACGCCGAGGACCCACCCCGCCACGGTCACGTCGCGCTCGATCGCCTCGACGAGCCCGTCGCTGGTTCGGGCGGACGGGGTGAGGCCCTTCCCGATGGTGGCGATGCCTTGGTGATGGTGCGAGGAGCAGCGGAGCGTCGGCGCCTCCGTGGCGCCGCCCAGCTTCGTCTCCTGGGCCGTCTCGACGTCGTGCATCGACGTCGTGCCCTCGAGCGGAACGCCGTGCTCAAGGAGGCCGTCGACGTCGGGCAGGTGCTGATACAACGTGCCGCCGAACGCGACGTTCAGCACCTGGGCGCCGCGGCAGATGCACAGCGTCGGGATCGCTGCGCGATCGGCCGCGTGCACGAGCGCGATCTCGAACGCATCGCGCTGCGGGTCGACGCCGTAGTCGTGCGCGCCGCGCTGTGCCCCGTACCGGACGGGGTCGACATCGCCCCCGCCGACGAGCAGCAGACCGTCGAACGGCTCGAGGAGCTCGTCGGGTTCGGCCACCTCGCCCGGCGGCAGGATCGCGCTTCGCGCGCCGGCCGTGCGGAGCGCGTCGAGATACGGAGCCGGGACGCCGTAGCCGCCGTCGGGCCATCGGTCGACCCGGGCGGGCTCGAGGCGGTACGCGGGGACGGCGATCAGCGGCCGGTCGCGGTGCACGCATCCAGGATATGCGCCGTCGTGGCCCCATCGGTGCCCACGTAGACTCGTCGTCGATGGGCAGGCCGGACCCTTCCGAGCTCCAGAAGGTCGTCGACTTCACGGCCCGTGAGGCCGGCGGATACCTGGACACGCTCGCCGACCGCCCGGTCCGTGACCCGCGCGCCGATCAGGTCGCGGCGTCGTTCGGCGGTCCGCTGCCCGAAGACGGGGTCGGCTCGGTCCAAGCGCTCGAGGAGCTCGTGGCCGGGTTCGACGGCGCCGTGCACTCGGCCGGACCCAAGTTCTTCCACTTCGTCGACGGCGGCGTGACGCCGGCGGCGCTCGGCGCCGACTGGCTTGCGGCGACCACGGACCAGAACCCCGGCGCGTGGGTGTCGACGCCGCTCGCGGCGCGGCTCGAGCAGGTCTCGATCGACTGGCTGAAGGAGCTGTTCGGCCTCCCCGACTCCATGGGCGGCGTGCTCACGACCGGCGCGACGATGGCCAACTTCGTCGCGCTCGCATGCGCGCGTCGCTGGTGCGCCGAGCGCGCGGGCGTCGACGTCGACGAGCTCGGCGTGGCCGCCGCCCCGCCGGTGACCGTGCTCGGCGGCGGCTACACCCACCCGAGCGACATCAAGGCGCTCGGCATGCTCGGCGTCGGACGGGCACGTGTGCGCACGCTTTCGCGCGACGACGTCGGACGCGTCGACCTCACCGCGATGGAGACGGCGCTCCGCGAGCTCGACGGCGCGCCGGCGATCGTGATCGGCAGCGCGGGCGAGGTGAACGCCGGCGACTTCGATCCGTTGGACGACATGGCCGAGCTCGCGGAGCGCTCGGGCGCGTGGTTCCACGTCGACGGCGCCTTCGGCCTGTTCGCGGCGCTGTCGCCCCGTACGGCACATCTGGTCCGCGGCGTCGAGCGAGCGGACTCCGTGATCGCGGACGGGCACAAGTGGCTCAACGTGCCGTACGAGAACGGCTTCGCGTTCGTCCGCGACCAGGCGTTGCTGCCGGCGGTGTTCGGCGGCGCGGGCGCGGCGTACCTGCCCGACGTCGACGAGCCCCAGCCGAACTGGGGCTACCGCGGGCCTGAGATGTCACGCCGCGCGCGCTCGTTCCCGGTGTGGGCCACCCTGCGTGCCTACGGTCGGGAGGGGCATCGGGCGATCGTCGAGCACGACCTGGATCTTGCGCACCATCTCGCCGACGAGGTGGACGCCGCGCCCGACCTGGAGCGACTCGCGGACGTGCCGCTCAACGTCGTGTGCTTCCGGTATCGCCCCGACGGCTCGGTCGACGGCCCGGAGCTCGACGAGCTCAACCGCCGGATCGGCGAGGCGGCCATCACCGACGGCCGGGTGTTCTTCGGCTCGACAACCTACGGCGGCCGGGTGGCGTTCCGCCCGGCGATCGTCAACTGGCGCTCGCGCGAACAGGACGTGGAGCTCGTCGCAGAGGTGGTGCGCGAGCTCGGCGCTCGGTTCACCGCGTAGAGGACGCAGCAGCGACACGAAGGGAGGGCACGGATGGCGGACAGCATCTATCGCGTGACCGAGGTGATCGGCACGAGCACCGAATCCTGGGAGGACGCGACACGGCATGCCGTCGAAACGGCGGCTCGCACCGTTCGCGACCTGCGGGTCGGCGAGGTGGTCAAGCTCGACGTCACGATCGAGGACGGCCGCGTGACCCAGTACCGGTCTCGCGTGAACATCTCGTTCAAGTACGAAGCCGAGTAGCGGCGGCGTCAGTCCTTGAAGTCGGGCTGGGTCTTCTCCAGCATCCGCAGTAGCGCCGCCCAGTGCATGCGTCCCCACTCCAGCATGCCCTGACCGGTGAACTGACCGCGGGTGCGATCGATGGTCTCCGGCGCGATCGGCGTGGGCGTGCCGAGCCCACCGGCGAGCACCTGCAGCTGTGCGGCCTTCTCGAGCATGTACAGGTCGTCGATCGCGACCCCGAGCTCGCGTCCGGCAACGAGGATGCCGTGGTGACGCAAGAACATCACGTCGTGGGTGCCGAGCGCCTTCGCGAGCCGCTCTCCTTCGTCCAGGTCCGCCAGGCCCTCGTACCGCTCGTCGTAGACGACCCGGTCGGTGAACTGCAGCGACGTCTGACTGATGGGCGCAAGGTGCAGCTCCTCCTGCATCGCGAGCGCCGTCGTCCACGGCTGATGGGTGTGCAGCACGACCGCCGCCTGCGGACACAGCCGATGGATCGGCGAATGGATGCCGATCCCCGTGTCGGGCGCCGTGCCGCTGATCGGCGTCCCGTCCACGCCCACGACGGCCAGGCTCGACGCCGTGACCTCAGAGAAATGCAGTCCGAACGGATTGATCAAGAACCGGTCGTCGGCGCCGGGGATCAGCATCGAGAAGTGGTTCGAGATCCCCTCGTGGAAGTCGAACTGCACCGCGATCCGGAAGGCGGCGGCCAGCTCGATGCGTGCCTCTCGCTCGTTCTCGGGTGGATTCATCGCGCCCCCTCCTGGTTCTGCTCGGTG
>JBJMLQ010000113.1:0-5050 GCA_045805225.1 Actinomycetota bacterium | reverse complement strand
TCCGGCCGATCCCGGGCGCGAGGCGTCGTGGTTCGACGATGCCGCCGCGCAGCTGAAGCAATGGCCCGACGTCGTCGCGGTGCTGTATTTCGACGCCGACCGCGGGTGCGCGCGGTGGGTGGATAGCTCGCCGGAAACGCTGGGCGCGTTCCGGGCCATGGGCGCAGATCCCTACTTCAACCCGTCGCCCACGATCCTGACCTCGCCGGCGCGGGGATGATCCTCGAGCGGGCGGCCCCACGCGGGGGCGCCCTCGGCGATCGACGGGTCGCGGAGGAACGCGTCGCGCCGAACCCCCGGGACGACCACGTGCTCGATCGAAGACCGAACGCTCACCACCATCAGCGCCCACCACAGCGCACGCACGTACGCATGGGCGGCCGCCACGCCGTCCCAGTCGTAGACGCCGCGGTAGACGCCCCGATCGTCGGCGGCGAACCAGAGCTTCGAGACGAAGCCGGGGAACCCGGCGAACAGCACGGTGTTGAGCTCGCTCTCGAACCGGAACAGGGCGTGCAGCGCGGGCCGGTGCACGCCGCGGAGCCGGAACCGAACGACGAGCGTGCACGGTTCGGCCGGCTCGTGATCCGTGGTCGTCTCGCGATAGACGGTGGACATCGTGCCGTCGGCCCATCTGACCGCGCGGCCGACGTTCCCCCTCGGTTCGTGCAGCCGCTCACGGATCACAAGGTCAGCGGTGCGGACGGCGCAGCGCCCCAACGCGCGCATCCCCGCGCCGAAGGACGCGCGCTCCTCGAGCGGTGGAGCGACGTTCGCCGTGGTCATCGTGATCACCTCCCCGCGTCGACGGCGTTCGATGCCAGTGTCGCGGTCGCGCCGCGGTCGCCGTAGATCGAACGGCCCTCTTCGTCCGGGACCAACGCCGATGTGCGGAGCCGACTCAGTCCTGCGCGCGCCGGCTGAACGGGAGGCCGAACCAGAACCACGCAAGCGCCGCGCCGATCCCGAGGCCGCCGATGAGCGCCATGGTGGTGCCGAAGACGAACTCGCTGATCAGTCCGACCGACAGCGCCATCGCCACGGCCAGGAGCGTGAGTCCCCACAGCAGCAGGTGGTTGCCGAGCGTGACCATCTTCTCCTTGTCGCCCTGGCGGAACCTGATCCGGTGATAGGAGGACGGCGCGATCAACAACGCCGCGGCGAGCGCCGAGGTGATCAAGGCGGCGAAGTAGATCCAGCGCTCGACCGACGACAGGCTCGTGAACCCCTGGCTGAACGGCACCACCAGCATGAACGCGAATAGCACCTGCACGCCGGGCAGCGCCACCCGCAGCTCGTTCAACAGCTCGATCAGCTCGCGGTCCAGGCGTTTCTGTTCGTCCTCGCTCCTCGTCGCAGGCACGACGGATCCCCCCTCGGTCTCGGAGCAGCGGTTATGCCCGTTCCCGGCGGTGCGGAAACGCCTAGGCCGGCGTCTGCCAGACGGAGACGTGCCGGCGGCTCTCGGCGGTGAACGGCTCGCGCCGCCAGCCGGCCCACCGGTCGCGGAACGCCATCCCGGCGATCTGCGCCATCAGATCGAACTCGGCCGGCCACGCGTAGCGGAACGGCATCGACACGCGCCGGAACGCCCCGCCGTCGTTCTCGATGTGATGGGAGATCAAGCGTTGGTTGACCACGTCGTACTCGTCGATGCCCCAGTAGTCGTCGCTCGCGTGGAACACCTCGTGCGTCGCGCCGACCGGAAGGTGCTGCAGCCCGGGCACGCCGACCTCGATCAGGAAGCATCCGCCCGGCGACAGATGCGCCGCGGCGTTGCGGAAGCAGGCGACCTGCGCGTCCTGGCTCGTGAGGTTCTCGATCGTGTTGTAGACGAGGTACACGAGCGAGAAGGGTCCATCGATCGTGGCGGTCGCCATGTCGCCGATGACGACGGGGATGTCCGCGCCGCCGGGCTTGTCGCGAAGCCGAGCGACCATCGCCCGCGAGAGCTCGATCCCCGCGACGTCGACCCCGCGTGCGGCGAGCGGCAGCGCGATCCTCCCGGTGCCGATCGCGAACTCGAGCGCGCGGCCGCCCGCCGCGAGCTCGGCGAGCAGGTCCGCGGCCGCGTCGATCTCGCCTCGAGCGAACCGCGTCGACTCGGTGTCGTCGTAGCGCGCGGCGACGGCTTCGTCGAAGTACCCGTCCTCCTCCTGCACGCCTCGACGGTACCGCGACACAGCCCCGTCGCTCCTCGTCAGGGGACCGACCCCATGCAACGTTCCTCACAAGCGCATACGATCCCCGGGCTGGGCAAACGGGAGGGGTACACGCTCGCACCGGAAGCCGACGCCTACCGTTTGAGTCCCGCGCTGTACGGAGCGGGGGCATCGGCCGAGCAGCCGTCGTGACGGGTCAGCGGACGAACGCGGTCCAGCCGTCGCCGCCGACGCCGTAGACGATCCCGCCCGCCTCGAGCATGCCGCCGGGGTTCCCGACGCTGCCGTCCTGGTTCGTGATCCCTCGCGAGATCGTGGCGACCGGCTGGCAGACCTTCGGCGTTCCTGCGCAGTTCGTCTGCCCCTGTTCGTCGAAGGCGTAGATCTGGTCGAAGTTGCGCGAGTCGGCCGCGGCGTCCGCCGCGTGGAACACGACGCCGCCGGCGACGATCGGCGGGACGGCGTTCCCCGCGCCGAGCGCCTTGCTCGTCCAGACCGGGGCACACGTCGCGGTCCCGCAGCCGGCGAGCTTGAACGCGTCGAGCCGGCCGGAGCTGTTCGCGACGAACGCGCGCTTCGCCGACGCGGCCGGCACGGACGGCACGTCCGCGCCGCCCAGCGGGGAGCTCGTCCAACTGCCGATGCTCCCCGCGGTCGACGCATCGAGTGCGACGAGCGTCGCCGTGGAGCCATCCCACCGGGACACGAGCACCGTCCCGCCGACCGCGTTGCCGGCCAGGGTTGGGCCGAAGAGTCTGGTGCCACCGAGGTTCACGCTCTGCGTGACCGCGCCGCCGTACTCGTCGAGCACGATGATCCGGTTCGCGCCGACCTCACCCTCAGCGAGGAACAAGCGCCCGTCCGACGAGGCCGCCGGCGGACCGTACAAAGCGGTGTAGGCATGCGACCACAAGGGTGTGCAGACCTTGGGGCTGCCGGAGCAGTTCGTGGTGCCCGCAGCGTCGTAGGCCGCCAGGGTGGCCGGGTTCCCCGATCCGGTGACGAGCACCCGTCCGAGCCACACAACGGGCGGGTACGGGAACGTGCTCGTCCCGAGGTCGGCGGTCCATAGGGGATCGCACTGACCGAGGGTGCAGTTCGTGATGCCTCGCGCATCGAACGCGAGCAGGGTGTTCCATGTGACCGCGTAGAGCACACCGCCCGACACCGCGAGGCCCGTGACGGGCCGCGTCGTCGTGGCGATCCAACTCCCGGTCTTCCCTCCGACCTTGATCGAGAAGATCTGTCCGGTGTTGTTGCCGCCGCCGCCGTAGAAGAGCCGGCCTCCCTGTTCCACCATCGCGGCGCTCGTGGCCAGCGCCGCGGTCTGGTCGTACTGACGGTGAAGCGTGGTCACCGAGGTCGTATCGAGGAGCCACTCCGCGCTGTTGGACGCGTCTTGTTCCGGGTCGAGGCGGGTCTGCGGCCAGTCCGTGAACATGCTGAACGGCAGCGCCAGCTGCGCGCACGTCACCGTCTCGCAATCGATGATGAACTTCAGGGTCTTCCCCGGCCCGATGTCGGGCACCGTCCGTACGACCTTGAAGTTGCCGTTTGCGTCGGTTGCGGTGCCGCCGAGGGGTGTTCCTCCTGCCGAGAACGTGAGATCGACGAACGGCGGATAGGCGGACCCGGCGATCGTCAGCTTCTGACCCGGGTAGATGCGGGTCTTCGCCAGGTCGGCGCCGAACGTCACCGTGAACGGCGCGTCGCTGTCGTCGAAGGGGCCACCGGGTTGCGCGACCCGTATCGGGCCAGACGTTGCGAGCGGCGGCACCTCGGCGACGATCCGCGTTCCGGCTTGGTTGAACGTCGGCTTGCCCGCCGCCACTCCGTTGAACGTGACGATCTGACCGGGCGCGAAGCCTGAGCCCGTGATGGTGACCTGTGTGCCGACGTGTCCGCTCGAGGGGTTGAATCCCGTGATGGCCGGGACCGCCGCCGCCGTCGCCGAGATCGCTGCAGGCGCGGGGATGAACACCGTGAGGGCGACGATGGCCGAGAGCGCCCATCGGCGCATCTGCCGGCCTGTCGGGAACCATCGGTGCCACGATCGCCGCATGGGATCCCTCCTCCCGCGGGTCTCGCGCTCCACGAGGCCTCGCGCCGAGCGGCTCATGGATGCTCACACCTCGATGGTCCCGGGCGCAAGGGGTCAGATGGTGAACAGTGCACGTTCGAGATCCGTGCCACGATGGTCGCATGGCCACACGGGTACAAGTCGTGATCGATTGCGCGGACCCCGAGCGCCTCGCTCGGTTCTGGGCGGTGGCGCTGGGCTATCAGGAGCAGCCGCCGCCGGGCGGGTTCGACTCGTGGGAGGACGCCTTGCGGGCGTGGGACGTGCCCGAGGAACAGTGGAACTCGCGGAGCGCCGTGGTCGACCCCGACGGGGCCGGCCCACGGCTGTTCTTCCAGCAGGTGCCCGAGGGCAAGGTCGTGAAGAACCGGGTGCACCTGGACATCAACGCGGCGGAAGGGGTTACCGATCCCGGCGAGCGGCACCGGGTGATCGGCGCCGAGGTGACGCGGCTCACCGCGGCCGGGGCATCCGTGGTGCACGAGATGCAGGAGCGGGGCGAGTCCTGGGTCGTGATGCAGGACCCGGAGGGCAACGAGTTCTGCGTGCAGTGATCCGCGAAGGCCGCTGAGCCGGCACCGCGTATCGTCGGTTCGATGTCGCCAACCGACCCGATCGTGCCGAGGTGGGAATGGCGAACGTTCGGCGCCGAAGTCGACGGCATGAAAGAGTCTCTGCCGGGCGAGTTCGACGGCGACGCGCAGGTGTCACAGGAGCGCTACTTCCTTGGCCCGGGCGGCGGCAACGTCAAGGTGCGCGACGATCTGATCGACGTGAAGGTCCTGCGCGAGGTGAACGCGGATGGCCT
>JBJMLQ010000112.1:0-3505 GCA_045805225.1 Actinomycetota bacterium | reverse complement strand
GGTCCTCGACCACGTCGACGTCGCATACGGAACCGACACGGTGACGATCACGCTGTTCGAAGGTGCCGATCCCACGGCGGGGATGGTCGCCTGTCCCGACATCGCGATGCTGAAGCAGGTGACCGTGCCGCTCGACCAAGAACTCGCCGGACGCCGCATCCTCGACGGTGCCGCCTGAACCGGCAACAAGAACAAGAGTCAGCCGTCGCAAGCGGCTTCGGTACCCTCACGGCATGGTCCCGGTTCGTTCGGTCTTGGTCGACTTCGACGGCACGGCGTGCATGCACGACGTTGCCGAACACTTGATGGACCGGTTCGGCGAACCCAGCTGGCGCGATTGGGACGAGCGGTGGATCCGGGGTGAGGTCGACACACGCGCGGCGATCCGCGGCCAGGTGGCGCCGTTCGCGGCGCGCGAGGACGAGCTGATCGCCTACGCCGTGCAGCATTGTCCGCTCGACCCGACGCTTCGGTCGTTCGTGTCGTGGTGCCGAGACGACGACATCGCCGTCACGATCGTGTCCGACGGGCTCGGGCTGTATATCGAGCCGATCCTCGCTGCCGGCGGCATCACCGGCGTCCCGATCGTCACCAACGCCTGGGCCGGCGGCACGATGGCGTTCCCCAACGGCAACCCTGAGTGCGACTGGTGCGGGACTTGCAAGATGCTCGCCGTCCAGCGCGCCGACCGCCCGGTGGCGTTCGTGGGCGAAGGGCACTCCGACCGATATGGGGCGCTCTACGCCGATATCGTCTTCGCGAAGGACGAGCTCGTCGACCTGTGCAAGGACGACGGCGTGCCGTTCGTTCCGTACCGCAACTTCGACGATGTGCGCGCCGCACTCGAGGTCGTGCAGACGCTGCCGGGGGCCGTCGCGCCGGAACGATGCCCGGGCTGGCATACGGCATGATCCCGCCGGCTGGGCTGCACGCCCGCCCGCTCACCCTCGAGGACGTCGACGACACGATCGCGATGGTCAACACCTGCGAGCTCGTGGACGGCGGCGAGCTGATGTGGGAGCGCGCCGACCTCCTGTCGGACATAGCTGCCCCCGGGTTCGATCCGGAGAACGATTGGCTCGGTGTCTTCGACGGCGACCGGATCGTGGCGTGGGCCCTCCTTCAAGGACCACGGCGCCTATGGATCGACGTCGCCCCCGACATGCGTGGACGCGGGATCGGCACGTCGCTCCGCCGTTGGGCCATCGGTCGCGCCCGCGAGCGCGGGAACGACCGTGTCGGCCAGACGATCGAGGACGATCGGGTAGATGTCGCGACGGCGCTTCGCCTGGCCGGTTTCACCCCTCGCCACACCTCATGGATCCTTCAGATGGATCATCCGACCGAACCACCGCGTCCGGAGCCGCCGGACGGGATCGTCGTCCGGGCGATCCGGATCCCCGAGGAGGAGGACCGAACGCTCGAGATGTTCGAGACGGCGTTCTCGGAGTTCGCCGATCGACCGCCGGCGCCACTCGAGGATTGGCGTGCGAGCGTGACGCGGCGCGAGGCCTTCACGGCCGATGACCTCGTCGTGGCCGCCGACGGCGACCGTGTCGTCGGCGGCGCGTTCCTGATCGACAGCGAGGAGATCTGGATCGACAAGCTCGCGGTGGCAGCGACGCATCGGCACCGCGGGATCGCCCGCGCGCTCCTCCATACGGCGTTTCGGCGGTCGTTCGAACGCGGGTACGACCACACGTCGCTGTCGACGGACTCGCGCACCGGCGCGCTCACGCTCTACGAACGCGTGGGGATGCACGTCACGCGATCGTTCACCAACTGGGCGATCGACCTGTAACGCGTGTGGCGGTGGCCGAGGTGTCAGGTTCCAGGACATAGTTGACGGGTGTCCCAAGACATCGTTTACACCCCGGACCGGGGGGTGGATCGATGTCGTTGGCTCGGTTGGTGGTCACTGCGGTGCTGGTGGAGGGCCGATCGAAAGCGGAGGTGGCCCGTTCCTATGGGCTGTCTCGACCGTGGGTCCACGAACTCGTTCGGCGCTACCTCGCCGAGGGGGACGCTGGGCTGGAGCCGAGGAGCCGACGACCGCATACGAGTCCGACGCGGATCACCGAGGCGCTGGAGGACGCGATCGTCGCGCTGCGCAAGGAGCTCCTTGATCAAGGCCTAGATGCCGGTGCGCACACGATCGCCTTCCACCTCGCAGGACGTCGAGACGTCGTTCCATCGGTCTCGACGATCTGGCGGATCTTGTCCCGGCGAGGCTTCGTCACCCCCCAGCCTCAGAAGCGACCGAAGAGCTCGTTCATCCGGTTCGAGGCGGCGATGCCGAACGAGCGCTGGCAAGCAGACATCACGCACTGGCAGCTCCTGGACGGCACCGACGTCGAGATCTTGAACATCGTCGATGACCACTCCCGGTTCCTGGTGGGCTCGGATGCACTGACGGTGTTCAAGGCCGCCGATGTCGTGGCGAGCTTCCACCGAGCCGCTGCGGCCCATGGGTTCCCCGCCTCGTTGCTCACCGACAACGGAGCGGTGTTCACGGCGGCACCTCGGGGCGGACGGTGTGCATTGGAGCTCGAATGCGACCGGCTGGGGATCAAAGACGTGCACTCCCGCGCCTATCACCCCCAGACCTGCGGCAAGGTCGAGCGGTTCCACCAGACGCTCAAGCGCTGGCTCGACAAACACGACTCCGCTGGTTCGGTCTCAGAGCTCCAGTCGCTGCTCGATCGGTTCCGGAGCTACTACAACGACGTGCGGCCCCATCGTGCGCTTGACCGGATGAGACCTACCGACGCGTTCGCGGCTCGACCAAAAGCGACGCCGAGCGGGCCGACCATCGAGGCGCCGTTCCGATTGCGACGAGACCGGATCGACGGATCCGGGTCGGTGACGCTTCGGCACGACAGCCGACTGCACCACATCAAGGTGGGCAGACGCTTCGCCGGCATCCGCGTGCTCATGCTCGTCGCAGGGTTGGACGTCCGGATCGTGACTGAAGACGGAGAGTTGCTCCGAGCTCTCACGATCGACCCGAGTACCGGCTATCAGGGGCTCGGGAAGCGATGAAGTGTCAGGATGTCTCGAGACAGGTGTGAACGATGTCTTGAGACATGACAGGAGAGCCGGAGGGGGGATTCGAACCCCCGACCTACCACTTACGAGGCGGTTGCTCTACCCCTGAGCTACTCCGGCGGAGCCGAAAGGATACCGGACGTCCGAAGCGGCTTTCGCACCGCTATGGAATGATGCGCCGATGCCCCTGGCGTCGTCGCGCCGTCTCGAGGGCGCGCGCGGGGCGGCCGCGACGATGATCGCGGCGGCCGGGCTTGCGTCCTTCCCCGTCGTCATCGCATCGGTGCGCCACGACGGCGGACCGATCGGAGCGGACACACCCGTCTATGTGTGGTGGGCGCGCCTGGTCGGCGCCGTTGGGTCGTCCGCCGTCGGGTTCCGGCCCGGCGTCCCGGACGTCACCGAGGTCGTCGCGCGCGCGTTCGGGCTCTCCGAGACCGCGACGGTCGCCGGGCTC
>JBJMLQ010000111.1:0-5410 GCA_045805225.1 Actinomycetota bacterium | reverse complement strand
GATATCCTCTTGTGCCATCCGCGCGGGTTCCTCCATGCGACGGGCGAAGCTCCGGTTCATCAGTGCGAGCGCCGGGAACAGCAGCGCCCCGACGAGCGCGAGCCACGGGTCGATCCGCAGCATCTGGATCATCGCGAGGATGACGAGCACGATCACACCCGCCGCGAAGGGCACCGGCCAGAAGACGTCGACCGCCGCCTTGACGTCGGCCTCCATGTGGGCGAGGAGCTCACCGGTGGGCGTTTCGCGGTGGTACTGGAGCTGCAGCTCGCGGTAGCGGTCCGAGACGTCGCGGCGAAGGGTGGCCATCACGCGCTCGCCCGCCACGCCCGAGTAGTAGCGGCGGACCATGATCCCCAGCGCCCGTCCGCAGCCGAACAGCATCAACGCCAGGACGGACAGCCATATGGTGCTCGCAGCAGGGGGCGCGACGCCCGCCGTGGGGTCCAGCGCGGGCTTCAGCACGTTGTTGGTGGCCTTGGCGAGCGCATCGGTCAGGAGCAACGACGACACCGCGAACACCAAGGCGCCGGCCAGAGAGATCATGAAAGGCTTGGGGTGCAAGCGAACATAGGCCCACACCAGTCGCATGCCAGACGCGAACAACCCACCCTTGTGCGGCCCGGTCGCGGGCGCGTTCGTGTCCTGCAGGGTCGTCGCCATGCCGCATATCATGCCGCGCATGAGCGATGAGCGACCGTGGGTCGCGTCCTACCCGTTCGACGTGCCCCGTTCGATCGCTCCGTTCCCCTCGGAAAGCGTGTTCGGACTGCTGGGATCAGCTGCCGAACGCTTCCCCGACAGGCCCGCGATCGCCTGGTTCGGCAACCACCTCAGCTATCGCGAGCTGCTGCACGAGGTCGAGCTCTGCAGCGCGATGCTCGCCGGTCTCGGCGTCCGCAAGGGGGACCGTGTCGCGCTGATCATGCCGAACTCGCCGCCGTTCACGATCGCGTTCTACGCCTGCATGCGCATCGGGGCGGTCGCCGTCGGCAACAACCCCGTCTACAGCGCACGAGAGATGGAACACCAGCTTCGCGACGCGGACGTCAACGTCGTGCTGGTCGCCGACCTGATGTACGCGGACTTCGCCGAGGTCTTCGCGGCGGTGGGGATCGAGCACGTCGTGATCACGCGACTCAACGACTACATGCCGGGGGTCAAGAAGCTGCTCGCGCCGATGTTGAAGTTCAAGAAGCAGCAGCGCGCGGCAGGCAAGCCCTGGCCGCCGGTGCCGAAGGACGCAGCGGTGCGCCGCTGGCACGTGGAGATGGCGGCGACCGGTCCGATCCCGCCGGTCGCGCCGGTCCAGCCGGCCGAAGACGTGGCGGTTCTGATCTACACCGGCGGCACGACCGGGATCGCCAAGGGCGCGATGCTCTCGCACGCCAACGTCACCGCGAACGCCCGGCAAGCGTGGGCGTGGATCACGACGATCGAAGAGGGGCAGGACGCCGTGCTCGCGGCGCTGCCCTTCTTCCATTCGTACGGGTTGCTCGCGATGGTGCTCACCGGCCTGATCGCCGCGAAGCTCGTGCCCGTGCCGAACCCTCGCGATATCCACCTGATCCTGGAGATCTCGCAGGAGGAGAAGCCGACGTTCTTCCCGGGGGTGCCGCGGCTGTACGTGGCGATCAACGAGTTCCCCGATGTGCACACGTTCGATCTCAAGTCGGTCAAGGCGTGCGTGTCGGGTGCCGCCCCGTTGCCGCAAGCGGTCGCGAAGCGGTTCGCGGAGGTGAGCGACGGCGCGGTGCTGGTCGAGGGCTACGGCCTGACCGAGTGCTCGCCGGTCACGCACGTGAACCCCCTCGACGGCCGCGGTCGGCCGGGGTCGATCGGCATGCCGATCCCCGACACCGACGTGCGGATCATCTCCCTGGACGACCCCGACAAGGAGATGCCGCAGGGCGAGCCGGGGGAGCTCTGCATCAAGGGCCCACAGGTGATGCTCGGCTACTGGCACCGTCCCGAGGAAACCGCGCTTGCGATCCGCAACGGCTGGTTCCACACCGGCGACGTCGCGGTGATGGAGCCCGATGGCTTCTTCCGGATCGTCGATCGTCTGAAGGACATGGTGCTCGTGTCGGGCTTCAACGTGTACCCGAACGAGGTCGAGGACGTGCTGTATCACCACCCGGCGATCTCGAAGTGTGCGGTGGTCGGCGTCCCTGACGACCGCACGGGCGAACGCGTCAAGGCCTTCGTGGTGCTGAAGGACGGTCGTCAGCTCACCGCGGAGGAGCTGATCGCGTGGGCCAAGGACCCGGCGCAGGGTCTGACGGGCTATCGCGTGCCGAAGGAGATCGAGTTCCGCGACACGTTGCCCGAGACGCTGGTCGGCAAGGTGCTCCGGCGCGTCCTGCAGGACGAGGAGCGGACCAAGCGCGAGGCCGCGACCGCCGCACCGTGAACCAGCTGTACTGGGATCTCGAGGGCGGGGCCGTCGTGCGGAGCTACACGCTCGGCGACGCCGAGGCGCTGTTCGACCTGATCGACGGCAACCGTGATCATCTGCGTCCCTGGATGATCTGGGAGCAAACGACCAAGGGCGTCGACGACACGCGGACGTTCATCCAGAGCTGCCTGGACGAACCGGTCAGCATCGAGGGCAACGGGATCTGGGTCGATGGCGAGCTCGCCGGCGGGATCGGGTTGGACATCGACACGTTGTCGAACAGCGGCGAGATCGGGTACTGGCTCGCGAAGCCGTATGAGGGCCGCGGGATCGTCACGCGTGCGTGCGAGCGGTTCTTCGACATGGCGTTCGACGAGCTCGGGCTCCATCGGCTGGAGCTGCAGGCCGCATCGGGGAACCTGCGCTCGCGGGCGGTGGCCGGCCGTCTCGGGATGCACGAGGAGGGCGTCGCGCGCGACGGGATCCGTGTCGCAGACGGTTATCTCGACTCGGTCCAGTACGCCATCTTGGAGGACGAGTGGCGAGCACGTAGGGTGCGGACGTGAGGGCCGGCCTGCACATCGAGCTCGGCGGCGGGGCTGTGGTGCGGCCGTACACAGCGGCAGATGCGGACGCGTTGTTCGCGGTGATCGACGCCAACCGCGTGCGCCTGGCGCGATGGTTCCACTGGGTCGACGACGCGACCGACGCCTCGTCGCAAGCGGCCTACATCGGGTCGCGCGTCGACGACGGCCGCTCGCTCGACGGCAACGGGATCTGGGTCGGCGACGACCTGGCGGGCGGGTGCGACCTCATGATCACCGGGGCCGACGATGTCGGCGAGCTCGGGTTCTGGCTCGACGAGGCGTTCGTCGGCCGCGGGCTCGTCACACGTGCCGCGCAGGCGTTGATGACGCTCGGGTATGAGAGCGAGGGGCTGCATCGGATCCAGCTCCGGGCCGGCGTGGACAACCTGCGGAGCCGCGCGGTCGCGAAGCGGCTCGGCATGCGCGAGGAAGGTGTGCTTCGCGGGGCGGGCAAGGTCGGCGGCGACCTCTACGTCGACCTCGTGATCTACGGCCAGGTCGTCGACGACTGGCGCAAGACCGTCTGACGTGCCGATCCGCGCCGTCATCTTCGACCTCTACGGCACGCTCGTTCCCGAGTTCCCGCACGAGGACTTCTACGCCTCGATCGACCACATGGCCGCGGTGCTCGGCATCGATCCCGAGCGGTTCCGCGAAGGCTGGAATGGAACGGTGGTGCAGCGGCAGACGGGCGTGTACGCGTCGATGGAGCGAAACGTCGTCGCGATCTGCGAGGCGATGGGCATCGACGAGCCGGCCGCCGAGCTCGTCACCTCCGCGCTCGAGCGTCGGGCGGAGATGTACCGGACGTGGTTCCGTCCGCGCGAGGGCGCCGTCGAGACGCTGACCGAGCTCCGCGCTCGGGGGTTCCGGCTCGCGTTGATCTCGATGTGCGCGCCGGACACGCCGCCGATGTGGAACGCATCGGCGTTCGCCGGCTTGGTCGACGTCGAGGTCTTCTCGAGCGTGGTCGGCCTGCGGAAGCCCGACCCGGCGATCTATCGGTATGCGTGCGACGCGCTGGACGTCGAGCCGGGCGACTGTCTCTACTGCGGCGACGGCGCGTACCGAGAGCTCACCGGCGCGGCCGAGTTCGGCATGACGGCGGTCGAGATCCGCGACCCCGCTGTCGACGTCGCGACGCTCCTGCATCTGGAGGGCGACGATTGGACCGGGCCGCGGATCGGCGACCTGCGCGAGCTCCTCCAGATGGTCTGAGCGGGCGTATCGTGGCTTGACGTTGTCCGACAGCGGCACATCGAACGGCACCGGAGGACCGCCGCGAGCCGGCGTCGCGATCGCGGCGGCCGCGCTTGCGGTGCTCATGCTCGGCGGCGGTGTCCTGGTCGCCGTCTCGGCGACGGACGACGATCCATGGGGCTCGTACGCCGAGGGATGGACGGCGCTCCCGGCGGCGCCGAGCACCGCGTTCCTCAGGTACGTGTGGACCGGCTCCAGCGTCATCGCGTGGGACGGCGGGCTGCACCGTTCGCAGGCTGGCGCGAACACCGCGTTCACGTTCGCCCCCGGATCGAAGACATGGACACCGACGTCGCCTGCCCCGATGGCTGGGTTCCTATCGGCTGCGATCTGGACCGGCTCAGAGGTGCTGTACTTCGCGGGCGACCACACGGGCATGCAGGTGGTGGGTTTCGATCCTGCACGCGACGCGTGGGACCCCCTTGCCTGCGAGCCCCCGCCGGGCCGAACGCGCTCTCGTCGTTCACGTGGACCGGTCGCGACGTCGTGGTGTGCGGTGGCATGAACGCATCCCACGGGGTCGACCCAGGAACGGATCAGGCGTGGGCGTTCGACACCGAAACGGACACGTGGTCGACCCTGCCGTCGGCGCCGGTCGCGATGTCGGCGCCCGTCGCCGCGTGGTCCGGGCACGAGCTGATCGTTGCGGGTTGGAGCGGTGACCTCCTACACCCGACGACGGATGCGCTCCAGACGCTGTCCTTCGACCCCGCCACATCGACCTGGCACACGCTTCCCGACTCGGGCCTCGCGAGCACCGAAACGGGCTTCTCCTGGGACTGCGGGCACCCCGCGGTGTTTTCGGCCACAACGTCGACCTGGACGGGGGTCGACCCGTCGATGACGATGGACACGAGCATCGTTCCGTACGGCTTCACGGTCGCGGCGGAAGACGGATTCCTGGTCAACGCCATCGTGCCGATCCCGCAAGGAGCGCCGGTCAGGGAGCACACCGCGTACCTCTGGTTCTGGAAGCCCCCTGCGCAGTAGCGGTCCTGCTGTCTTCTCGGGACTCAACCCGTCCGCATGTTGTCCGTATGGTCTACCCGGTCGATGTGCCGAGTGCGTAGTCCCGTCGGCGGACGCGCGCATATAGGCGGATAGGCCTCGGCTGGTGGTCCGGCATTTCAGACGATGGGCCGGTGTTCGAACGATGCTCGCGATG
>JBJMLQ010000110.1:0-4434 GCA_045805225.1 Actinomycetota bacterium | reverse complement strand
TACAACCCCGAGACGCTGCTGCGGCTCCGCGAGGCGGTCGGACCGCAGATCGGGGCGAACCTCGATCCGAGCCACCTGTTCTGGCAAGGCATGGACATCGTCGAGGTGGTCAAGCTGCTCGGCCGCGAGCAGGCGATCTTCCACGTGCACGCGAAGGACACCTCGATCGACGGCGCCAACGTGGCGCGCAACGGCGTCCTCGACACGAAGCACTACGGCGAGATCTTGGACCGCGCGTGGTCGTTCCGAAGCGTCGGCTACGGCCAGGGCGAGCAGGCGTGGCGGCAGTTCGTCAGCGCGCTCCGGGCCGTCGGCTACGACTACGTGCTCAGCATGGAGCACGAGGACCTGCTGTTCTCGACCGACGAAGGCCTCCGCAAGGGTGTCGAGTTGCTGCAGCGCCTGATCCCGCGCGAGGGGCGGACCGAGATCTGGTGGGCGTAGCGACTACGCGGGTATCTCGAGTCGCGTGACCGTGTTGGTAAGCGCCCCGAGGCCGTCCACCGCGATCGTGACGACGTCTGCGGCCTCCAGGGTGAACGGCGGATCCGGCACGATGCCCGTCCCCGTCATCAGGAAGGCGCCGACCGGGAACGAGAGCGCGCGGCCGAGGTAGGCCGCAAGCTCGCTGAACGACCGCCGCATCTCGCCGGTCGACGTCGTGGCGTCGTAGACACCGATCCCGTCGCGCTCGATCGTCATCCGGATGGTGAACGGGGGCTCGATCTGTGTCGCCGGGACGATCGCCGGGCCGATCGCGCACGAGCCGTCGTAGGTCTTGGCCTGCGGCAGGTACAGGGTGTTCTCGCCCTCGATGGTCCGCGACGAGACGTCGTTCCCGATCGTGTACCCGACGATCCGCGCCTGTTGATCCAGGACCAACGTCAGCTCCGGCTCGGGGACGTCCCAGGCGGAGTCGCCGCGGACCGCGATCGGCTCGCCCGGACCACGCACACGCCATCCCGCGCACTTGCAGAACAGCTCCGGACGCTCCGCTTCGTAGACGCGGTCGTAGGGGGTCGCCTCGATCGCTTCCTCGACCCGCGCGTCTCGCGAGCGAAGGTACGTGACGCCGGCCGCCCATACCTCTTGGGTCGTGACCGGTGCCACGATCCGCGCCGTTGCGTCGACCGCTGCGCCGTCGATCGACGCGATCTCCGAAAGCGGCGGACCGCCGCCGAGCACCGCGTCCAAGCTCAGCTCGGTCGGGAGGAGAACCTGGGGGCCGTCGGCGATCGTGCCTCGCGCGAGCCGGCTGGCGCCGTCGGCGGTCAGCACACGGAAGAGCGCGGTGGGCATCGCCGCAGACCGTAACAACCGGCGTCACCCCGCGACGTACGCTGCCGTCGATGCAACCTGCCGTGCACCTCGATGTCGAGACGGCGAAGACGTTGATCCGCTCCGTCGACGAGGGGTTCGCCGCGGTCGACGTGACATCGCTCGGCGGGGGCGACAACAGCGCGGCCTTCGAGGTTCGGTCCGACGACGGGCGAAGCGTCGTCATCAAGACCTACGCGGACGAGCTGCATTGGAAGATGCAGAAGGAGCTCTTCGCGTACGAACTCCTCGAGGCGACGAGGCCGGCTGTTCCGCTCGCGCACATCCTCGGCGCCGACGACTCCAAGCGTCTGTTCGACCGCAACTACCTGGTGATGACGAAGCTCGAAGGAACGCTGCTCGTCTCGGTGCTCGATCGGCTCGATCCGGAGGATCTCGACACGATCGACGGTGAGATCGGCGCCGCGCTCGCGGCGATGCACCGCGTCGAGCTTCCGGCCTTCGGCTACCTCGGGCAAGACGGGATCGGTGAGCCGTTCGCCACGAACGCGGACTACATGCGCGCTCAGTTCACGAAGAAGCTCGACCACTTCGACCGGCTCGGCGGCGATCCGGACACCTCGCGCGTGGTCCGCACCTACGTGGACCGTCGCAGCGCGCTGCTCGACGGCTGTCGCACGCCGGTCTTCTGCCACGACGACTGTCACGAGGGGAACGTCCTCGTCGGCCCGGGGCCGGATGGCTGGCACGTGCGCGGGATCGTCGATCTGGAGAACGCGGTGGCCGGGGATCCCCTGTTGGACGTCGCGAAGACCGAGGCGTATAAGCGCCGGCGCAGCGACCGGCGCCTCCGCGCGCTCATCGCCGCGTACGGCCCGATGCGAGCGGCGTGGCGGGACGCGCTCGACCTCTACACCGTGTACCACTGGCTTGAGCTCTGGGACTGGTTCGCGGCGCACGACCGCCGCGAGCCGCTGGCAAGCCTCGTGCAGAGCATGCGGAAGGTCTGCGACGCCGCGGGTTGACAGCGATGCGTCCCGGCGGCAGCCTCCCGGACCGATGATGCTCACCGACGACGCCGTTTCCGTCTTCATCGACGGCACGCTGTCCGATCCGCAGCTCGATCACCCCGAGGGGCTTGCCGTGCACCCGGACGGCAGCGTGTGGTGCGGCGGCGAACGCGGGCAGATCTACCGCGTGGAGCCGGACGGCAGCGGCATGACCCAGGTCGCGACGACCGACGGGTTCTGCCTGGGGATGGCGTTCGACCGGACGGCCGAGCACCTCTATGTCTGTGACATGAAGCACGCGGCCGTGTTCCGCATCGAGACGGCGACCGGCCGCACGGAACGGTTCGCAGACGGCGCGCCCGCCGGGGCGTTCAAGATCCCGAACTACCCCGCCTTCGACGCCGACGGTCGGCTCTACGTGTCGGACAGCCACGCGTTCGGCGTGCCCGGACCCGGTGTGTGGCGCGTGGAGCCCGACGGCCGCGCCGAGCTTTGGTACGACCGCGACGTCACGTTCGCCAACGGCCTCGCGGTCGCGGCGGACGGGCGGTCGCTCTACGTCGTGGAAACCTTCGCACACGCGGTGTTCCGCATCCCGATCGAGGGCGACGGCACGGCCGGCGAGCGCCAGGACGTCGCGCAGCTGCCCGGGTCCTGGCCGGACGGGCTCGCGTTCGACCGGGCCGGCAACCTCTACGTGGGCTGCTACGAGCCGTCGCGCGTGCTTCGCATCTCGCCCGGCGGCGACGTCGAGACCGTGTACCACGACGTGAGCGCGCACACGCTGGCGCATCCGACCAACCTCGCGTTCCGGGGAACGACGATGTTCACGTCCAACCTCGGCCGGTGGCACCTCACCCGCCTGGAGATCGGGATCGAAGGGGCGCCGGTGCCGGTCGGTTCGGCGTGATGGTCGAGCTCCGCGGCGTCACGTGGGATCACGTGCGCGGCTACGGCGGCCTGCGCGCGGCCGCCGAGGCCTACCGCGCGGAGCGGCCCGACGTCCAGGTGTCGTGGGAGACGCGGTCGCTGCAGGCGTTCGCAGATCAGCCGGTCGAACAGCTCGAGCGGTACGACCTCATCGTGCTCGACCATCCGTCGATCGGCGAGGCGGTCGCGCGCGGCGCGCTGGCGCCGTTCGAGGATGTCGCCGCCGATCTGGACGACGGCGCGACGAGCGTCGGGCGAAGCAGCGAGAGCTACGTGTGGGACGGGCGCCGGTGGGCGCTGCCCGTCGACGCCGCGGCGCAGGTGGCCGCGTACCGGCCCGACCTGCTCGAACAGGCGAACGTCTCCGTGCCGGCGACGTGGGACGACGTCGGACCGCTCGCGCAAGCGCTCGGCGAGCACGACATGACGATCGCGATGCCGGCGATCCCCGTCGACCTGATCTGTGCGTTCCTCGGGATCAGCGGGGCGCCGTTCGTGGGTGGCCGCGTCGTCGATCGAGACGCCGGACGTCGCGCGCTGTCTATCCTCCACGATGTGCTCGATGTCGCGCACCCGATGAGCCTCGGTTCGAACCCTCCGGCGGTGTTCGCGCACATGGCCGCGAACGACGACGTCGCCTACTGCCCGCTCGCGTTCGGGTACGTGACGTTCGCGCGCAGCGCCGCCGACGGCCGCGAGCTCCGCTTCGGACCGGGGCCGGAGTGGGCCGGCACGCTGGGCGGCGCGGGCCTCGCGGTGTCGAGCGCGTCGTCGTACGTGGACGAGGCGATCGCGTTCGCGCGGTTCGCCTGCTCGGCCGACGTCCAGCGCGGTCCCTATGTCGACGGCGGCGGGCAGCCCGGCCATCGCGCCGCCTGGACCGACCCGAGCGTCGATGCGGCGGCGAACGGGTTCTTCTCCTCGACGCTGCCCGCGCTCGATCGCGCCTACCTGCGCCCGCGGTTCGACGGCTTCCTGTCGTTCCAAGACGCGGCCGGCGAGGTCATCCACGGGTTCGTGCGGAACGGAACCGATCCGGATACGGCCCTCGATCGGATCGACGAGCTCTTCCGCGCGTCGGTGGCGCCAGGGGGGCATCCGTGACGGCGGCGCTCGAGGGCGTTCGGGTGCTCGACTTCACCCAGATGATGATGGGGCCGTGGGCGACGCAGTTCCTCGGGGACCTCGGCGCGGACGTGATCAAGGTCGAACGGCC
>JBJMLQ010000109.1:0-17845 GCA_045805225.1 Actinomycetota bacterium | reverse complement strand
GGCATCAATCATCGGGTGCGTGACGCAGATGCATATGCGCCCACCCGTCCGCAGGACCCGTCCCGCCTCCAGCACAGTGGCCGGCATGTCGTCCATGTCCATCAACGCGTTGTAGGCGACGACGCAGTCGAAGCTCGCCTCTGCGAACGGGAGCTTGGCCGCGTCGGCAAGTACATACCGCCGATGAGCTTTGTCCGCTTCAGCCGCCGCTCGAATGAGCGTCGGCGCACCATCGATCGAGTAGACGTCGTGACCATGAGCGCGAAGGTCCCTCGACGCGCGGCCCTCGCCGCACGCAATCTCCAGCGTGCGTCCTGACGGATCCGGCACGATGTCACGGAAGAAGGCCGGAGCGTAGTCCCAATAGGCATCGTGGCCGGGCGTCCTCGCCCACGCGAGCCAGTTCGCGGCTTCCGTCTCCCAGAAGAGCCTGTTCTCGTCTGGACGATCCGTCATGGGTGGCGAGCGTAGCGAAGGCCCCCGTCCACAAACCACCTGCAACCAGGCCACCGCCCCACCCAGCTCGGGACTCAGTCGAGTCGTACGTTCCGAGTGACCTCAAGGGCTTCAAGATCGTCGGCTTCGAGGATCGCATCGACTGTTGCGCGAGCACCGCCTACGTACGTCGACTTACCGTCGATCTCAGTCACGACCGCCCACGCTCGGTCATCGGGCCACCAGAAGCTCGGAGACAGGTACCAACCGTCCGGCTCGAACGAACAAGCAGCGTCGATCGGGCCTCGGAACAGCAGATAGTGTCTGCCCGAGCTTCCGTGGACAGCGGTGATCTGTGGAATCGCCCTGAGCGCCGCTTCCGTCGCTCGCTGCGCCCGTAGATGCTCCCTCTCCTCCCTGAGGCTGGGCGCCGGGATGGAGGGAACGATTCGCGTCCCGGAGAGCATTCCCCATCCTGACCAGACAGCGAACCAGCAGGCGGCGGGGGTCTTCGTTGCGCCGGCGAGCGTCCTCACGAGGGAAGCACAAACCGCCTCGGGGATTTCACCTTCTGACGGATGGTTGCCACCGATCGCTTCCCAGTCTTCACCAGCTACCTGTTCGGCGAACGTCTCGGCGTCGATGGAGGCTCCGCGTTCTGCTGCGACATCGGCCCAACGACGGTACGTAGCGGTCCGCCCGTCCCAGAGCTCGAATGGGTGGAGGACCCGCGCGTAGCTCTCGAACCCGTCGGGCATGAAACTCGCCAGGCGGACGCCGTGCCTTCCCCACGGTTCGAGCGTTGCGCTGAACCACTCCGCGGGACCCAGGTCAGTGATCAGCTCAACGTCGGGGCGCAGCCATTCGAACACGGCCCGAGTCTCGTCGCGCTTGCGGCCGGGGGTCAACAAAGGCGCCCCTGTCCACAAACCGCCCACGGCGAGGCACCCGCCCCACCCAGCCCCCCCTGGATTTGACCTATCAGACCCTGCGGCGTATTCCCGTCGGGAGGCTCAACGAAAGGGGAAGAACATGGCGACCGATCTGACGGTCATGGTCGAGGACAAGCCAGGGTCGATGGCGAGCATCGGCGAGGCACTCGGCGGTTCGGGCATCAACATCGAGGGACTGTGCGGGCTCGGGATGGAGGGTCGCGGCATCATCCATCTGTGCGTTCAGGACGGCGCGGCCGCGCGGAAAGCGCTCGAAGGCGCCGGCATCACCGTGTCCGACGAGGCGGAGGCGATCCTCGGTGACGCCGTCGCCGGTGCGAGCGACCCCGGCGTGATGGGGATGATGGCCCGCCAGATCTCGAACGCCGGCGTGAACGTCAAAGCGGCGTACATCGCGACCAACAACCGGGTCGTGATGGTCACCGACGACAACGCCAAGGTCATGGAGATGATGGCGAACATGTAGCTCGCCGCGACGGGCGTCATGACGAACGGCTCCAACAAGGGCGCAGCTGCGGGCGGCGGTGCGATCTACGGCCTCGGGGTCCTCGGCGCCTGGGTCTACTTCTGGATCCAGGCCGACGGCTTCTGGCAGCACCTGTTCGCGATCGTCCAAGGGCTTCTGTGGCCAGCGTGGATGGTGTACGACCTCTTCGTCGTGCTCCACCGAGCGACGGCCGTAACGACGCTGCTGGTCGCGCACCTGGGGTAACGAGTGACGATCCGCACGGTCTGAGACTGGACCATATGATACGTCATATGGCATGATGGACGGGATGGCACGCGTCCAAGTCCTGGTGCAGCTCGACGACGCCCAGGTCGAACGGCTCGATGCGATCGCGGACGCGGCGGAGGACAGCCGCAGCGAGCTGATCCGTCGGGCGATCGATCTGTACGTCGACGCCGTAGGAGAAGCGGTCGCCGACGTTCGATACGCGGAGGCCTACCAGCGCCTCCCGGAGGACCCCGCGGAGCTCGAGATGTTCCGACGGCTCGCGGCGGCTTCTTGGCCGGAGGCGTGAACGCTGCAACGCGGTGACATCCACGTGGCCGAACTCCCCGACCCGATCGGCGCCCGGCCCGTTCTCGTGGTGACGCGCACGTCGGCGATCGCCGTCCGGACGTCGGTGACCGTCGCGCCGGTCACGCGCACGATCCGCGGGATCGCGAGCGAAGTGCCGCTCGGCCGCGCACACGGTCTGCGTGCTCGATCGGTGGCGAACTGTGACTCGCTCCTGACGATCCCCACGACCGCGCTCCGGCGGCGCACCGTCGGCCGTCTCCAGCCGGACGATCTCGCGGCGCTCGACCGAGCGCTTCGCTACGCGCTCGGGATCCGCGCCTAAGCTCAGCGTCCGTGCGGCGTTCGTCGCCGCCCGACCATCGATACCAGGAGGATCCATGCGACTCGAGAACCGTGCAGCCCTGATCACCGGTGGCACCTCCGGCATCGGCGAGGCAACGGCCTTGCTCTTCGGACAGGAGGGAGCCGCGGTCGCGGTCATCGGACGGAGCACCGAGCGCGGCGAGGCCGTCGCCGACCGCATCCGGTCCACAGGCGGCAACGCGATCTTCGTCCGCACCGACGTCCGCAAGGCCGATGAATGTCGGAACGCCGTCGGCCGCACCATCGAAGCGTTCGGGCAGCTCGACATCTTGTTCAACAACGCCGGCAGCTACTACGCCAACGACGTCGTCGGCTGCACCGAGGAGGAATGGGACGATCAGGTCGACACGAGCCTCAAGGCCACCTTCCTGATGTCGAAGTTCGCGCTTCCGCACATGATCGAGCGCGGCTCCGGCTCGATCATCAACTGCGCCTCCGGGTGGGGCTTGGTCGGCGGCCCCAAGGCGGCGGCGTACTGCGCCGCGAAGGGCGGCATGGTCGTGATGACCAAGGCGATGGCGATCGACCACGGACCGCAGGGCATCAGGGTGAACGCGATCTGCCCGGGCGATACCGACACGCCGATGGAGCGTGAGGACGCGCGCGCGCAGGGCCTGACCTGGGACGAGTACCTGGAGCAGACGGTCAGCCACCGCCCGATCGCGCGGATGGCGACGCCCGAGGAGATCGCGCGCGGCGTGCTGTTCCTGGCGAGCGACGACGCGTCCTACGTCACGGGCGCCGCGCTGCCGGTCGACGGCGGCGGCGTCGCCGACTGACCCCCCGCTACCAGTACCGGGCGGTCGCCATGAACGAGACCGTCAGCAGCAACAAGACGATGTCGAACTGCCCGTGCTTCTTCAAGCTCTCCTGGATCGACTGCATCCGGGCGACCTTCTCGGGCGCCGGCGGCCCGCCCGCGGCTGCCATCTCGCTCCCGAGGTCGACGAGCTCCTCCACACCTCTCCCAACGTGGAAGTAGCCCTCGTACCAGGCGATCGACGCGAGGATCCCGCCGAGCGTGAGCGCGAGGCCGAACCCGCCGGAGTGGAAGACCCAATCGGAGACGTTCCAGTTGTAGTCGCGGAGGTCCTTGAGCCACATCAGCCAGCCGGCGAGCACCGCGCTCGTTGCGAACATCGTGATCAGCTTGGCAACCTTCCGCTTCTTGACCGCGACCTCCAGCAACGGACCCGCGCTCGGACCGACCTCCGCGGCCGACGGCCCGATCACCGCAACGAACAGGAACGCGGAGCCCACCCACAACGACCCTCCAACGATGTGGAAGAAGCGCAGCACGATCATCACCACGTCGACCGAAGCGACCACTTGATCCCCTTTCGCGCACGCCCGCCCGCCGGGCCCCCGCACGATACGGCGGCCCGGCGGGCGATGCCAGGAACGGCCCTCCTCTACGAAACGGGGATGCGCTTGTCGGGATCGACGAACGGCATCTCGACCACCGTCGCCATGCGCCGGCCCCACTCGGTCTCGACCGCGACGGCCGACCCCATCCCCGACTTCGCCTTCGGCAGCCAGCAGTAGCCGATGTTCCGCTCCAGGCGCGGCGAGTAGATCGCGCTGGTGACCTTCCCCACGACGTCGTTCCCGTCGAGCGCCGGCCACTTGACGTTGTTGAGCGCGGGGAACGGGTCGCCGTCGAGCTCCACGCCGTTGATCTGGCGCTCGACGCCCGCGCTCGCGATCCGCTTGAGCGCGGCGATCGAGATCGAGGCGTTCTCCGGCAGATCGTCGACCAGCCTGCCGAGGCCCATCTCGTACGGGTTGTTCTCGTAGGTCATGTCGGCGCCCCAGTTGAAGATGCCGCCCTCGATCCTGCGGATGTCGCTCGGACCGGTCGGCCGCACGTTGAACGGTGCGCCGGCCTCCATCACCTTGTCCCAGAGCTCGGTTCCCTTGGACGTGTCCTCCAGGTAGATCTCGTAGCCGACCTCCGACGTCCACCCGGTGCGCGTCACGACGATGGGGATGCCGCCCAGATCGAAGCGCTTCCAGAAGTAGTACTTGATGTCGAGCACCTCGTCGCCGAGCAGCGCCTGCATCAGGTCCCTGGACTTCGGGCCCTGGATCTGCATCGGCGCGACGTCGGCCTCTCGGATCGTGACGTTGAGGTCGGGGAACGCGTTGCGGAGCCCGCGGGCGAACAGCAGGGCGTCGCTCGAGGCGAGCGCGAACCAGAAGGTGTTCTCGTCCATCCGGGTGAGGACCGGATCGTTGATGATCCCGCCGTCGCTATCGCACACGAGGACGTACTTCGCCTGCCCGACCGCGCACTTCGACAGGTCACGACAGGTCAGCAGCTGCGCGAACCGGAACCCGTCGGGACCCGAGATCTCCAGGCACCGCTCGACCGAGACGTCCCACACCGTGACGTCGTTGAGCAACGCGTCGAACTCGGCCTCGAAGGTATCGAACCGGATCGGGAAGTACATGTGGTTGTAGACGGTGTAGCCGAGCGGCGTGTGGCGCTGTTCCGCCTCGTAATACGGGGTCCGCCGGTTCCTCGCGCCCCGCTGGACCAGCTCCATGTCGAACTCGGCCATCCCTGCCCCCTTCGTCGGTGGACCGGCAGCATCCGACAGCAGCGCGTTCGGCGCAACCGCGGGTTACCGCTCGGCCGGGGGGCCGACGTAGGCTCCGGTGAGTCGTCGGGCGGCCGGGAGCGGCCGCCAAGCCGCGGGCACGTGGCCACCAAGGCGGCCACCAAAGTGGAAGGAGCGCAGATCGTGACCAACGAACGCGAGGAGATGCTGGAGCAAAGCGCCACCCTGTACTTCGGACCCTGGTACCGACGGTCGCCGTACTTCGACGCCACCCGGCGCGCGGGCTGCACCGCATACGACATCTACAACCACATGTACCTGCCCGGCTATTACGACGACCCGGACGTCGAGTATCGGCTCCTCAACGAGGGCGTCACGATGTGGGACGTCGGCGTCGAGCGCACGGTCGAGGTGAGCGGCCCCGACGCCGACAAGCTGATCGACATGATCACCTGCCGCGACCTGACCAAGTGCAAGGTGAAGCAGGGCAAGTACATGTTGGTCACCGCCCCGGACGGCGGCATCGTGAACGACCCGGTGCTCCTGCACGTCGACGACAACCGCTGGTGGATGCAGCTCGCCGATTCCGACGCGGGACTGTACGCGCTGGGGGTGCTCGCCGCGAGCGGCCTGAACGCGAAGGTCACCCTGCCCGACGTCCATCCGATGCAGGTGCAGGGACCGCTGTCGGCCAAGACCCTCGAGAAGCTCGTGGGCTCCGCGATCTACGACATCAAGTACTACTGGTGCGAGTACTTCACGATCGACGGCATCCCGGTGCTGATCAGCCGCACGGGATGGACCGCGATCCCCGGCTTCGAAGTCAACCTGCTTGACTATTCTCGTGGCGACGACCTCTGGAACGCCGTCGCGGGCGCCGGCGAGGAGTTCGGGATCAAGCCGATCGCGCCGTGCGAGGCGCGTCGGATCGAGGGCGGCATCTTCAACTACGGCTCGGACATGACGCTCAACGACACGCCGCTGCACGTGATGGGGCTGGAGCGACTCGTCGAGGATCAACCACAGGACTACATGGGGAAGGCCGCCCTCGAAGCGCTGAAGGCCAAGGGCGTGGACCGCAAGCTCGTCGGCCTCGATCTGCCGGGCGACCAGCTCCGCGCGGAGCTGTCGCGCTACTGGGACGTGATGCGCGACGGGAAGAAGGTCGGCTACGTCACCGACGCGGTGTGGTCGCCGGGACTGGAGCGGAACATCGGCTTCGTGTGGGTGCCGATCGATATGGCGGAGCCCGGCACGACGCTCGAGATCCACACCGAGCACGGCACGACGATCGAGGGAACGACCGCCTCGATCCCGTTCGTCGACCCGCGCAAGGAGGCGCCCGCGGCCGCGCTCACCTGAGCTCCACGCGGTTCGGCCCGGGGTCGGATCGACCCCGGGCCGGAAGCCGCGATGACGCGCCGACCTATTGGGCGTCGTGCCGCGCCTTGATGACCTCGCCGGCGTAGCCGACCAACCGGTCCAGGGTCTGGTTGCCGCCCTCGATCGCGCCCACCTTCTCGACCTGTCGCTGCAGCTCGTCGGTCGTCTGGAAGACCGTGCGCATCGTGAGAACCGTCATGCCCTGGAAGTCGTCGAACGTGATCGTCCCGCGGAACGTCGGCATCTCGCCGGCGTCGTCGCCGTGCACGAACGTGATCAGCTCGGGCGCGTCGACGCGGTCGTAGTGCAGGACGTTCGGGTAGTCGACGCCGTCGGGGCCATGCATCGTGAACCGCCAGACGCCGCCCGGACGGATGTCGGCCTCGTGGGTCGTCAGCGTGAAGCCGTTCGGTCCCCACCAGTTGGCCAGGTGCTCCGCCGAGGTCCACAGCTCGAAGACCTTCTCGCGCGGGGCGTCCAGCATCCTGCTGAGCACGATCGAGCGGTCGATCGCGCCGGTGACGACGTCGTCGAGCCGACGCAGGCTCTGGAGCAGCCCGGCCTCCATGCCGGCGAGCATCGGCGCCGCTTCAGGTGTGAGGGCGCTCGCCTTCTCGTGCACCGTCATCTCGGTCTTCCCGTCGTGATCGACGAGGGTGACGGTTGTGACCGCGTCGAGCGCCGGCGTGCCGTCGGCGCCCGCCGCCGTGGCCGACATGATCAGCTTGGTCGGGCGATCGAATTCCGTATAGGTGCCCCACAGCGGGTACTCGGCGCCGTCCGGGCCCGTCATCACGATCGTGAACACGCCGCCCTGCTTCGCCTCTGCGTCGGCCTTGGACACGCCGAACCCCTCGGGGGCGTACCACTTCGTCAGGTGCTCGCCCTCGGTCCACGCGCGGAACACGAGGTCCACCGGCGCGTCGATCATGCGTGAGATCGTGATCTCTGCGGTGAGCTCATTCATCGTTCTGCTCCTTCCCCTGCAGTGTCTGCAGGTACTCGTCGAGGCGGTCGAGCCGCTCCTCCCATAGACGCCGGTACTCCTGGAGCCAGTCCGACGCCTCCTTCAACGGTTCAGGTTCCAGCCGGCAGGGACGCCATTGCGCTCGGCGGCCGCGGGAGATCAGCCCCGCCTTCTCCAACACCTTCAGATGCTTGGAGACGGCCGGCAGGCTCATCGCGAACGGCGCCGCCAGCTCGGTGACCGACGCCTCCCCGTCGGCGAGGCGCTTCACGATCGCCCGTCTGGTGGGATCGGAGAGCGCCGCAAAGGTCGTATCCAGTTCGCCCGCGAGCGTGTCCGTCGCCATCGCTACTCAACCTTTCGGTTATCTAACCTCTCGGTAAACTACGCCTGCCACGCCGGCCCGTCAACCCCCTTCCTGCGGGAGGGTGGGACGATTGGGGCCCGGACGATCAGGAGGGCGCGGCATGGAGGACAAGGACGTCATCGCACGGATCAACGAGCTCGCGGACGAGGAGCACGCGCTGTTCCAGAAAGAGTCGCGCGGCGAGGCGTCGGACCAAGACCGTGATCGGCTGGAGAAGCTCGGGGTGAGTCTCGACCAATGCTGGGACCTGCTGCACCAGCGCCGCGCGCGCCGGGCCGCCGGGATGGATCCCGACGACGCGAGCGTCCGAGACGAAGGCACGGTCGAGGGCTACGTCAACTGAACGTTGACCTGGAACACGGCCCGTACATAGCATCGTCGTGATGCGTCGTTCCCCCCGGCATCACCGATCCCTCATGACGATCTGCGCGAGCGCGCTCGCGCTCGGCCTGATGCCGGCCGCGCATGCGACGACGGCGAGCGCCTTGATCCGCATCAACCAGGTCGGCTATCCGGCGTCGCTCCCCAAGCAAGCGTTCGTCATGTCGTCGGTCGACGACGCCGGCGGCTCGTTCTCGGTCGTCGATGTCGCGACGCACACCGCGGTGTTCACCGGCACGGTGCCCGCGTCGGCGGGCAGCTGGAGCAGCACGTTCGGGTTCGTGCACCCGCTCGACTTCACTGCGCTCACGACGCCCGGCCGATACGTGATCACGGTGACCGGCGCCGCGGGCGCGACCTCGCCACGGTTCCGGATCGGGAGCGAGGCGACGCTGTACAGGCAGGCGCTGACCAACGCGCTGTCGTTCTATCAGACGGAGCGCGACGGTCCGAACTACGTCCCGTCGCCGCTTCGCGCCGCGCCCGCGCATCTGAACGACCAGAGCGCCAAGACCTTCACGACCCCGCACGTCAACCAGAGCGGGCACTTCAAAGGGGACCTGAACCCGATCGGCACGACGATCGACGCGTCGGGCGGGTGGTTCGACGCCGGCGACTACCTGAAGGCGGTCGAGACCGAGAGCTACACGACCGATCTGCTGCTCGCCGGCGTGAGGGACTTCCCCGCACGGATGGGATCCGGGTCGACGTCGTCGAACTTCACCGCGGAGGCGAGGTTCGGCGTCCAGTGGCTGTTGAAGATGTGGGACGACATGACGAGCACGCTCTACTACCAGGTGGGGATCGGCAACGGGAACGCGAAGACGGTGTCGGACCACGACATCTGGCGGCTGCCGCAGGCCGACGACACCTTCGGCGGCACCGATCCGAGCGACCGGTACATCCGACATCGGCCCGCGTTCCGCGCCGCGCCCGCCGGGTCGCCCGTGAGCCCGAACCTCGCGGGGCGCGATGCCGCCGCATTCGGGCTCTGCTTCCAGGTGTATCGGACGAGCGCGCCGGCGCTGGCGGCGAGATGCCTGCTCGCCGGCGAGCACATCTTCGACCTAGCCGACACGTCGCCGGCGGGCGACCTGCTCACCCTCATCCCGTTCAGCTTCTATCCGGAGACCGAGTGGCGCGACGACCTCGAGCTCGGCGCGACGGAGCTCGCGACGGCGCTGGCCGACGGCGGGCTCCCGACGGGGCTGCCGCACACCGATCCGTCGTTCTATCTGACGAAGGCGGCGCACTGGGCACACGCGTACATCACGGGGCCGGGCGACGCCGGCGACACGCTCAACCTGTACGACGTGAGCGGGTTCGCGCACTACGACCTGTACCGCGCGATCGAAGCGGCAGGGGATCCGGCGGGGCTCGAGGTGACGCGTGCCCAGCTCCTCACCGACATGAAGAAGGAGCTCGACGGCGCGGTGGCGCAGGCGGCGACCGACCCGTTCGGGTTCGGCTTCACGTGGGCGTCGTGGGACACGACCACGCACGGCGAAGGGCTCTCGGTGATGGCGAGCGAGTACGACGCGCTGACCGGGACGTCGACGTATGCGAACCAGGCGATGGGGTGGCTCGGCAACATCCTTGGGGCGAACGCGTGGGGGTCGTCGCTGATCGTCGGCGACGGCAAGGTGTTCCCGGACTGCATCCACCATCAGATCGCGAACCTCGCCGGCCACCTCAACGGCACGGCGCCGGTGCTGAAGGGCGCCGCCGTCGAGGGCCCCAACGGGACGACGTACCAGGGCGTGGTGTCGGGGATGAACCTGTGCCCGGCCAACGGGAGCGACCGCTTCGGCGCGTTCGACGGGTCGGGCGCGAAGTTCACCGACGACGTGCAGTCGTTCTCGACGGTCGAGCCCGCGATCGACCTGACGGCAGCATCGCCGCTGGCGTTCGCCTGGCTGTCGGACCAGCCGTAGCTTCACGGCGATGCGCCGCCGGCACGCTACTCGCGAACGACGCAGCGGAACCCGAGGTGGCCCGTCGACGTGTCGATCGTCTCGCCCTGGCGCGCGGCGGGCCGGTACCGCAGACAGTAGTTCGGCGCGCACAGGTGCGATCCGCCCTTGATCACCTTGCGCGGGATGGCGTCGGCGTCCCGCGAGGCCCCGGCCTCCATCGTGCGCGGAACGTCCGGGGCGCAACACGCGTGCTCGCCGTCGGCGGGCATCGCCCACGCGTCGACGGTCCACTCCCACACGTTGCCCGCCATGTCGTACAGCCCGTAGCCGTTCGGCGGGAAGGTGCCGACCGGCGACGTCCCGGCGTAGCCGTCCTGTAACAGGTTCTGCCACGGGAACTCGCCCTGCCAGGTGTTGGCCATGATCGTCCCGTCGGGCGCGAAGTCGTCGCCCCATGCGAATCGAGCCTGGTCCAGCCCGCCACGCGCGGCGAACTCCCACTCCGCCTCGGTCGGCAAGGACTTCCCCGCCCACGCCGCGTACGCCTCGGCGTCGGCATACGCGACCTGCGTCACGGGATGCTGTTCCCGGCCGCGGATCGAGCTCCCGGGGCCCTCGGGATTCCGCCATTCGGCGCCCGGCACGTAGGACCACCAGTTCGTGACGTCGCGGAGATCGACGCGCCCCTGCGTCTGCCGGAACACGAGCGACCCTGGCACCAGCAACGACGGGTCGGCGTCGGGGTACACCGCGGGGTCGGGCGCCTCCTCCGCAACCGTGACGTGACCCGTCGCACGGACGAACCGCTGGTACTCAGCAACCGTCACCGGATGCTCGTCCACCCAGAACGGGCCGACGCTCACCTCTCGGACCGGGCTCTCTTCCTCGTAGAACTCCTCGGAGCCCATGCGGAACGTGCCGCCGGGCACGTGCGCCATGTCCTTCACGATGAGAGACGGTTGCACTACAGCCCCGGGCTGCCCTGCATGATGCCGCCGTCGGCAAAGATCGTCGTGGCGGTGACGTAGCTCGACCCGTCGCCCGCGAGGAACGCGACCACCGAACCGATCTCGCTCGGGTCGGCCACCCGGCCGAGCGGGATCGCGGCGTTGAGCTTCTTCATCTTTTGGGGGTCGGCCTCGGTCTCCTTGTTGATCGGCGTGTCGACCGCGCCGGGGCCGACGCCGACCACGGTGATGTTGTGCGGCGCGAGCTCGACGCCCGCCGTGCGGGTCAACATCCGCATCCCGCCCTTGGACAAGCAGTACGGGGTGTTGCCCGGCATCGGCCAGTCCTCGTGCACCGACGTGATGTTGATGATCCGCCCGCCGTCGCCCTGCTTGATCATCTGCTTGGCGGCGAGCTGCGTGCCGAAGAACGCGCTCTTCAGGTTCACGTTCATCACGAAGTCGTACTTGTCCTCGGGCGTGTCCAGGACCGACGTGCGCGTCTCGACGCCCGCGTTGTTGACCATCACGTCCAGACGGCCGAACGCGTTGACCGCCTCGTCGATCAACATCTGAAGGTCGGCGACCTTGCTGACGTCGGCTTTCACCCCGATCGCCTGGTCGCCGAGCGCCACGATCCCCCGCTCGAGCTCCTCCGTCGCCTCGGGCAGCGCCACGTAGTCGATGCAGACGTTCGCGCCCTCTTCGGCGAGCGAGAGTGCGATCGCCTTGCCGATCCCTGTGTTGCCACCGGTCACGATGGCGGACTTCCCCTTCAAGCTCATGGTCCCTCCTCAGTGTCCTTCGTGAACATCACCACATCTCGCGACATACGTCCAAGCTCGCTCATCCCCGATCCGGTCGGCGCGCAAGCACGACCGACAGCAGACCCATCACCAGCGCGAGGACCGCCGCCCGGTTGCCGACGCCACCGCTACGCGACGCGCTCGAGCAGGTGCTCGCCCACACGGATCGCGTTCGCCATCGCGGTGAGCGCCGGATTCACCTCGCCGATGCTCGGGAAGAAGCTCGTTCGTAGTGTTCAGGCATCGGTGTCGCCTTCCCAGTGAAGCCTCGCTTCGTCGGATGTGTTGAGCACGCGGCTCTTGCCGAACTCGTCCCATGCCCAGTTGATGAACGCGTCGGCCCGTTGCCGGGTGCCGCTCATCAGGTAGGCGTGGACGCCGAGCCACGCCGCGTAGCCCACGGCGCCGTGCAGCTCGTGCCGATGCTCGCCCATCTCGGCCACCGCGGCGTTGTGGCCGATCATCGCCATGATGCCCTTGTCGTGGTAGCGGAACGGCTGCATCGGCTCGCCGTTCACGTCGTGCAGGATGTTCTCCGCCGCCGAGTGCCCGGCCTGCAGAGCGACCGATCCGAGCTGCGGGAACGCACGCCCGGCCGGGCCCGGGATGTTGGCGAGATCCCCGACCACGAACACCCGCGGATGGTCTTCAACCGTGAGGTCCTCGTGCACGTCGATCCGGCCGCCGCGGCCTTGCTTCAACCCGACGGCGTGCGCCAGCGGCGCGGCCTCGATCCCGCCGCCCCAGATGACGCAGCGGGTGGCGATCGTGTCGCCGTCCGACAGCGTGACCCGGTCGGCCGTGACCTCTTTGACGCTCGTGCCCAAGCGGATCTCGACGCCGCGGTCGGTCAAGACCTTCGACGCGTAGTCGTGGGCCTTCGGCGAGAACGGCCCGAGCACGGCCGTGCCCGCGTCGACGATGACGACGTGCGCGCGGGCCGGCGCGAGGCCCGGGAACCGCGACGGCATTACCTCGTGGATCAGGTCGGCGAGCGCGCCCGCGACCTCGGTGCCGGTCGCGCCTGCGCCGACCACCACGAAGGTCAGCGCGCCGCGATCGACCTCGGTGGGGTCGCGCTCGGCGCCCTCGAACAACGAGAGGATCCTCGCCCGAAGCCGCCGGGCGTCATCGAGCGAGTACATCGGGAACACGTGCTCGGTCCCCGGCGTGCCAAAGAAGTTCGCGCGGCTCCCGCCGGCGAGCACCAGGTAGTCGCCCTCGATCGTTCGACCGTCGTCCTTCGTCACCGACCGCGTCTCGGGGTCGGCGGTGGTCACATCACCGCGCGCGAACTCGACTGAATCACGCTTGCGGAAGAGCTCGGAGAGATCGACGCCCACGTCGTCGCCGGCGAGCTCGAACGTCGCGACCTGATACAGCAGCGGCAGGAACTGGTGGTAGTCGTGCCGGTCGATCAGTGTGACGCGCGCATGATGCGGGTGCTTCGCCAGCTCGTGCGCACAACCGAGGCCCGCGAACCCGCCTCCGACGATGACGACGTGCGCCTGCTCCACCGTCACACCCCCACCGAGACGGCGATGCCCCATCGCCCTCGCCACGTCGCGCCGGGCGCGAGCTCGACGAGGTCGATCCCACTGCGGAACGCGTTGGGCGGCGACGTCATCGGCTCGATCGCGACGCCGCCACGACGGCGCTCGGCCGGCTCCAGCGTGTCGCCCGTGTACACCATCAGGTAGCGGAACGCCGGGTCGACCCAGACGCGCACCGCCCGGCTTCCGTCGGGCCGTTCGAGCACCGCGGCGGCGAGGCCGTCGGCGTCACGATCCAGGGCGGTGAAGGCCGTATCCAGCCGGCTCGCGCCGAGCGGCCGCGTCTTGATGAAGTCCAGGTCGCTGCCGATCACGGCGTGTCGCCCCGTCGGGAGCCCTCGGTCGTCGGCAGCCAGGTGCTCGCCGGCGGGGACGGTGAGGTGCGCGCCGTCGATCCGCTCGGTGCCGACGGTCACGTACGGGTGGAAGCCGATCGCGAACGGCGCCGGGGTGCTCGAGCGGTTCGTCGCGTCGGTCTCGACCGTGAGCCCGCCGGGCCCGAGCGCGTAGCGAACGCCGACCTCGAGCAGCCAGGGATATCCGGGCTGTGGGTGCAGGACACAGCGCATCGTCACGGCGTCGTCGGCGCGGTCATCGAGCGTCCACGGCCGCCACCGCACGAGCCCGTGGATCGCGTTCCCGCGCTCCGGCTCGTCCAGCGCCGCCGCGCCGTCGACGCCGCCGTAGGTGTAGCGGCCGTCCTCGAGCCGGTTGGGCCAGGGTGCGAGCACCTGACCGCGACCCGCGGTGGACACCTCATCGACCGCGAAGCCGTCGATCACCGGCTCGCCCGCCGCTTCGTAGCTCCGAAGCGTCGCGCCGACCTCCGTCACCACGGCACGCTGATCGCCGTACGCGATCGCGTGCTGCGTGCCGGTGGGGAGCAACGCCTCTTGCGTCGTGCTCATCGCCCCGCGCCGTCGCTCAGCACCTTCGCGCCCGCGATCAGGGTGAGGTGGGTGAACGCCTGCGGCGTGTTGCCGATCAGCCGCTGGTTGACCTGGTCGTACTCCTCGGAGAACAGGCCGAGGTCGTTCTTGAGCGAGACGAGCCGCTCGAAGAGCGCTTCCGCCTCGTCGTGCCGGCCGATCAGGGCGAGGTCGATCACGAGCCAGAAGCTGCACGCGAGGAACGCGCCCTCCCCGGGCGGCAGACCGTCGGCTGCGTCGTCGTCCGGGATGTAGCGCATGACGAAGCCGTCCTTGACGAGCTCGCGTTGGATCGCCTCGACGGTCCCGACGACGCGCGGATCGTCGGGCGGCAGGAACCCGACCTGCGGGATGAGCAGCAGCGAGGCGTCGAGCTGCGTCGACCCGTAGTACTGCGTGAACGTGTTGCGCTCGGCGTCGAAGCCCTCGCGGCAGATCTCCTCGTGCATCGCCGTCGCGAGCTTGGTCAGTTCGTCGACCTCGTCGCCGAGCCCCGTCTCCTCCGCCAGCTTCAGCACCCGGTCGACCGCGACCCAGGCCATGACCTTCGAGTGCACGAACTGCTTGCGGCCGCCGCGCACCTCCCAGACGCCGTCGTCGGGGTCTTGCCAGTGCTCGGCCAGCCAGCGGATCACGTGCCGCGCCACCGTCTGCGCGCGCTCGACCGGTGCCATCCCGAGCTGCCGCGCGTGGTAGATCGCGTCCACGAGCTCGCCGTACACGTCGAGCTGCAGCTGTCCCGATGCTGCGTTGCCGACCCGCACCGGCGCCGACCCCTCGTAGCCGTCGAGGTGCGGCAGCTCGTACTCGTCGAGCCGCCGCTCGCCGCCGAGCCCGTACATGATCTGGATGTCCTCCGGGTCGCCGGCGACGGCGCGCAAGACCCAGTCGCGCCAGCTGGTCGCCTCTTCGACGTAGCCGGCGGTCATCAGCGCGTCGAGCGTGAGCGCGGCGTCGCGGAGCCAGCAGAACCGATAGTCCCAGTTGCGCACACCGCCGAGGAACTCGGGCAGCGAGGTCGTCGCCGCGGCGACGATGCCTCCGGTCGGCGCGAAGGTCAGCGCCTTCAGGGTGATCAGCGACCGCTCGACCTCATCGGCCCAGCGGCCGTCGTACATCGAACGGCCCGCCCACTCGCGCCACCAGTCGTCGGTCTGCTCCACCGCCGCGAACGGGTCGATCGGCTCGTGCATGCCCTCCCACGACGGATGCGAGCTCAAGACGAACCCGACGCGCTCGCCCTCGCGCACCGAGAACTCGGCGGTCGCGTGGAAGTCGTGCGCGCGCAGCGGCGCATGGCCCCGCAGCTCGACCGCGTTGGGACCGGCCCCGGCCTCGATGGCCTCGCCGTTCTTGTACATCCACGGTTTGGTCTTGCCGTAGTCGAAGCGAGGCGACATGAACAGCTCCATCGCCACGGTGCCTCGGATGCCCTCGACCACACGGACGACGCGAGGATGCGTGCTGTTCAATGGCATGCAATCGGTCACCCGAGCGACGCCGTCGCTCGTCTCGAAGTCGGTCTCGAGCACGAGCGTGTGCGGCCGATACCGCCGCGTGGTGCCGGTGATCTCGCCGGCCGGCGCGATCCGCCAGGTCCCGTTGTGCTCGGTTCCGAGCAGTCCCGCGAAGCACGCGGCCGAATCGAACCGAGGCAGGCACAGCCAGTCGATCGATCCGTCCTTGCCCACGAGCGCCGCTGTGTGCAGGTCGCCGATGATGCCGTAATCCTCGATCGGTAGCGCCACTGATCCCCCCTTGATGTCCCCCCGGCCGGCACCAACCGTAATACGGATCCGCGGAAGCGCTTCCGGCCGGGCCTCAGCCGGTGTCGGATCCGGCTCGCGGGCGCTGGCTGCCGACGTGGCTGACCAGCAGCGCCACGATGGTGACCAGATAGACCTGCCCGACGAGGGCTTCCGTCACCGCGACCATGCGGGTGACGTTGCCGTACGGGACGAAGTCGCCGTAGCCGACGGTGCACAGCGTGATGAAGCTGTAGTAGATCCGTTCGACGTTGGTCCCCTCGCCGATCCCGTTCGCGAACAGGGCAGTCGGATCGATCGCGCCGATCAGGCCGTAGATCGCGGCGTACCCGAGCCCGAACAGCACGTAGACGCAGATCGCGGCCAGGACGGACTGGCCCGTGATCACCGGGTGGGCGAGGAACCGGCGCAGGATCACGACGAGCATCGCGCCCACGAGCAGCATCCCGGCGACGGCGTCGACGATCTTGCCCTGCTTCGTGCCGGCATCCACGACGAAGGTGGACAGGACCGCGATCAGGATCAGCGCGCCGCACACGACGTAGGTCGAGCGCTTCGCCCCGGAGGTATGCAGCGCGAACGCGAGCGTGCCGCCGAGGATCGCCGCGCGAACGGCGGGCATGTACGCGTGCAGATCCGACGGAGAGAACGACGACGCGATCAGCGAGAGCACGATCAGTGCCAACAGGAGGCCGTAGCTGTCGAGCGCCTTCAACCGCTGCCTGAACGACCACCCCTGACGGGCGTTGAAGAACCGTTCGCGCGCCTCCACGTCCATCACGCCGAACCCTACCCCGCCGCCGACGGCGACGGCGCATCAGCGGCGTCCGGAGCTCCGGACGTCACAGGCTCGCGTTCACAACAGCAGATCCTGCACTCCTTCGGTTCACGATCAGAGCCTCGTGCGTGGTCACTCGACGCGGCCGGCGTCCGGCTCCGTCGCGGCGGCGCCCCGACACGGCCGAGTATCCTCGCCGATACCGCATCGATCTGGGGGGACCGACCATGTCCGACACGAGCGACGCCGAGACGCTTCGCGCAGAGCGCGATGCGCTTGAGAAGCGCGTCGAAAAGCTGGAAGCTCGACCCGAGCGCCGCCGCAAGACGCGCGTTGTCATCACCGCCATCCTCGTCGTTCTCGCCGTGTTGTGCTTCACGGTCGCCGTGCCCGGCCTCTGGGCTCGCAGGACCGTTTTCAACACGGATCACTACGTAGAGACGGTCGCGCCGCTGGCGAGCGATCCGGCGGTCCAGGAGTACCTCGCGCGCACCATCACGGAAGAGGTGTTCACCGCACTCGACGTCGAAGACCGCCTGCGCGCGACCCTGCAGCAGCGCGACGCCCGGCTGGCGTTCCTGGCCGGTCCCATCGCCGACGGCGTCCGCGGCCTCGTCCAGTCCCAGCTGCAGAAGATCTTTGCCAGCGACGCGTTCCAGCAGACGTGGGCGTCGCTCAACCGCACGGTCCAGGCACAGATCGTCGCGGTGCTC
>JBJMLQ010000108.1:0-8123 GCA_045805225.1 Actinomycetota bacterium | reverse complement strand
CCGTTCGAGCGCGAAGGGGTGCCGGCGCTCGGCTATTCGGTCGGGGCGGTCCGCGAGCCGGCGGTGAGAACGGTCGAGGTCGCCGAGCACGGCGATGCCATCTCGATCGGCGGGCTGCAGGTGCGGCTGCTCGACGAACCGGACGTCGGCGACCTCTACAACTTCTGCTACGCCCAACCGGACCAGGTGCCGTCGCCGCCGGCATCGATGGAAGTCCGCGGCCACGAGGTCGTGGCCACGTGGGATGGCCTGCACGTGCTGGCTCGGGTGACGCGCCGGGACGGAGAGCCGTTCATCCGTCTCGACGGCGTGATCCGCAACGACCGCCCCGACCACCGGCTGCGACTCGTCGTCACGCTGCCGAGCGCGGCGACGCGCTCGCTCGCGGGCGCACCGTTCGAGCTCGTCTCGCGGCCGCTGATCGGAGAGGGCAGCCGGCTCGAGGCGGCCTCGGCGACGTGGCCTGCCCGGCAGGTCGTCGTCGCCGGTGGCGTCGCGGTGTTGCACGACGGCGTCTTCGAATACGAGGTCGTTGACGGCGACGCGCTGGCGATCACGCTGCTGCGGTGTGTCGGCCGGATCAGCGGGAGTTTCGCGACTCGTCCGTGGGACGCGGGGCCGCGCACGCCGACGCCAGGCGCGCAGATGATCGGCGAGACGTCCTTCTCGCTCGCGCTGTGGCCGCGGCCGCCGACGGGTGCGGCGCTGCTCGAGGGGTGGGAGCGGTTCGCGCTGCCCATCGCAGAAGCCCCGGCGCCGGGTGGTGGCGAGCTCCCCCGCACGGGCTCCTTGCTGTCGTTGGATCTCGGAACAGCGCTGCTGTCGAACGTGCGGCGGCACGACGACCGGACGAAGGTTCGCGTCTGGAACGCCGAGCGCGGCAACGTCACGGCGCGGATCGCGAGCGTCTCCGTCGATCTCGGCGCGGCCGAGATCCGCACCGTGGCCCTGTAGGGCTCACTCGACGGGCGTTCGCGGGCCGACGCGGCGCCCGAGGTTCAACCACGTAAGCAGCATCCGGTACATCGTCCGCACATCTGGACACTCGAACTTGACCGATCGCGGACTCGTGCGCTCGGTCCCGGGGACGATCGCGAGCATGTCGCCGAGCGCACTCGACGTGAGCAACGCCTCGACGGCGAACGGACCATCGGGCTTCCAGACCTCCGCCTTGTCGGCGTTCTTCACCGACTCCCCGACGAGGCGTCGCGTCGCATCCTGCACGTTCTTAGGCGACTTCGATCTTCCCGACATCGCCGCGAACCCCGTCTTGGTCGCGAAGGCGCGAACCCACGGGAGCGCGGCCGTCGCCTGGTTGCAGCATTCCTCGTCGCCCGACACGAACAGCAGCGGCACGTTGAACGTCCCGGCGAGCGCGGCGTTCAGGTGTGTCTCGTTCCACGACAGGCCGTTCACGCGGATGTCGGCGAACCAGCCTGTGAAGGTGTGGTCCAGGATGGCCGCCGCGGTTCCGGCGCCGGCGTGATAGCCCAGGAAGACGCAGCCGGTGAAGCCCTCATCGATGCCCGTCATCATGCTCCACGGCAGCTTCGGCGTGCCCTGGACGAGCTCGGCGCGGGGATCGAGCTCCAGCGGCAGGAGATTGCCCATGTCACCGTGCGAATCGGACACAACGACCTTGAGCGCGCCCGCGTCGGCGGCGCCTGCGATCGCTGCGTTCGTCTCCTGGGTCATCAGCTGGCGCGCCCACGCGTAGTCGTCGGTGCCGCGCGTGGTCTGGCGCACCGTCGTGATACCGCCGATGCCTTCCATGTCCACGGAGATGAAGATGCGGACCGTCATGGCGGCCAAGGGTATCGCTCCTGATCGCCTCGTCAGCGCATGCGATGCTCGTGGACGTGCGGATCATGCCCCTCGCCGTCGTCGCGTTGACCCTGGTCGCCTGCGGCCCGATCGACGGAACGACGACCACCGATCGGCCCATGTCGGCGCCCGGAACGAGGGAGGAAACCACGGTGACCAGGGTGGTTGACGGCGACACGATCCACGTATCGCTGGATGGTGACGATGTGACGATCCGACTGATCGGCATCGACACACCTGAGACGGTCGCACCGGGCCAACCCGTCGGATGCTTCGGACCTCAAGCGAGCGCGTTCACGACGAACCAGCTCACCGGTGAAGATGTCATCCTCGAGTACGACCAGGATCTGATCGACCCGTTCGGGCGGACGCTCGCCTACGTCTGGTTCAACGGTCGGCTGTTCAACCAGACCCTCGTGGACCGTGGCTTCGCGGTGGCGAAGGCGTATCCACCGAACACGGCCCATCAGGCCGCGTTGGACCTTGCAGAGGTTCGCGCCCGATCCGCGAACCGGGGACTCTGGAAACGCTGCCAGGCTGCATAGCCCTGGCGTCGTCGGCCATGTCACACCGCCTGTTCGGTCGCGAGCGCCTCGGCCTCGTACGCGTCCATGATGTTGTCGAGTTCTTCCTGCATGCCATCGGGCAGGGGCATCGGCTCGTGCGTGGCGAGGATCTCCCGGGCCTTGTCGTTGGCCGCGACCTGCGGGTCCGGACGCCCGGCGCCTTCCCACGCGTCCCACGTCATCCGGTTCATGTGCGTCTCACGCCAGAACTCCCGCATGTGGATCAGCGTGTGCTCTTGGTCGAGGAAGTGGCCCGCGGGCCCGACGTTGTTGATCGCGTCCAGCGCGAGGGACTCGTCGTCGAACGCGAACCCGTCGGACCAGCCGGCCGCGATGTCATAGATCTCCGCGCCGAGCATCAGTTCGGTGATCGACGAGACCGAGTCGCCGTAGAGCGAGCCGATCCCGGTCAGCATGTCGCCCGGCACGAGCATCGCGCCCATCGCAGCGAGCCCTGCCTGTGCGCCGGACTGCCAGTCGCTCGCCTTCGAGCCGGTCCCGTAGGCGCCGTGGCAGGTCGGGACGTTGAAGTACTGGCCCATCTGGGCCGAGCCCATCTCGGCGAAGATGTCGTTGGCGCCCCACGCCGGATTGAGCTCGCCGGTGTTCATGTCGATCGTCGTGTTGTAGCTGACATGGAAGGTCTTCGCGCCCGGGACGAGCGTCTCGAGGATCGTGAAGCCCGACAGGATCTCGGCGTTCGCGATCGTCATCAACCCCGCGACCGACAGCGGCGCGCTCGCGCCGGCAAGCGGCATCGCACACATCCCGACGGGGATGCCCGCCTCCGCGAAGATCTGCATCGCGTCGACCGTCGGCTCGTCCCAGTGCAACGGGGAGATCGAGCATTGGAAGTTGGACATGATCGGGCGCGCGCGCAGCTCGTCTGCGCCGCCGGCGATCACGCGGCACATCTCGACCAGGCCCTTCGCGTTGAACGGGTCGATCGCGGTCATCTGCATGATGTGCTTGCTCGTCGCGTGCCACTGCGCGTGCGTCTCGTGCATGGGTCGCACCATGACGGGCTTGTCGTTGGCGGCGCAGCACTGCCATTGGATCGCGACCTGCGGGAGCGCGTCGGCCACCGTTGTGAACCTGGTGATGTCGGCTTTGGCCGAGTACCGCCGCTCCTGCGTGTCGATGTCCCACACGTGCGCGGGGCAACCGTCGGTCGACAGCCACCCGCGCTCGCCGTCGAGCGGCAGGTCGTAGTCGGGGTTCCGCGCGTGCAGCGTGTAATTGCGCGGGGCCTTCTTCCGCTGCTCCTCGACGAAGTTCGGGTCGAACCGGATCCGCATCTCGTCGAAGTCCACCTTCTGGCCGTGGTCGGCCATCACCTGCAGGAGCTTCTTGTTGGTTGTGCTCACTCCCGTCCGCTCGAGCACCTGGAGGCACGATCCGTGGATCTTCTTCTCCTGCTCCGGGGTCAAGATCTTGAACGCGGAACTGCGAGCGTACGAGCGGATCGCGTCGGACACGGATGGGACCTCCTGGGCGGCGTGGCGGCGAGCGTACCCCCCGTATCGGCGGCTGCGGTAGCGAGCAGCTGAACGCGGTTCAGGCGTGGGGGCGTTCCGGGGCGTGCTCGGCCAGGCGCATCGCGAGCACGCGCATCACACCGATCGCGACGTCGGGACGGTCGTGCACCATGCCCTCGAACGCCCGGCGCGTGATCCAGATGGTCCGGACGTCGCCGTCGGCGATCAGGTCGGCCATCCGCGGTCGCGCGGTGATCAGCGAGAGCTCGCCGACGACGTCGCCCGGGCCGCGTTCGGCGATCGTCTCGTCGCCGCTGCGCACGTGCACGGAACCCGAGACGATGACGTGCATGCCGTCGCCCATCTCGCCTTCGGCGCCGAGTCGGTCGCCGTCCGAGAACAGCTGTTCGTCCGCGACCTCCGCGATCGGTAGCAGGTCGGCGGGCGCGAGCTCGTCGAACAGCGGCACCTTGCGCAGGAACAACACGCGCTCCATCGGGGGCATCGTGGTCTGCACGTCCATGGGGGTTCCTCCTTGATGATCGCTTCTCGCGAGTTCGCCGCACATCGCGATGAACCGGTCCGGGTCGTGGGTGGCGCGCCCGATCGCGTCGGACGTGGCGGCTCCGCCGTCGTGGCGCCGGCCGTCGGACCGATCCCACAGCGGGATGAGCGGACGGACGAGAGCCTGCGCGCTCGTCGATTCGAGGGTTTCGAGGGCGGTTGCCACCTGCGCGCCGTCGCTCGCATCGAGGTTCTCGACCGCCGATCGGAGCGACGCGCCGTCGTCGTGGGTGAGCGCGATCGCGCGCACCGCCGCGCGCGCCGTGGCTCGGCCCCGCGCGAGTACGGCGTCGCGGAGCAGTGCGGTGGCGTCGTCGGCCGCGACGATCTCGTCGGCCAGGCCGAGGTCGCGCAGAGCTTCGGTGAGGAGCCCCGTCGCGAACGCGTCGATGTCGGCTCGGTGGTCGCCGAGCTCGAGCTGTGTCAGCGCGTCCAGGGCCGCGTCGCGCGAGGCGGGGCGGCCGAGCGCATCGAGCAGCGCGGCGACGGTTCCGTCCGGGATCGCCGCGCACGCGTCCGCGGCCGCGCGACGGACCAGCGCGCTCGGGTCCTGCAGGAGTGCGATCGCCGGGGACCTTGCCGAGTCCGGATCGAGGACGGCGAGCGACCGCACGGCCGACGCGCGCACGGCCGAGGCACGATCGTCGATGGCCGAGGCCGCGATGGGCGCGCCGATCGACGCCGGAGCGAGGGAAACGGCGGCGACGGCTGTCGCGCGCACGCCGGCGTCCTCGTCGACCGCGAGGGCACGGAGCCGTTCGGCGATCGCGGGATCGTCGGAGCGGCCGGCGAGCGCTGTGGCCGCGAGGGCGACGACCCCGGGATCGTCGTCGTCCAGCGCGGCGTGCAGCCGCACGGTGACGCGCGTCTCGTCGACGCCGGCGAGCAGTTGCACGGCGAGCCGGCGGACGGAGGGGCTCGGATCGTCCGCGGCGGCGACCACCGTGTCGATCGCCTGGGCGTCGTCGTCGAGCGGGACCGGGGCGACGCGGCTCGCCGCATCGCGGAAGACGGGCCGGCCGGCGCGGAGCGCGTCGACGAGCGCGGTCGCGTACGAGCGCTTGATCGCCCACGCCACGCCGACGGTGATCACCGCGGTGATCAACCCGACGACCGTCAGCTGCCGCGGCGTCAGGACGTTGGTGCCGACCAGTGCGATCACGCCTGCGATCGCGGTTCCTGCTTGCGCCGGTCCGCCGTTGAGGAACGTTCGCACCTGGTCGCGCCGGTCCGAGGGCACCACGTTCGTCAGCGTTTCCCACGCGGGGGAGGCGACCCCTTGGAGCCAGATGCCGGTCACCCCCCGGACGCCGACGAGCATCGCGAACGTCGACGTCACGAGCAGGATGCCGAACGAGCCCACGTACAGCAGCGGCAGAACCACGACGGTCAGCGCGATGCCGAACCGGACGAACAACCGGTTCGTGGCGCCCGCCGACACCAGGAATGCCGCGCCGGTGGTCACCGCTGAGAACAACCCGATGAAGCCCGCCACCCCGTCGGCCGTCGGGTAGCGGGCCGCCGCCGCAGCCGCCCAGGGCAGGAACAGCGAGTAGAACAGGACCGAGAACAGCACTGCCGCAAGCGTCATCCACACCAGCAGGCGCGAGCGCATGACGTAGCGCAATGCCGACACGAGGTCGGCGACGGGCCCCGGCCTGCTCGGTCGGCGCGTCGCCCGATACGCCGTCGCGGGGAGGATCCAGCGTCCGAGCGCCCAGGCCGCCACGAGCGTTCCCGCCCAGGCGAGCAACAGGTTGGCCGCGCCGACCAGGTGCACGAGCGGCGCGGTCACCAGCCCGCCCATGACCGACCCGAGGATGCCGCCGGCCGCGAACAGCGGGAACAGCCGCTTGGCCTGCCGGGTGTCGATCACCATCCCGGCGATGCCCCAGACGAACACCGTCTGGATCAGCACGGCGAGCGCCACCGTGAGCCACAGGACCCAGTAGACCCACGTCGCGTCCCCGAGCAGGGCGAGGCGCTCCGCGAGGACGACCACCGCGAGCGCGGCGCCCATCACGAGGAACGCGCGCCGCTGATCGGTCCGGCCGAGGGCGCCCGTCATCACCAGCATCAGCGCGAGGCAGCTCGCTCCCTGCAACAGGTAAACCGTCGGGAGCGCGTCGGTCCCGACGCGATCGAAGAACAGGGCCGTGGCCGCGCTCTGGCCGATGATCTGTCCGGCCATCACCACGAACGACAACGCGATGAGGGAACCGGCGACGTGCTGCTCCCCGGGGTGGATCTTGAGCGCTCGCGCGACGCCGCTCACGAAACCGGGTACACGACCGCGTCGGCGGGGTGGCCCTTGAGCGAGAGGTGCCTGTGCTCCAAGCCGTCGAGCGGCTGCGCCGCCGACCGCATCGCCGCGTCGGTCACGAGGATCTCGCCGATCGCCGCCTGCGACGCGAGGTGCGCGGTGAGGTTCATCGGGTCGCCGAGGGCCGTGAAATCGCTGGAGCCTCTCGAGCCGACGATGCCCACGAAGGCGGTTCCCGTGTGGACGGCCGCGCCGAGCGGCGCCCACGGCGCGCCCTCGCCGCCGTGGCCCGTGGCGAGCAACAGGTCCTGCGCCGCCTTGAGTGCGACGCCGGCGTGATCCGGCCCGGTCATGAACGGCAGGAACAGGCCGACGACCTCATCGCCGACGAACTTCTCGACGATCGCGTCGGCCCCGAACAGCACGTCTTTCGAGACCTCGTAGAAGCGGCTCATCAGATGCGTGAACTCGCTGACCGGCATCTGTCGTGCGATCTTGCTCGATCCTCGGACGTCGGCGAACAGCATGGAGAGTTCGACCTCGGCGCCCGCGACCACCTCGCCGTCGACGGGGGACGGGCACCGCTTGGCGTGCATATCCATCTCCTTGAAGCAGCGGCCGCAGATGTTCGGGTTCTTCGACCACGGCGTGAAGCCGAACGGACGAAGCACCAGGCCGCCCGGCGCGCGGAACGGCGCCCTGCACAGCTTGCACCGAGGGTTCGACGGGATGAACCGCAACGGGCTCCGCTGGCTCCGGTCTGCGTAGGCCCCGCTCAGCAGGGCCTTCCACTCTTGCTCGGCCGTCGACATCGCGCGAAGCGTAGGTCTTCGGCCGCCGCAACGCAGCCCCCGACTGGTCGGGGGCTGCGGGCTCGGGCGGTCCAGAGCGGAGGCGGACGGGAATCGAACCCGCCAGGGAGCTCGTCGCCCCCTCAACGGTTTTGAAGACCGCGAGGCCCACCAGGAACCCTGACGCCTCCGGCGCCAAGGCTATCTGCCGGGCCGCTGGCCGGGCCGGGTTAGGCCGGGGGTCGAACCGACCGATGACGTTCTCGGTCCCGTCGGATGCGTGACCTACGATTGGACGACGATGGAAGCCGCGTTCTTCGACCTCGACAAGACGATCATCAGCCGGTCGTCGTCGCTCGCCCTCGGGCGGCCGTTGTACCGCGCCGGCATGGTCTCGCGCGGCCAGCTGATGCGCGGCGCGTACGCCCAGCTCGTCTACTTGTTGATCGGCGCCGACGAGTCGCGGATGGACAAGCTCAAGGAGGGCATGCTCCAGCTGACGAAGGGCTGGGACCGCACACAGGTCGAGCGACTGGTGCACGACGTGATGCTCGAGGTGATCGACCCGTTCGTCTATCAAGAGGCGCTCGATCTCATCGCCGAGCATCAGTCGGCGGGACGGCGCATCTACATCGTG
>JBJMLQ010000107.1:0-8679 GCA_045805225.1 Actinomycetota bacterium | reverse complement strand
CGCACGCCGCGGTCGAACCCCGCCACCTACACGGGGATGTTCGACCACATCCGCAAGCTCTATGCGCAGGTGCCCGAGGCGCGGCTGCGGGGCTTCCAGCCGGGCCGGTTCTCGTTCAACGTGCGAGGCGGCCGGTGCGAGAACTGCGCAGGAGACGGCCAGATCAAGATCGAGATGCATTTCCTGCCCGACGTCTACGTGACGTGCGAGGTCTGCAAAGGCAAGCGGTACAACCGCGAAACGCTCGAGGTGAAGTACAAGGGCCGCACGATCGCCGACGTTCTGGAGATGAGCGTCGACGAGGCGCTCACGTTCTTCGAGAACATCCCGCCGATCCATCGGCACCTGCGAACGCTGTCCGACGTGGGGCTCGGGTACGTGAAGCTCGGTCAGCCGGCCCCGACGTTGTCGGGCGGCGAGGCCCAGCGGATCAAGCTGTCGTCGGAGCTTCACAAGCGCGCTACGGGGAATACCTTCTACGTGTTGGACGAGCCGACCACCGGCTTGCACTTCGAGGACATCCGCAAGCTGCTCGAGGTGTTGCAGCGATTGGTCGATTCGGGCAACACCGTATTGGTGATCGAGCACAACCTCGATGTGATCAAGACAGCCGACTGGGTCGTCGACCTCGGACCGGAGGGCGGCGACCAGGGAGGAACCGTCGTGGTGACGGGCACGCCCGAAGATGTAGCGGCGCACCACGTTTCGCATACCGGGCGCTTCCTGCAAGAGGTCTTGGACGGCGTCCCGTTCGGGGCCGCGGTGTCCGGGCGCGGTTGAGAGGGCTTGCTAGTATCCCCGCCGACATGCACAGGCGTGCCCTGCTCATCCTCGCGACCGTCGGCCTCATCGCGACGGGGTGCAGCTCCATCTCGACCCCCGCGGTCGATTACGGAACGGGGAGTTTCTTTCCCTACGTCGTCGATTCTCAGGACGACATGGGACAGGGCAACGCCGTTGCATTGACGCCCGACGGTCTGCCGTATGTTTCGTATTTCGGGTACGCGGCGAAGCTCGCGGAGGGTCAGATCGCGATCCCGCGCCCGTTCGGCGCGCCGAACGTCCCGGGCGTGATGCTGTCGACGTCTTCATCCGACGGCCTGTGGCAGCGCGGTGCGGTCGAGATGCAGGCCTCTCCTCCGGGTCTCGCGCCGAACGGCGTGACCGTCCCGTTCGGCCCGGTGTCGACCGACAACCTCGACAAGACGCTCACGGCCAAGGCCGCGAACGGGACGTCGATCGCGGTCGACGCTCAGGGCACCGCGTACGTCGCGTGGACCTCCTCAAACACCGTCAGCTACGGAACCTCCTCGCTGACCACCACGGCGACCGTGGATACGGTCTACACGTTGAGTGGCACGGTCTCGGAGGCGGGCCCCATCGGCCGCCCGAGCATCGCGCTGGACGACGCCGGGAACCCGTGGATCGCGTTCACCATCGAGACCAATAAGGGTCTCGAGGTGCACGTCGCGAACCTGAGTGGGAGCAAGTGGACCGATCAGGTGGTCGCGACGTTCGCCGGATGCAACGGGTGCCCGTCACCGCAGCCCACCGGCATCGGGTTCGTCGGGGGAGCGGCGACGGTCGTCTACGCCGACCCGTCCGCCAAGCAGGTGGTCGCTTTGACGCAGAAAGGAACCGCGTGGACGCCGACCACCGTGGCGTCGGGCGTCACCGGCTTCGGCCTCTCCTTCGCCGCCGCCGGCGACAAGGCCATCGCGGCGTTCTACACCGGCGACGGCGCCGTCGACGTCGCCACGCTGGGGCAAGGATCGTGGTCGACGGACAAGGCCGCCGACGTCACCACCGATCCCAACGAAACCGTGAACGGGTCCGATGCCTCGTCGACCGCCGCAGCCATCGCGGGCGACACCCGATACGTGGCGTACGACGACCAGGGGATCCACCTGAGCTCGGCGACGGACGCATCGTTCAGCGCGGTCGACCTCGGTTCGACAGTGAGCAGCGGCACCGATCCATCACTCGCCGCGACCGACAAGGGCGCGGTCGCGCTCGGTTGGTACGACACGCTGGCGCAGAACGAGATGCTCGGCTTCGCCGGCAACGTCACGGGTATCGTCGTCGCGCGCCCGAGCCCCTCACTCACGGTGTCGCAGGCACCCCCAGGTGGAGGAGGGAGTTGCGGTGCCGACAAGGCCGTGTTGCTCGATCAGACCGCCGTCGGCACCTCGTTTACCGAGAGCTGTCTTGTGGCCGCGCCGGGGAAGTTCACGGTGAATTTCGATAACAAGGCCGCTGGTATCCCGCACAACTTCGCTGTGCTCACGGCGGCGGGCGGTAAGCAGATCGCCGCAACGAAAGTCGCGTCCGGCCCGGTCCAGCAGACGCTGCCGCTCGATCTGCAGGCCGGCACGTACTACTTCCAGTGCGACGTCCACACGTTCATGAACGGGACGCTCGCTGTCGTGAACGGCGCCAAGTAAGCCGGCCATCGCAGACGCCCGCGCTAGCATCGCGGGCGTGACCGCCCCTCGACCGCAAGCCTCGTCGATCCCCGACGCGCCCGGCGCCTACCTGTTCCGTGACGGCGACGGCCGGGTGATCTACGCCGGAAAGGCGTCCTCGCTCCGCAAGCGCCTCGCCTCCTATTGGGGCAAGCCGCTGCATCCCCGCACCGAGGCGATGGTCGACAGCGCGGCCTCCGTGGAATGGATCGTCGCGTCGACCGAGGTCGACGCGCTCATGCTCGAGTACAACCTCATCAAGCAACACAAACCGCGGTTCAACATCCGGTACCGCGACGACAAGTCGTATCCGTACCTGGCGCTCACGGTCGGGGAGACGTGGCCTCGTGCGCAGGTCCTTCGCGGGACGAAGCGCAAGGGTGTGCGGTACTTCGGGCCGTACGGCCACGCCTGGGCGATCCGCGACACGCTCGACGCGCTGACCAGGGTGTTCCCCGTTCGGACGTGCTCGAACGCGTTCTTCGACCAGCGGGCGCGCGCCAAGCGGCCGTGCCTGTACTACGACATCGGCCGGTGCGCCGGACCGTGTGTGCCCGAGGCCACAGGCGTCACCGACGAGTCGTATCGAGCGCACGTCGACGCGATGGGGGAGTTCCTGGCCGGCAACGCTCGGCCGATCCTCCGCAGCCTCGAGACCCAGATGCGGGCCTCGTCCGAGCGTCAAGAGTTCGAGCAGGCCGCCCGGTTCCGCGATCAGCTGTTCGCGGCGCGCCGCGCCCTGGAGTCCCAGGAGATGGTGTTGACGCCGCCGGAGGACCTCGACGTCGTGGCGCTCGTCGAAGACGACCTCGAGGCGGCGGTCCAGGTGTTCTACGTCCGGCACGGCCGCGTGCTCGGCCGGCGCGGCTGGGTCGTCGACCGCGTCGAGGATCTCGACCGCCCGGGCTTGATCGCATCGTTCGTGGAACAGCTCTATATGGAGCGTCAGGACGTGCCGCCCCGGATCCTCGTGCCGGCGGTGCCGACGGAGGCGAACCTTCTCGAGGCGTGGCTGACCGAGCGCCGGGGCAAGCCGGTCCGGTTCGCGGTTCCGGCGCGCGGGGCGAAGCGCCGTCTGATGGAGGTGGTCCAGCGAAACGCCGCCGATGCGTTCCAGCGGCACAAGCTCCGCCGGGCGTCGGACTTCGGCGCACGGTCGCGGGCGCTCGCAGAGCTCGGCGAGCAGCTCGGCCTCGACCAGGCGCCGCTGCGGATCGAGTGCTACGACATCTCGAACCTCGGGGCCACCGACAAGGTCGGATCGATGGTGGTCTTCGAGGACGGTCTGCCGAAACGCCAGGACTATCGGAAGTTCCGCATCACGGGCGTGCAGGGGCAGGACGACTTCGCCTCGATGCGCGAGATGCTCCGTCGGCGGTTCACCCGGATGCTCGAGGAGCAGGAGCGTCCGCGCGACGAACGCGCACGGCGGTTCTCCTATCCACCCGCCTTGATCGTCGTCGACGGCGGCCGTGGGCAGCTGTCGCAAGCGAGCGAGGTCCTGGCCGAGCTCGGCCTCTCGATCCCGCACATCGGCCTCGCGAAACGGCTCGAGGAGGTCTATTTCCCCGACCGCCCCGACCCGTTGCTGATCCCGCGCGGGTCCGAGGCGCTGTTCGTCTTGCAGCACGTCCGTGACGAAGCGCACCGAACCGCGGTCGCGTACCACCGGTCGCTCCGCGACAAGCGGGCGCTCCGGTCGCCGCTCGACGACATCCCCGGCGTGGGGCCGGCCCGCAAGAAGGCGCTGCTCAAACGGTTCGGATCGCTCACGAAGCTGCGCGCCGCGTCGGCGGACGAGATCGCCGCGACGCCGGGTGTCGGGCCGGCGATGGCCGCGATCGTGCACGAGCACCTGCACACGCCCGAGGACGGGCGGGCGACCGCGTGAGCGACGCGCCCGCGCCTCCACACGACTTCACCCTGATCACCGGCCTGTCGGGCGCCGGGCGTTCGGAGGTCGCCCGCTCGCTCGAGGACCTCGGCTACTTCGTCGTCGACAATCTGCCGCCGGCCCTGTTGCCCAAGATGGCCGAGCTGACGATGCGCCCCGGCTCCCCAACCCGGGTGGCGATCGTCGTGGACGCTCGCGGGGGCGTCTTCTTCAGCGAGCTCTCGGCGGCACTCGACGAGTTACGAGCGCTCGACCGCGATGCCGACATCGTGTTCCTCGAGGCTTCCGACGAGGACCTTGTTCGGCGATACGAGGCCACGCGCCGCCGGCACCCGCTTGCGCCCGCCGACCGCGTGGTCGAGGGCATTCGCAAAGAGCGCCAGATCCTCGCGCACCTCCGCGGCGAAGCCGACCTCGTGATCGACACGTCCGGCCTCACGCCGCAGGAGCTGCGCGACCGGGTCCGTGACGCGTTCGCGGCGGGACCACCCGAGGCGGGCCTGCAGGTCTCGATCGTTTCGTTCGGCTTCAAGTACGGCAGCCCGCGCGACGCCGATCTCGTCTTCGACGTGCGGTTCCTGCCGAACCCCCATTGGGTGCCTGAGCTCCGCCCGTTCCCCGGCACAGAGCCGGCGGTCCGCGAGTACGTGGAGCGCAGCGAGCTCTACGGTCCCTTCATCGAGCGCGTCGAGGCGTTGCTGGACGTGACGCTCCCCGGCTACGTCGCCGAGGGCAAGAGCTACCTGACCATCGCGATCGGGTGCACGGGCGGCCACCACCGGTCGGTCGTGGTGGCCGAGGAACTGGCCGCCTGGGTCGGCGCGCGCGGCCTGCCGACGTCGGTCGTGCATCGAGACGTCGGTCGCGGGTAAGCCGCGGCCGTGCCCGGGCCGCCCATCAGGCCGCCCGATAGCATGGGGTTCGTCCCGATATCGGACCGCTACGAGGGAGGTTCGCGACCCATGACCGTGAAGATCGGCGTCAACGGGTTCGGCCGGATCGGCCGCAACTTCTTCCGAGCTGCGAAGCAACGGGGGGCCGACCTCGACTTCGTGGCGGTCAACGACATCACCGACGCGGCGACGCTCGCGCACCTGCTCAAGTACGACTCGGTGCTCGGCACCTACGACGGCGAGATCGGCACGTCGGCCAACGGCATCACCGTCGACGGCGACGAGCTGAAGGTGCTCGCCGAGCGGGATCCGGCCAACTTGCCGTGGAAGGAGCTCGGCGCGGAGATCGTCGTCGAGTCGACCGGGCTGTTCACCGACCGCGAGAAAGCCGCCAAGCACCTCGAGGCGGGCGCACAGAAGGTGGTGATCAGCGCGCCGGCCAAAGGGGAGGATCTCACCGTCGTGCTCGGCGTGAACGACGATCAGTACGATCCGGCGACCCACCACGTGATCTCGAACGCGAGCTGCACGACGAACTGCGTGGCGCCGATGGCCAAGGTGCTCGACGACGCCTTCGGGATCGAGCACGGGTTCATGACCACGATCCACGCCTACACGAACGACCAGAACATCCTCGACCTGCCGCACAAGGACCTCCGGCGGGCGCGCGCTGCGGCGATCAACATCATCCCGACGTCGACGGGGGCCGCCAAGGCCGCCGGGCTCGTGTTGCCGCACCTCAAGGGCAAGCTCGATGGGATGGCGATGCGCGTGCCGGTGCCCGACGGTTCTGTGACCGACCTGGTCGCGAAGGTTCGCGGCGACGCCACGAAGGAACAGGTCAACGAGGCGTTCAAAGCGGCTGCGGCCGAGGGCAGCCTCGCCGGCAAGCTGGTCTACACGGAAGATCCGATCGTCTCGTCCGACATCGTCGGCTCGCAGGCGTCGTGCACGTTCGACGCCGTCTCGACGATGGTGATGGAAGACACGGTCAAGATCATCGGCTGGTACGACAACGAGTGGGGGTACTCGAGCCGGTTGGTCGACCTCGTCGAGATGGTCGCGAGCTCGCTGTAGCCCGTGACGATCCGAACCCTCGACGCGCTCGGCGACGTCGCCGGCGCGCGTGTATTCGTCCGCGCCGACCTCAACGTGCCGCTGCACGACGGTGTGGTCGGCGACGACACGAGGATCGCCGCCATGGTCCCGACCGCCCGAGAACTGCTCGAGCGCGGCGCGCGGCTCGTCGTCGCCTCGCACCTCGGCCGCCCGAAGGGAACGGTCGTCGAGGACCTCCGCCTGGCGCCCGTCGGCCGCGTGCTTGCCGAACGCCTAGGCACGCGCGTCACGACGCTCGACGAGGTGACACCGGACACGTTGCCCAACGATGACGTCGTGCTGCTCGAGAACCTGCGGTTCGATCCGGGTGAAGAGGCCAACGACGTCACGTTCGCCGGCGCGCTCGCGGAGTACGCCGACGCGTATGTCGACGACGCGTTCGGCGCGGTCCACCGGGCGCACGCCTCGGTCGCCGCGCTGCCCGAGCTGCTCCTCGCGTCCGGGCGTCGCGCCGTCGCCGGCCGGCTCGTGCAGCGCGAGGTGGATGTGCTCGGCCGGCTGCTGCACGATCCCGCGCGGCCGTTCGTCGCGATCCTGGGCGGCGCCAAGGTGAGCGACAAGCTCGGCGTGATCGCGTCGCTCACCGAGCGCGTCGATGCGCTCGTCATCGGCGGCGCGATGGCGTTCACACTGATCGCGGCCGAGGGCGGAAAGGTCGGCGCCTCGCTGGTGGAGGAAGACCGGCTCGACGACGTCAAGAGCGCGCTCACGGCGGCGCGCGAGCGCGGCGTGACGGTGCACCTTCCGTCCGACGTCGTCGCCGCGCCGGCGATCGAGGCGGCCGCGCCGACCGACGTCGTGGCGGCCGACGCCGTGCCGGAGGGCCTGATGGGGCTCGACATCGGACCGGCGACGATCGCCGCGTTCACCGACGCGCTCGCGGGCGCCGGCTCGATCCTGTGGAACGGCCCGATGGGTGTCTTCGAGCTCGAGCCGTTCGCCGCGGGCACACGCGCCGTCGCGCACGCGTGCGCGGAGAGTGGCGCGTTCACGGTCGTGGGCGGCGGTGACTCACTCGCCGCGATCACGCGCGAGGGCCTCGCCGGCGCGTTCGACCACCTCTCAACGGGCGGCGGCGCGTCGCTCGAGTTCCTGGAAGGGCGCCGCCTGCCGGGGCTCGCGATCTTGGAGGACGACGCATGACCGAGCGCAAGCGGATCATCGCCGCCAACTGGAAGATGCATAAGACGCACCTCGAGGCCATCCAGGCCGTGCAGAAGCTCGGCTACCTGGTCGACGCCGACGACACCGAGAAGACCGACGTGGTGATCGCGCCGCCGTTCACCGCGCTTCGATCCGTGCAGACGCTGATCGACTCCGACAAGCTTCCCTTCGGTCTCGGTGCGCAGGACGTCTATCCCGAGGACAAAGGCGCGTTCACGGGCGAGATCGCCCCGCCGATGCTCGTCGCGCTCCGGGTGGAGTACGTGATCGTCGGACACTCCGAGCGCCGCCAGCTGTTCGGCGAGGACGACCTGATGGTCAACAAGAAGGTCCGGGCGGTGCTGAGGCACGGCATGACGCCGATCGTCTGCGTCGGCGAAACGCTCGAGGAGCGCGACGCAGACGGCACCGAGTCGAAGGTCACGCAGCAGGTGCGCCGGGCGTTCGACAACGTCGAGGCCGAGCAGGCGGCGACGGCCGTGATCGCGTACGAGCCGATCTGGGCGATCGGCACCGGTCGCAACGCCGAGCCGGGCGACGCCGGGCGTGTCGTCGAGGTGATCCGGCAGACACTCGCCGAGCGGTTCGACGACTCGGTGGCCACGGGCGTCCGGGTCCAGTACGGCGGCAGCGTCAAGCCCGGGAACATCCGCGGATTCCTGGCGCATCCCGAGATCGACGGGGCCCTGGTGGGCGGCGCGAGCCTGGACCCCGAGGACTTCGCCTTGATCGTGAAGGTATGAGCATCTCGCTGCTGTACGTGTGCCTGGACGGGCTGGGCGACGACCCCAACCCCGTGCTCGACGGCCGCACACCGCTCGAGGCCGCCGCGACGCCGAACCTCGACGGGCTGGCCGTCCAGGGGCGCACCGGCACCGTCGTCACCGTTGGGCCGGGGATCGCTCCCGAGTCGGACATCGGAGTGTTCGGCATCCTCGGCTACGACCCGAGCGAGGAGCACCCTGGCCGCGGCGTCCTCGAGGCGCTGGGCATCGGGATGGACCTGCGCGACGGCGACCTCGCGTACCGCATCAACTTCGCGAGCGGCGGTTGGCCGGAGATCGCCGACCGCCGCGTCGGACGCAACCTCACCTCCGAGGAGGCGCACGCGCTCGCGGACGAGGTCAACAGCACGCTCACGCTG
>JBJMLQ010000106.1:0-18134 GCA_045805225.1 Actinomycetota bacterium | reverse complement strand
GCCGGCCGCTTCCAATGAGAGGACGTTCTCGAGCACCGGCTCCTCCCGGAACACCGCGAGCGTCTCGAGCGCCGCCGCGCACGACGCCGGGAACCACGACCACGTCGAGCCCGTCGACAGGTCGTCGAAGGCCATCGCGCGCTCGGTGCCGAGCACGGCGCCGATCGGCAGTACGCCGCCGCCCATCGCCTTGCCGAGCGCCATCAGATCCGGTCGCACACCCCAGCGCTGCACGGCGAACATCGCGCCCGATCGGCCGAAGCCGCTCTTGACCTCATCGACCGCGAGCAGGAAGCCGAACTCTTCACAGAGCGCCGCGAGCGCGGTCCAGAACGCGGTCGGCGGCGCGACGCACCCACCTGACCCGAGCACCGGCTCGATGACGATCGCCGCGACCTCCGCCGGGTCGACCGCGTGGAACAACAGATGGTCGCGGATGAAGTCGACGGTGCCGTCGCCGGTGCCGCCCGGCCGCGCCTCGAACGGCGTCCGGTACGGGTTCGGGTACGGCACGTGGACGAAGCCGGGCATGAGCGCGCGATATCCCGCCGAGAGGTCGCTGGTCTCGGCGCCGACCGCGCCGGCGGTCCCGGCCTCGCCGTGGTAGCCGCCCATGAACCCGATCACGATCGGACGGCGGGTCGCGCGCCGGGCGAACCGGATCATCGTCTCGACCGCCTCCGTCCCGTTCAACGCGATGTCGACGCGCGTCAGCCCGTCGGGCGCAACCGCGAGGAGCTGCTCGGCGAGCGGGAGCATGTACTCGTGTGCGTAGAAGTGCGCGTCCTCGAGTCCGGTCTCGCGCAGCGCCTCGACCGCGGCGTCCATGATCCGAGCGTTCGCGGCGCCGAGCGGCACCGACGCCATCCCGCTGATCAGATCGAGGAAGACGTTCCCGTCGACGTCCTCGATCCACGAACCGTCCTTGCGGCGGATCACGAACGGTCCGAGGTCTACATGCAGGCCCGGATAGAGCAACGGCGCGAGTTTGTCCAAGATCGCGGCGCCCTGCGGCCCCGGCAGCGGCGTGTGGACGTCGGGACCGTTCACAGGTTGCCTCGCTTGGCCCGGCGGAGGATCACCCGTGCGGCGTTGCGCCCGTTCGCGCCGGTCACGCCGCCGCCCGGATGCGTCCCCGCGCCGCAGAGGTACAACTCGCGGATCGGCGTCGTGTGGTCGGCCCAGCCGCGCACCGGACGCAGGAACAACAGCTGATCGGGCGCCATGTCGCCGTGCAGCGCGTGCCCGCCCGTGAGCCCGATCCGCCGCTCGAGATCGAGCGGCGACAGCACCTGGCGATGCTCGATCATCGCGGGGAGCGTCGGGAGATGCTCGCCGATCGCGGCGATCGCTCGGTCGGCACGGTCCTCCTTGATCGCGTCCCAGTCCTGGTCGCGGAGCGCGTAGGGCTGTGAGTTCACATCGATCGTGACGATGTGCTTGCCGTCGGGCGCGAGCGAGGGGTCGTGCACCGTCGGGAAGCACAGCTCGATGTGCGACGGATCCGCGGCGATCCCGCGCGTCGCCTGCGCCTGCTGCTCGTCCATGTCGGCGATGAACGGGTTCAGCTCCATGATCCCCCGGTGGTATGCCTGGACGACCCCGTCCGGATCGCTTCCGACCCCGGGCAGACCGCCGATCCCGAGGTTGATCTTCATGCTGGTGCCCATGCAGCGGTAGGCCTCGATTCGCGTGATGAACGTCTCCGGCAGATCTGCCGGGTCGGCGAGCTGCAGGAACGTCCGCTTCGGGTCGGCGTTGGACACGACGCGTCGCGCGGCGATCTCTTCGCCGGTCGTGAGCCGAACGCCGGTTGCGGCGCCGCCGCGCGTCAGGATCTGCTCCACCACGGCGTTCGTGCGGATCTCGCAGCCGGCTTCGCGCGCTGCCTCGCCCATCAGCTCCGTAACGACGCCCATCCCGCCGCGCACGAACCCCCACTGGCGCACGCCGCCGTCGGCGGCTTCGCTGGCATGGTCGTGCAATAAGACATAGGCCGTCCCCGGGGTCGAGGGCCCGACGGCCGAGTCGTTGATCGCGTGCCACCCGAGCGCCGCGAGCACGTGTGGCGACGAGAAGTACTCCGACAGGTACTGCGTCGCGGACGTGGAGAACAGGTACGCGAGGTCGGCGAGCGTCCGGCGCCGGCGGAACCCCAGGCGGCTCCAGCGCGCGAGCTCGCGGACGTCGCGGAGCGACGACACGCCGAGGTCGGGCGCGATCCAATCGAACGCCGGAACGACCCCGCGAACCAACCGCGCGAGGTCGTCTTCGAACCGCTCGAGCTGGCCGGCGTCCGACGGCGAGAAGCGCTTCGTTTCCTCGACGTTGTCGGCCATGTCGTCGCCGAGCAGGTAGCGCGCGCCGTCCGGGAAGACGTTGAGCGTCGGCCCTGCCTGGTCGACGCGGACGCCGCGGCGGACCAACCGCATGTCGCGCCAGATCGCTTCGCGGAGCATCGACAGGACGTAGGCGCCGGTGGACGCACGGAAGCCGGGCGCGAACTCCTCCGTGTTGCAGGCGCCGCCGAGGATGTCACGGCGTTCCAGCACGACGCACCGCATCCCGGCGCGCGCGAGGTAGAACCCGGTGACGAGGCCGTTGTGGCCCCCACCGATCACGACCGCGTCGTAGACGTCCCCCATCGACCCCTCGCCGGCGCTCGTCACTTCCCGGCGGCCGGATTGTTAACAGTCGACCGTGCGGGCGGTCAACCCGCCAGGAAGGCGGCGACCCGGGCGACCAGCTCGGGAAGCCTAGCGAGCATCTCCTCCTCCGAGCCCATGACGATGAGCTCGGCGTTCGGCATCAGATCCGCGAGCACGACGCCGAGCTCGAGCGGGTGGATCTCGTCGCCCTCCTGGCACAGGATGAGCGTCGGCGCGGTGACGGCGCGCAGCAGCTGCCGGTCGTCGATCGCGACGTCGCGCGTGATCTCGCGGACGGCACGCGCGACCCCGACCCCATTCAGGTCTTGCCACAGGAATAGATCGAGCTCGCGGAGCCACGGCTTCTCGTCGTAGTCGGCCCGGCGCTTCGAGTCCGCGACGATCGCCTCGATGGCCTCGTCGGCGGGCAGCGTCTCCAACAGATCCGCGACGCGATCGAACCGTGGGTGGTCGGTCATCCGCACGTCCAGCGCGGCGGGCAGGATGAACACGATCCGCTCGAAGCGATCCGGGTCGCGGCCGAGCAGGTGGGCGATCGCGCCCTGGCCGAGGGACGTCCCCACCGCGCGTGTCGCACCGTACGCGGTGGCGACCGCGTCGAGGTCATCGGCGAAGTCGGCGAACCGGTAGTGCCCCGGCCCGGGCGTGCCCGAGTGCGCGTGCCCGCGGAAGCAGAACCGCACCTTCGTGCCGGGCGCCATCGGCGTGAAGGCCGCGAGCTCCATGCACGAGTTGGTGAGGCCGTGGGCGAAGACGGTGACGGGCTCTCCTTCGCCGTCGACCTCCACGTGCAGGCGGGTGCCGTCGCGCGACGCGATCTCAGCCACGGCGGACCCGCAACGCATCCACGAGGTACACGACGACGATCACGAGCACCGCGAGGTTACGAGCGCCGAGCACGAGCTGATTGCCGCCGGGACCGAGGTTGATGTCGACGTACCAGATCGTGACGAGCGCGCCGGTGATGATCACCGGCGCGGCCCCGAGCCAGGTCCACCGGCGACCGTCGCCTCCGGCGACGGCCGCCCACGGCAGCAACCACGCCACGTACTGCGGGCTGAACACCGGCGAGAACACCAGGAGGGCGGCGACCGCGGCGAGCGCCGGCGCGCCCGCGGGGATCTCGTCGCGGTGGCGGGCGAGCAGCCAGATCAGCGTGACGGCCCCCGCGGTGGCGAGCAGCAACGCTTCGGGCGCCCCCGAGGGGATCGTCCCCGACCGGTTCGCACCGTTCTCGAACCGGTCGCTCCCGGTGACGGCCCACACAGGCACGCCGATCGTCGAGCCGATCTCCCACCCGGTCGAGCCGCGGAACGTGCCGACCTGGTGCAACGCCCCCACCCCGCCGATCGCGATCCACGCCGCAAGCCCGGCCGCGGCGGCGATCGCGGCCGTCGTCAGCGCGCGCGTCCGCCGCTCGAGCGCCAACGCCGGGGCGACGACGAGCGGCCAGATCTTCGTGAGCGCGGCGACCCCGAGCGCGATCCCCCCGGCACGCTCGCGATCGCGGCGAGCCCAGGCCAACGCGAGCGCCGCGAGCGCGACCGGCACGAGGTCGCTCCGCCGGTAGATGAAGATCAGCAGCGGCGCGCCGAGCCACAGGTAGCGCACGGCCGCGTCTCGTCCCCAGCCGCGCTGGACGGCGCGCCACGCGACGAGGTCGGCGACGAACGCGACGACGGCGAGCAGCGCTCGCGCGGTCGCGAGGCTCCCCCACCCGACCAGACGGATCACGATCCAGTCGCCGATCGCATACTCCACCTGGCTGTCGCGCCACGGGATGCCGGGCGCGTGCGCGATCTGCACGAACCTGTGGGCGGCGGAATCGGGATAGTGCGGAACGCCGACGATCACGACGCCGACGGCCACCACGCGCAGCGCGACGAGACCGAGTTCGGCCGGACGCCACGACGCGAGCGCTCGAAGGTTGGGACGCTCAGGCGCCGACATCGCCGGCGACCAGCTCGTCACCGGATACCACGTCGTCCTGTGGCGCGAACTGGTCGCGGACCCGCTTGGACCACAGGGCGACCAGGAACGTCAGCCCGATGAACACCGCGCCCGACACGATCAAGATCGCCCGCGTGCGCGAGGCGCTCCCCTCGATCCAGATCGACGACAAGATCAGGGCCGGCACGATGAAGCCCACGTTGTACGCGATGTCGTACAGCGCGAACGCGCGGCCGCGGAAGTCGTCGGGCATCGACTGCTGCGTGATCGTGTCCGACGAGATCTTCCCGAGGAAGAACGAGAAGAACCCGCAGAACAGCATCAACGCGAAGCCGAGCTTCGAGACCATGGCGCCGAACACGAGGGCCGAGGCGCCCATGAGGAACATCGAGAAGAGCAGCAAGCGGATCGGCGCGATCCGGTCCTTCAGCTTCTGCGCGATGACGAGTCCGAGCGCGCCGCCGACGAGCCCCCCGAGGCCCGACAGGACGAGCGAAAGCGTGTCGGCCTTGTCGGCGCCGCCCTGCACGAGGTTCTTCGCGTACAGCGCGAACACGAACAGGCCGAAGCCCCAGAACTGGTAGCGCATCATCTGGAACGAGACCAAGCCGATCGCAGCCGGCGCGCGCCCGGCGACCTCCTTGATGCCCGCCATGATGTTGCGCACGATCTGGCCGGCCTCCTGCGCGAAGGTCGTGTCGTGGGCGGCCGCCTCGACGTGCTGCATCTGCATCGCGACGATCGCGCAGAGCACGAGGATCCCGGCGCCGGCGAGCACGCCGACCCACGAGGCGATCAGGCCGCCGAACGCGACGCCGACGACGATGCCGGCGATCTGCGCCACCGCGCCGCCCGCCTGCGACAACCCGTTGCCCTGCAGAAGGTCCTTCCCGCTCGAGACGTCGGGGAGCGCCGCCGACTTCACCGCGAGCGCGATGCGCGCGACCGCCTGCGCGGCGATCAGCGCGATGATCAGCCCGGCCGTCGCCACGACCTTGCCCTCGGAGGACTGCGAGCCGAGCGGGATCAGCACGACGACGGCGACCGCGGTGACGATCGCGGCGACGATCCAGCTCGACCACCACATCACACGCCGGCGAGCGAAGCGGTCGATGAACACGCCGATGAACGGACTGATCAACGTGTACGGCACGTACAGAAGCAGGATGACCTTGAGCAGGTAGTCGGCCGACGGAACGTTCTGGATGTCGAAGCCCTTCTGTCCGCCGAACCCGATCGACTTGCCGATCGCGCCCTGCACCGCGCCCTGGCCCGCCTGCGCGAGGAACTGCATCGACAGCAGCACCGCGAACGCGCGCTTCGCGAACGGAGAGAACAGCTTGTTGAAGAAGCCCGCGAAGCTGTCGAGCGGTCGCTTCAGCCACGCGTCGGCGACGCGCAACGCGCCGCCGAGACCGATCGCGACCAGCGCGACGGCCCAGCCCTTGGTGGTGGTCAGCGACCCTCGCCACACCGCGAGCACCGCGATGCCCGAGAGCATCAGCATCACGACCGACATGCCGGGGATCAGCGCCATGCGATCGATCGTCGACCGGAACCCGAACCACGACGAGGCGAGCCAGCCGGGCAGGATGAGGATGAGCGCGAGGATCGCGATGACGAGCAGGTTGTGGCCGAGGTTCGCGAACGCACCCGGGTGGTTGTCGAGCTCGGCCTGCTTCGCGGCGGCCGCCGCCTGAGCCTGCGCGACCACGTCGGGCGGCGGCGTGTACAGGGCCGTGCCGTTCTCCGGCCCGCCCGAGAACGCACCGTTCAGCACCCACACGTCGGGGCCGATCGGGGTCGCGTTCGCCGTCGCGTCCTTGAGCAGCTGATCGCGCTGTTCGCTCGTGCAGTCCTGCACGCCGTTGCAGAGACCCTGCACGTAGTACTGCCCGATCAGGAACACCACGGGCGCGGCGGGGAACTGCTGGAACCGCGGCACGAAGTCGGCCGGCTTCTTCTTGATGTCGGGGAAGCAGTAGGAGTCCTCGCCCCCGAACGCCTCGCAGAAGTGCTGTCGCGCGATGTCGTTGTAGCCCTGGCTGTCGACGCTGGAGGTGGTCGCCGTGCCCTTGAGGAAGTTGTCGATCGTGCCCAGATAGGTGACCGAGCGCTCCGCGGCGTCGCCCGGCAGGCCCGTGCGGAACACGTTCGTCCAGGTCTTCGCCCAGCCGTACGCGGTGTTCGTGCCGGTGGAGTCGTTCGAATCGAGGTAGTTGACGAGCAGCACGTTCGGGTGCTCGCCGTCGGCATCGGCGGCGGTCACGACCTCGTGCACCGCAGCGAGCGATGTGCGCACGTCCTGGTTCGCCCACTGGTTCGTATCCGAGACCCACCGGCGTTGCAGGCCGTCGTACAGCACCACGCCGAGCGAGCCGGCGATCAACACCACCGCCAGGCCGCCGGCGACGGCCCGCGGGATCACGTCACCGCGGAACCCCCGGACGGCGACGAGCACGCCGAGGAGCAGCACCGCGACGATCACGATGACGCGTGCGTTCGGCAGGAACGCGACCGCCTCGTTCGTCGGCAGATCCGTCAGCACCTTCGGGATGACGAAGCCGAGCGCGCCCCACACCGCGAGCCCGACGCCGGCCCACCCGATCCACTTGGACGGCGCGCGGTCGGTGAAGAACCAGTGGATCGCGGCGAAGCTCCCGAGGCCGACGAGCGCCATCGGCGCCGCCGACGCGTTCATGAAGCGGTAGTACGGGATCGCCTTGCCGGTGATCACGGTGAGCGCGCCCGCGAACGCGAGCAGCCACCAGATCGACGCGACGTCTTCCGTCCGCGCGGGCGAGGCGTAGCGACGCGCACGCAGGATCGTCGATCCGATCGCGACGACGATGAACGGCACGATCACGATCGGCTGCATCGACAGCGTCCACTCGCGCAGGCGCGCGGCGAAGAACGCGGCGGTGTACGGCGGCGGGAGCGCGGCCTCGGCGAGGCTCGCCGAGGACCCCCAGATCCCGATGACCCAGCACGAGAGTCCGGCGATCATGCCGAAGCCGACCGACATCAGCATCGGCCCGTCGGCTTTCAGCGCGGCCCCGAACGAGAACCGGCTCGTGAGGAAATGCCACCCGAAGACCGCGAGCAAGATGCCGCCGAAGATCACGCACGTGGTCGGGTGCGTGAACGCCGCAGCCATCCCGATCAGGAACAGCGCCGTCCGCGCCCCCCACGACGTGCGTGCTTCGTGCAGGAACGGGATCGTGAGACACAGCAGGAACAGCACCGTCGCGTTGTCGAGGTAGCCGATGTACGGCGTCGACATGAACAGCGCGACCGCCGCCAGCATGGCCATGTGGATCACGACCGGGTCACGCCGGCTGCGGTAGAACGCCGCCGCGAGCGCGAGCCCCGCGAACACCGGGATCCCGATCATGAACAGCGTCGAGAAGGTGTACCGGTCGATGCCCGCGACGCGCTGCAGCAGCGCCCCGAACACCGGAACGCTCACGCGGTAGCCGGCCGCGAACAATCCGTTGGGGCCCCAGTCCTGGACGACCCGGTTGGGGTTGGCGTCCAAGATCACCTGGGCGCGCCACGTGTACCAAGCGGGGTCGCGCGTGGGGGCCGACAGGCTCGGATCGGCGAGGAACCGCCACGCGAGCGACAGACCGAGCGCCACGGCGGTGAGCGCGATCGCCCACCACGAGCCGAGCAGGCCCGGTCGTCCGCCGGTGTCGGTCTCCGCCGCGTCGGGGACCGTCACCATCTCATCGGTGGCCATGGGGGTGGGTGCTCCGTTCTGCCTGTTCGGGCCGCGACCGGTCCGAGAACCACCGAAGGATACGAGACGTTGCGGGCCGAACCGTGAACCTCACTAGACGATGTTCTTCGTGTTCTTCGCCTCAGGCAGGCAGGGCAGGTTCGGCAGGATCGACGACGGGAACACCGCCTGGAACACCCGGTCGTTCTCCTGGCCCGGGTTCGGCGTCACGCCGCCGCCCGACGTTTCGGCCTGCGTCAACGTCTGTGTGAACCGCGCGATGTCCGCGATCGTCGTGTTGTTGGCCGCGACCTCGTCCTCGTCCAGGAAGATCGAGCCCGGCTGCACGTTGTCGACGATGGGGGTCGAGTCGCCGTTGGTGTCGAACTTGGTCTCGATCGCCTGCGAGACCGCGCCGGTCGAGATCTCGAACCCGCCCGAGTCGATCGGGTTCGGCATCGCCGCGTGGTCGGCCGTGATCACCATCGCCCAGTTGTCCTTGCCGACCTGCCGGTTGAGGTACGGGATGAACCGCTTGAGCGCCTGGTCTTGATACCTCACCGCGTCGGTCATCTCCGGGCTGTCCATCGACCACACATGGCCGACGTAGTCGATCTCCTTGAAGTTCAGATACAGGAGGTCGGGCATCGCGTCCTGCCCGAAGTGCTCGTTCTTGATCGTGTGCTCGACGATCTGCTCCTCGAAGACGGTTCTGGCCGGCGTGTCGAAGCCCGCCCCGAGCTGCGCCATGTCGTTGGTGCGCCAGAGCCCGTCACGGCGGCCGTCGGCCCGGTCGACACTGTCCATGATGCTCTTGGGGATCTTCTCCTCGCTGTTCAGGAACGAGGGCAGCGAGTAGTAGGGGGCGTCCTCCTTCGGAAGGTTCCAGACGTCGCCCTCGGCGGTCGACGTGGTCGCGACCGCCGGCGAGCGGGTCATCGCGATGTCGCGGTCACCGCCGTTCCAGAAGCTGCCGTGGCCCATCATCCCGAGGTGGATGTCGGCGGTCGCGACCATCCCCACGATCGGCTGGTTGCCCTGGGCCTGGTCGTAGATGTCGGCGAACGTCGGATCCACGAAGAAGTTGGGACCGATCTGGTACGGCGTGGTGTCCTGGCCGCCCAGCTGGAAGTGGTGAGCCACGATCCCGTGGTGGATCGGGAACGCGCCGGTCCCGATCGTGGCGTGGTCCTGCGCGGTGGATGTCGGCGACGACCCGACGTAGGCGTCCTTGAACCAGGTGCCGTCCGGGATCAACGAGCGGAGGTACGGCCACTGCGCGGCGTGCTTCTGCAAGACGTTGATGCCGGCCGAGTCCCAGACGAGAACGATCAGGAGCTTCGGCGGCTTCTGGCCCGGCTGCACCACGTTGGACAGCGCGGTGCCGTCCGGTGCCGTGAACCCGTTGAAGTCGAGGATCTTGGCCTGGGTGGGCGCGATGTCGGCGAGGGTGACGTTGCCGCCGACCTCGCCTTGGGCCTTGATGTGGCCCGGCCCGTACCAGAACATCGGCACGTGCTGGATGTAGTCCCACGGCCCCACGTGCGGCAGCCCGGCGCCCATGAAGTTCGGCTCTGCCGGGATCGCGGTGAGCTCGGGTCCCCGGTCGGGGCTGAAGCCGTTCCACGTGCGCACCAGATAGCGGTGCGGCAGGCTGCACGCGAGGTTGATCAGGTCTTGATCCGACTGCGCCGCGGGCGCCGGCGCGCTCATCACGAGCGGAACGAGGAGCGCGAACGCGACGAGCACGGGCGCGGCGACACGACGGATGCGGCGAGGCATGGCCACGTAGGTAACCAGACCGACCGGCGTGCGACGACCGGCCCGCGGGTACCGTGACGTGATGGGAACGGGCCGTCGCCTGACCGTGCTCCTGGTGGCCCTGGGGCTGATCGGGATACCCGCGGCCGTGCTGCGCGTCGGGTGTGTGGGGAAGTCGTGTCGATCCGATGCCGCCGCCGTGTCGGCGCCCGCGCCGTTCTGTTCACTGCCCGCGGACCTCCGCACCTTGATCACCGCCGGGACGTACGACGGACGTTCCCCCGACGTGATCGGCGTCGCAGGGTCCGCTCCGGTCCTCACCGGCGGCGTCCCATGGCCGTCGGAAGGGACCACGGGGCGGTCCGGATCGGTGGATCTGACATTCGTCGGACGAGCGATCAAGAGTGGCCGATCGCTCGCCGGGGTTTCGCTTGATCAGGTGGCGCCGACGTTGGAACCGCTGCTCGGCCTCCATCGGCCGCACCCCGAGGTGCGCGCCGGGACCGCGATCCCGGGCGTCGTGGCCCCCGGCGCCACGACGCCGCTCGTCGTGTTGCTCGTTGACAAGGGGATCGGCGCGTCGGGCATGCGCCCACCGTTCGGACGCCTTCCAGCCGGCGTCCGCACCCACGAGGGACGAGCAGAGACGGGATCCGTTCCCAACGATCCGATCGCCATCGAGGCAACGATCGGGACCGGCGGGCTGCCGTCCCAGCACGGGATCACGGGCGCGTTCATCCGCAACGCGAACGGCAAGGTCGTGCGGGCGTTCGGGCCCGGCTCACCGCAACCGGTGATCGCGACGCTCGGCGACGACCTCGACCGAGCCACGGGCGGCGCGGCGAAGATCGGGCTCGTCTCGACGGCGGTCGGTGACGCCGGACTGACGGGCGACGCGTGGTACGGCACCGGCCCGGTACGCGATCGCACGGTTTCCGCCGGCGCGAACCCGGCCGATGCGGTACGTGGGTTCCTCTCAAGGGGGTGGGGCGCGGACGCGACGCCGGACCTGCTCGCGGTGGGGCTCGATGGCTCCCAACGCGCGGACGCCACCGCGGTCGCGGCGATCGTCGATGAGGTGTTCCGTGCCGTGCCGGACGCGACGGCGGTGGTCAGCGGAACCGGGGGCGCGCACGGCGGCAAGAACGTGATGGTGCCGGCGCCTGCCGGAAGCGAGGCGGTCGTGGCGGGCGGCGTGTTCCTCGACCGGAGCGACGGCGCGACGACCTCCGCGCAAGACGTCGTCACATCGCTGAAGGACGACACGGGCCCGGACGGGACGCCGCTGTTCGCCGACGCGTTCGCCAGCTACGCGGTGCGGTTCGGGAGGTACTGCTGATGGCGACCACCCGGACCGAACCACAGGCCGCACCTCCGGCGCCGCCACGCGCAGCGCAGGAGCGGACATGGCTGTGGGTCACGCTGATGCTCGTCGCCGTCGCGCTGTTCGCGCGGTTCGGCCACCCGATGCAGATCGCGTGGCTCCGGAACCTGTTGATCATCTTCGGCTCGCTGTTGATCGAGGCGATGCCGTTCGTCGCGCTCGGCGCGGTCGTGTCGGCGACGATCGAGGTGTTCGTGCCGGCGTCGTCGTTCGCGCGCATGGCGGCGCTTCCTCGCGCGCTCCAGATCCCCGCCGCGGCGCTGGCGGGCATGGCGTTCCCCGTGTGTGAATGCGGCTCCGTGCCGGTCGGGCGTCGGCTGGCGCGCAAGGGCCTCTCACCGGCGGCGGCGGTCACGTTCATGCTCGCGGCGCCCATCGTGAACCCGGTCGTGATCGCCTCGACGTTCGTCGCCTATCGCGGGCGGGACTCGCAATGGCTGATGGTGGGCGGCCGCTTCGTGCTCGGCATGATCGTCGCGATGTGTGTCGGCTGGGTGATCGGCGCCCGGGCACCGGGCGAGTTGCTCCGCGGCGCGACGGTCACCGACGAGGCGGACGACCACGACGAGCCCCGAGGCCGGCGGTTCATCGCGCACCTGTCCGGCGACCTCGTGTTCATGGCGCGGTTCCTGATCGTGGGCGGACTGGTCGCCGCGACGATCCAGACGTTCGTGCCGGCGTCGCTCGCGAACCGGCTCGCGGCGCTGCCGGTCCTGAGCATCCTGGCGATGATGGCGCTCGCGTTCTTCCTGTCGCTGTGCTCGGAGTCCGACGCGTTCGTGGCCGCGTCGTTCACCGCGTTCGGCCCGTCGGCCCAGCTCGCATTCCTCGTGTTCGGACCGATGCTCGACCTGAAGCTCGGGGCGCTCTACGTCGGAACGTTCTCGAAGGGGTTCTTCCGAACGGTGTTGATCGTCGTGACCGCGGTGACGCTGGTCGCGTGCTTGTGGATGCAGGTGATCTGGGGATGAGCGCGGTCACGGCCGAGGCGACGACGTTCCGCTGGAGCCCGATGCGCGTGGCGACCGGACTGGTGCTGCTGGGGTGGGCCGTGATGTTCACGACGCTCTGGCTGACCGGCCGGACCTACCTCTACCTCTCGTCGCGAACCGCGTGGCTGGTGCCGATGGGCGCCGCGATCATGTCGGTCGCCGCGATCGGTCGGCTATGGACGGCCCGCACCGCGAACGACGAGCCGCTCGAGCCGCGGGCGGCGTGGGCGCTCGGCGTGATCGCGCTCCCCGTCGTGCTCGTCCTCGCGCTCCCGCCCTCGGCGCTCGGCGCCTTCTCCGCAGGCAAGCGCTCGACGTTCACCGGGTCAGCGATCGGCGCGACGGCCCGCGACGTCACCGGGCCCTTGGACTTCGTCGACATCGGAGCGGCGCAATCGTTCCCCGATGCGATGCAGCAGCTTGAGGCTCGCGCCGGCCAGCCGATCACGCTGGAGGGATTCGTCACGACCGACGCGAGCGCGCCGCCCGACGAGATCTTGCTGACGCGCTACATCGTCACGTGTTGCGTCGCCGACGCGACCGTCGCGCAGGTGCGGATCGTCGGTCTGCCACCCGGGAACTATCCGAGCGACGAGTGGCTCCAGATCACGGGCGCGGTCTACCCAGTCGGGCGCGAGGTGCTGGTTGCGGCGAACACGGTGCAACAGATCCCCGTGCCGTCGCAGCCCTACCTCACGCCGTAGCGGCGCAGTCGGCGCACAGCCCGACGAGCTCGAGCCGGTGCTGGACGCGCGCGAAGCCCGCGCGTTTCGCGATCCGGTCGAGCGTGCGATCGAGCGTCGCCTCGAGGTCGGCCGGCACCTCGACGTCGCGCATCGTCCCGCAGTTGGAGCACACGAGATGGTGGTGATGACCGATCAGGTCCTCCGCCAGCTCGTAGCGCCCGTACTCCTCGTCGGTGGGAACCCGCCGGACGACGCCGGCGTGTTCGAGCGACGCGAGGTTGCGATACGCCGAGCTCTGCTTCATGTCGCCGGCCTCCGCCAGGATCTGCGGGATGGAGCGCGGGCTCGCGGCGTCGGCGAGCAGGCGCACCAGGTCTCGGCGCTGCTCGGTGTAGCGCTGGCCGGCGCCGCGCAGGCGCGCCTCGACCGTCGTGTCGAGCTGCGCGGTCATGCCGCGCTCCCGATGACGGCCGGAAGCGCCCGCCGCGCGAGGCTCGCCACGGTGAACACGGCGGCCGCGACCAGCACGATCGACCCGCTGATCGACAGGTGGAACACCTGGCCGACCACGACGCCGACGAATGCGCTCGCGGCGCCGATCAGCGCCGCCACCCACACCGTCTGGCGGAACGATCGGGCGAGCAGTTGGGCGCTCGCGACGGGCAGCACCATCAGCGCGGCCATCAGGAGCAGACCGACCACCTTCATGCCGGCGACGATCACCGCGGCGGTCAGCGCGGCGAGGGCGACGCCGAGCGTGTCGACGGGCAGACCTTCGACGCGCGCCCACCCTTCGTCCGAGACGACCGCGAACAGCACCCGTCGAAGCGACCAGATCGCGACCGCCACCACGGCGCCGACGAGGAGCACCGCCACGAGCCCGCCCACCGACATCCGCAACGGGTCGCCGAACAGGTACGGCAGCGTCTCCAGATCGAGATCGCCGGCCTTGGCCGCGAACACCACGCCCAGGGCGATCCCCGCGTAGAAGAACAAGGCGAGCGCCAGATCGCCGGCCACACGGCGCTTCGCGCGCAGCAGCTCGAGCCCGACGGCACCGGCGACGGCGAAGGCGAGCGCGGTCCAGACCGGCCAGACGCCGACGAGCAGACCGAGCCCCACCCCGGCGAACGCGACGTGCCCCACGCCGTCGCCGATCAACGACAGACGCTTCTGCACCAGGAACGCGCCGATCGTCGGTGCGAACGTTCCGACGGCGACGCACGCCAACAGCGCGCGCTGCACGTCGGCCGTGTCGAGCGGCGCGGGAAGCGGCAGGGCGCCGATCACCGCAGGCCCTCCAGCCACAGCGGCAGGTCGTCGGCGTGGATGCCGAGCGACACGCCGGACGATGCGAGCTCGGCAGGCGTGCCGTCGAACAAGACTCGGCGCTTCAACACGATGATGCGGTCGATGACGTCGCTCACGGCGGAGAGCTCGTGCGACACGAGCAGCACCCCCGCGCCGTGCTCGCGCTGGAGGTGGACGAGCGACTCGCGGAACCGCCGCTGCGACGCGCGGTCGACGCCCGCGATCGGCTCGTCCAACACGAGCAGGTCCGGTTCGCTCGAGAACGCGCGCGCGATGAACACGCGCTGTTGTTGGCCGACGGACAGCTCGTTCAATGGACGGTCGGCGACCTCGGCGAGCCCGACCGAGCTGATCGCGTGGTCGATCGCTGCACGATCGGCCTCGCTCTGACGCCGCCACCAGCCGCGCTGCCGCAGCCGGCCGGACGCCACGATCTCGCGCACCGTCGCGGGCACCTCGCTCTCGAGGTTCGGCCGCTGCGGCACGAACCCGAGCCGCCATCGCGCATGGAACCGGTCGGGCGCCTCGCCGAACAGCCGGACGCGTCCCGCCGACGGCTCGATCGATCCGAGCAGCACGTGCAGCAGCGTCGACTTGCCCGACCCGTTCGGCCCGACGAGCGCGACGAACTCACCGGGCCGGACCTCGAGCGAGACGTCTTCGATCACGGGCTCGCGGCCGTAGCCCGCCGAGATGCCCTCGGCCGACAGCAGCGCCGCGTCGGTGGCGACGGCGCGCTCAGCCATGCACGTTGAGAATGAGAATGATTCCCATAGCCGAGGTGACGATACGCCGCCGACACGCGCGGCGTCAACCAGCGGCATCACGCGGGAAGGCGGTACGAGCGCCCGGATCGCTCGACGACGCCGTCTCGGACGAGGCCGTCCAGGGCCTCCCGGACGCGACCCGCGTCGAACCCCGTCACGAGAGCGAGCGTCGCCGGCCCCGCCGACCGACGTGCGCGAAGGACGTCGACGACGCGGCCGCGCACCTCGCGCGTCGACCCGGCGAACCGCCCCTGCCGGCCGGCGCCGCGTTCGACCGTCACGCCGGCGGGGTGCGTCCGCCGCCACCGACAGACGCGGATCAAGGGGCAGCCGTCGCAGCGCGGCACGGCTCGGCAATGCTCGCGCCCAACGTCCATCAACGCTTGGTTCCAGCCTCCGGGGTCATCGCGGTCGACCCACCGTTCGGCGGCGGCGTCCACCGAGGACCGCGGCGGCGCTGCGTCGCCGAACCCGGCGCGCGCGACGACCCGCCGGACGTTCACATCGATCGCGGCGACCCGCGCACCGCCGGCGATCGACGCGACGGCCGCCGCGGTATAGGGACCGACGCCCGGCAACGACCGCAGCGCCTGGACATCGGTCGGCACGCGTCCGCGGTGATCGCGCACCACCGCCTGTGCGGCCGCGTGCAGGTGCACGGCGCGCCGGTTGTAGCCGAGCCCGGCCCAGGCACGCAGCACGTCGGCCCGGCTCGCGCGGGCGAGCGACGTCACGGTGGGGAACCGCCGCATGAACGCGGCGAACGCGGGCTCGACGCGCGCGGCCTGCGTCTGTTGCAACATCAGCTCCGACACGAGCGTGCGGTAGCCGTTCGCGCGCCCTCGCCGCCACGCATACGCCCGCGCGCGCGACCGGTACCAGTCCCACACGGCTACCCGCGCCGACCGGGGGAGGCTAGGCTCGGCGGCCATGGGAACCCTTCGCGACGTGATGAACACGCTGCTCGTCACGGTGGCCGAAGACGCGACCGTCGCCGAGGCGGCGCAGGTCATGAGCCTGCAACATGTCGGCGCCGCGCTGATCGTCGACGGCGATCGGCTGCGCGGCATCTTCACCGAGCGCGACATCGTGCGCGCGCTCGCCGCCGAGCACGACGCGGCGGGTCACGCCGTCGGGAGCTGGATGACGGCCGACCCGATCACGCTCGGCCCGGAAGCGTCCGCCGCCGAAGCGCGCGACCGGATGCTCGAGGAGGGCTTCCGGCACATCCCGGTGGTCGAGGCCGGACGCCTGGTCGGCATCGTGTCGCTCCGCGACGTGTCGGGTCGCTAGAACCCGGCCGGCGTGGCGGCGTCCATCGCGTTCGCCGCGTCGTGGAGCGCGCCGAAGACCTCCCGGAAGATATCCGCCAGCTGCGCGGCGCTGACGTCGTTCGCCGTGCCTCGGGCCGCCATCGCGGTGATCTCACAGGCTTTGTCGAACACGTGCCAATCGGTGTCTCGGGACATCGGGGTGGGCCTCCTCGTCGTCGGTGGGATAGCGTCCAAAGGCTAGCGCGGATCTCCGCGACCCCGATGCCGCGCCCGCGATGTCGGGATCCGGGACGCCCGTTCGTCGATCCGGGCGAAGGCGGTGTCCGGCCGGGCGCCGCCGCGACGGCGAAGGAGGACCGGATGAAGTACCTGCTGCTGATCTACGCCGACGAGCGCGCCTACGAGGCGATGACCGACGACGAGCGTCACGAGATGTACGCGGCCTACGAGGAGCTGATGCGGGACCTTTCGACGAAGGGGCTGTCCATCGCGGGCGAGGAGCTCGCGCCGACATCGACCGCCACGACCGTCCAGGTGCGCAACGGCGAGCGCCTGGTCACGGACGGCCCCTACGCGGAAACGAAGGAGCAGCTCGGCGGCTACTTCCTGATCGACGTCGACGACCTCGATGCCGCGATCGACATCGCCGCACGGATCCCGAGCGTCCACGCCGGCTCGATCGAGGTTCGTCCGCTCGCCGACGGATGAGGACCGTCGGCGAGGTCGTCGATCGGGCGTACCGCGACGATACCGGCCGCGCCGTCGCCACCCTGATCAGGGTCACGCACGACTTCGACCTGGCCGAAGAGGCCTGGCAGGAGGCCTGCGAGCAGGCGCTTCGAACGTGGCCACAGCGAGGCGTCCCCCGAGATCCGACCGCGTGGCTGTTCACGTCCGCCCGCAACCGCGCGATCGACCGGCTGCGCCGCGAGCGCATCGGCCGCGAGAAGACGGCCGCCGCATTGCAGATCGCCGAGCTCGAGGCGATGGGAGACGACATGCACGAGATCCCTGATGACCGCCTGCGACTGCTGTTCACGTGCTGCCACCCCTCGCTCGCGCTCGACGCGCGCATCGCCCTCACGTTGCGCACGGTCGCAGGGCTCACCACGAAAGAGATCGCCCGCGCGTTCCTGGTTCCCGAGCCGACGCTCGGCCAGCGGCTCACGCGCGCGAAGCGGAAGATCCGCGACGCCGGCATCCCGTACCGGGTACCGCCGCGCGAGGCGCTGCCCGACCGGCTCGACGGCGTGCGCGCCGTCGTCTACCTCGTCTTCAACGAGGGATACGAGGCGACCGAGGGCGAGCTGATCCGGACCGATCTCTGCGCGGAGGCGATCCGGCTCGCGCGGATGCTCGACCATCTGATCCCGGACGAGCCCGAGAGCCGCGGGCTCCTTGCGCTCCTGCTCCTGCAACACGCTCGCCGGGCGGCGCGGACCGACGCGGCCGGCGACCTGGTCACGCTCGAGGACCAGGATCGGTCGCGTTGGGATCACGAGCTGAACGACGAAGGGCTAGCGCTCGTCGACGCGTCGCCCGGCGCAGGCCCGTACGGGCTCCAGGCGGCGATCGCGGCCTGCCACGACCGCGCGCCGAGGCCGGAGGACACGGACTGG
>JBJMLQ010000105.1:0-3021 GCA_045805225.1 Actinomycetota bacterium | reverse complement strand
GCGAGCTCGGGATTCGATCGACTCCGGGCGCTGAGTCCTCGGAGAAGGATGGTGCTGCATGAGTGAGGGAGCTGCTGTGGAGACCGGCGAGACGACGGCCCAGCGCGACGCGCGACGCAAGGTCCGTGAGGGCCTGGTGGTCAGCGACAAGATGGCGAAGACCATTGTCGTCGAGGTGGAGGACCGTGTGAAGCACGCCCTCTACGGCAAGGTCATCCGCCGGACGAACAAGCTCAAGGTGCACGACGAGCAGAACGTCGCCGGCATCGGTGACCGCGTCCAGATCATGGAGACCCGGCCGACGTCGGCCACCAAGCGGTGGCGGCTCGTCGAGGTCCTCGAGAAGGCGAAGTAGGAGGCGGCCCCCCGGGGCCGCTGCACGAACGAGTACGCTGGACGACTGGCGCGCCCCCCGGGTGCGCGCCGCATCCCGGTACCCGTGCTTCGGACGCACCGGCGGCGCACGCCGCCGGTGCGTCCGCACGCGAGTGCCGGACAGCCGGTTCACCGATCCGGCCCGGCTGTCACCACAGAGATTTGGGAGTTGGACGTGATCCAGCAGGAGTCGCGACTGCGAGTCGCCGACAACACCGGAGCGAAGGAGATCCTCTGCATCCGGGTGCTCGGCGGCTCCGGGCGACGCTACGCGGGCATCGGTGACGTCATCGTCGCGACCGTCAAGGACGCGCTGCCCGGTGCCGGTGTCAAGCGCGGTGACGTGGTCAAGGCCGTCGTCGTCCGCACGGTGAAGGAGCGCCGTCGTCCCGACGGTTCCTACATCCGCTTCGACGAGAACGCCGCGGTCATCATCCGCGACAGCGGCGACCCGCGCGGTACGCGCATCTTCGGCCCCGTGGGCCGCGAGCTCCGCGACAAGCGCTTCATGCGGATCATCTCGCTCGCACCGGAGGTGCTGTGACCATGGCTAGCGCCAGCAACGGCAAGACGCCGTCCATGAAGGTGAAGAAGGGTGACACCGTCGTCGTCCTGTCCGGCAAGGACAAGGGGGCGAAGGGGCGCGTCATCGCCGCCTTCCCGAAGGTGCAGCGCGTCCTCGTCGAGGGCGTGGGGCGCGTGAAGAAGCACACCCGCATCAGCTCGACGCAGCGCGGCGCCCAGCAGGGCGGGATCGTCACGCAGGAGGCTCCCATCCACGTGAGCAACGTGATGGTGATCGACTCCGAGGACAAGCCGACCCGGGTCGGTTACCGCAAGGACGACAACGGCCGCAGCATCCGGGTCTCGCGGCGCACCGGTAAGGACCTCTGAACCTCATGAGCGCACCCACCCGCGAGCTGCCCCGCATGCTCGCCCACTACCGCGAGACCATCGCGCCGGCGCTGCAGTCGGAATTCAACTACGACAACGTCATGCAGATCCCGCGCCTGACGAAGATCGTCGTCAACATGGGCGTCGGCGAGGCGACTCGCGACGCCAAGCTGATGGACGGCGCGGTCCGCGACCTGACCGCGATCACCGGTCAGAAGCCGGCCGTCGTCCGCGCCCGCAAGTCCATCGCCCAGTTCAAGCTGCGCGAGGGGATGCCGATCGGCGCCAAGGTCACCCTGCGGGGCGACCGGATGTGGGAGTTCCTGGACCGGCTGCTGTCGTTGGCCCTGCCCCGCATCCGTGACTTCCGCGGGCTGAACCCCAAGCAGTTCGACGGCCACGGCAACTACACGTTCGGCCTGAACGAGCAGTCGATGTTCCGCGAGATCGACGTCGACCGGATCGACCGGCAGCGCGGGATGGACATCACGCTGGTCACCACCGCCACGAACGACGACGAGGGCCGCGAGCTGCTGCGCCAGCTCGGCTTCCCCTTCGCCGGCCAGCCCGTCGTGACCACCATCCGCTGAGCCGGTAGGAGACAACACCATGGCCAAGAAGGCTCTGATCAACAAGGCGGCCCGCAAGCCGAAGTTCGCGGTCCGTGGCTACACCCGCTGCCAGCGGTGCGGCCGTCCGCACTCGGTCTTCCGCAAGTTCGGCCTCTGCCGGATCTGCCTGCGGGAGATGGCTCACGCCGGGGAGCTCCCGGGCGTGCGAAAGAGTTCCTGGTAACAACCCCCCATGGCCTCGTCCAGAGGCTCGGCCCGAGCGTGCGAGGGTCGAGAGGGGACGAGGCCCTTCTGCGATCGCCGAGAGGCCCCGCGCCAAGTCTCCGAGACCCAGCGCACGAGGAACCGCGGCGAGAGAGGCAACACACGCCATGACGATGACCGACCCGATCGCGGACATGCTGACGCGTCTGCGCAACGCCAACCAGGCGTATCACGACGCGGCGATCATGCCGTCGTCGAAGTTGAAGACGAAGATCGCCGAGATCCTCCAGCAGGAGGGCTACATCGCCGGCTGGACCGTCAACGACGTCGAGAAGGACGGCACCACCTTCAAGCAGCTGGTGATCGACCTGAAGTACGGCCCCAACCGTGAGCGCAGCATCGCCGGTGTCCGGCGGGTGTCCAAGCCCGGTCTGCGGGTCTACGCCAAGTCCACCGCACTGCCCAAGGTGCTCGGGGGTCTCGGCGTGGCGATCATCTCGACCTCGACCGGGCTGCTGACCGACAAGCAGGCGAACAAGAAGGGCGTGGGTGGGGAAGTCCTCGCCTACGTCTGGTAAGGGAGCGAACGAAGATGTCACGGATCGGACGACTCCCGATCGCCGTGCCCAGCGGCGTGGACGTCGCCATCGACGGTCAGACGGTCAGCGTCACGGGCCCCAAGGGAACGCTCCGCCACACGGTCGCGGCGCCCATCACGGTCGAGCGCGACGAGGACGGCACCCTGCGCGTGCAGCGTCCCAACGACGAGCGCCAGAACCGCGCCCTGCACGGGCTGTCGCGGACGCTCATCGCCAACATGATCACCGGCGTCACCGATGGCTACACCAAGACTCTCGAGATCGTCGGTGTCGGTTACCGCGTCCAGGCGCGCGGCTCGGACCTCGAGTTCGCCCTGGGCTTCAGCCACCCGGTGCCGGTGAAGGCCCCCGAGGGGATCTCCTTCGCCGTCGAGTCT
>JBJMLQ010000104.1:0-15853 GCA_045805225.1 Actinomycetota bacterium | reverse complement strand
GTCGACGACGCCGACGCTCCCCTATGGGCCGTCCACCGCGAGCGAGCAGCTCGACATGAAGCTGATCGTCCACGAGGGGAACCCGTTGCTTCCGGACGACATCGCGGCGGCGCGCGAGCTGGTCCACCCCGCGACGATGGCGGCCGAGGGGCCGCTGCACGAGCTCGGAGCCATCCAGATCGTGAACTCGGACTCGCAGGGCATGGGCAGGATCGGCGAGACCCTTCGGCGAACGATCCAGCTCGCGCACGTGATGAAGGCCTGGGCCGGCGACGAGTCCTTCGGACAGCCGGAGCCGGTGCGGCGATCTCGACCGGCGGTCGCCACCGACGACGGCGAGCCCGACGACAACGAACGCGTGTTGCGCTACCTCGCGAAGTGCACGACCGAGCCGGCGATCGTGCACGGGATCGCGGACGAGGTCGGTTCCCTCGCCCCCGGCAGGATGGCGGACGTCGTTCTGTGGGAACCCACCCGTTTCGGCGTCAAGCCGTTGATGGTGCTGAAGAGCGGTGTCGTCGCGTGGAGCGCGATCGGCGAAGGGAACGCGAGCGTGCACGGCGCGGAGCCCACACGCTACGGCGCCGACTGGGGCGGGACCGGTGACGCGCCGGCACGCCTATCGACCACGTTCGTGTCGCAGGCGGCGATCGACGCGGGCTTCGCGGCGCGCACCGGTCGCCGCGTGGTCGCGGTGCGCGGCACGCGGGGCTTGACCCGGGCGGACCTGGTCGCCGATGGCGCCGCGCCGTCCGGCCTCGAGGTGTCGGCCACCGACGGCACCGTGACGCTCGACGGTCGGGTGCTCGCGTGCGAGCCGACCTCGGTCGTCCCGCTGTCCCGCCGGTACCTCCTCGCGTGACGGCTAGATCGTCGGCGTCTGGAACGTGTCGCCCGCGCGGTGCTTCGCGTCGTGGCCGAGCCCACGCACCGTGACGCCCCCGAGTCCGTGCACGCGCCAGGTCGAACCGTCGCCGAGGATCGCCGTTCGCTCGTCGATGCCGACGAACCACGTGTCGTCGGGCAGGCGCGAGGTCATCCACCACTGCGCCCCTGGGATGCGCGCCGCGCGGTCCCAGTGCACGCCGAACGACACGTTCGGCACGAGGCCAAGGCCGAAGAGCCACGAGGTCCCGCGGCGTCCGTCGGCGTCGCGGACCCGACTCGCGACCATGGCACCGGCGCTACACCCGGCATAGACCGCGCCGCGGTCGAGCGCGCGACGGATCGCGGCGAACAACGGGGAGTCGCGCAGGACGTCGGCCAGACGCGACGGCTTCCCGCCGGAGAAGTAGATCATCGAGGCGGCCTCGACCCTCGCGACGAGGTCGTCGCGGTGCGCATCCTCGCGGGTCTTGACCGGCACGAGCGCGGCCCGCACGCCGTCATCCCGATAGTGGTCGAGCCCCATCTGTCCCCACCGCTCGAAGACGTGGTCGCCCTCGGCGGCGCTCGCGGTCGGCAGGATCGCGACGCTTCCGTCGCCCGCCGCACGTGCGAGCGCGGCCGTCTCCACCTCGGTGCTCCACGGCTCGAACTCGCCCGAGCCGAGGAACAGCAACGTCGGCACGGTCACTCCTCGGCGGCCCGCGCATCCGCGGCCTCGGCCGGCGCGCCCGCTGCTCGCTCCGCACCGACGACGTCCGGCACGTCGACCGGCGCGCCGGGAGCCCGGCGATCCGCGCGGTGGCGCCCACCTCGGTCCACACGCTGCGGCGGCTCACGGCCGGAACGAACCCGCCATGTGGCAACGAGCACCGCCCCGATCCCGAACGCCGCGCCGAGCGTCCACCACACGACGTTGAGGAACGGCACGAGCCCGACCGCCGCGGCGACGCCCCAACCGGCGAAGAGGGCGCCGACGCGTGACCTCGGCGCTCGCACCAGCAGCCGGCCGATCACGAACGTCGCCACGCAGATCCCGACGAACCACAGGAGGCCCAGGCCGAGCAGCACCGCGAGGGCGAGCGGCAGCCCGAGGATCGTCGCCGCCAGAGCGAGCGCGGCGATCGGCACGACGATCGCCGCCAGCAGTCCCCAGCCGGCGGCGGGCAGGGGTGCGGAGCGGGCGGCGTCGGCCGCCCGGTCGGCACCCCGGGGGGCGAGGAGAAGGATGAGCAGCCCACCCACGAGGATCGAGACGCCCATCGCCACGCTCACCAACAGCGCGCCGAGCACGCCGACCGGTCCCGAGAGCGTGAACCCCACGTCGTGATCGATGTGGCCACCGACCCGCGCGCCTTGCGCCGAGACAAGGGCGCCGCCGGCCCGCACGTCGCCACCGACCTGGGCGGTGCGCGAGAGGTGGATCGGACCGTGTAGCGCGAGCACGTCGCCGCCCACCTGTCCCGCCACGATGATCGGGCCGCGGAGCACGATGACGTCGCCTTCCACGACGCCCTCGATCGTCGCGCTTCCCGAGAAGACCACCACCTGATGAACGACGGTGCCCCGAGCGACGGTGACATCGCCCGACAGGACCACCTGATCGCGTGCCGGTCCGTGCGATCGCGCCTGCGCCGACGCGACCGCCGGCCACGACGAACCGATCAGCACGACGACGACGACCGCGATCCGCCGGATCATGGGCGGCATCCTAGCGACGGCCGGACCTGCGCCGAGATGCGAGACTGACGCCGATGGGGTTGCGAGCCGACGGCACGAGCTGGGCGATCGCCACGCCGCACACCGCGGCGACCGACGCGGGCGCCGAGGCGTTCGAGCGAGGCGGCACCGCGATGGACGCCGCGCTGCACGCCGCGGCGACCCTGGCCGTCGCGTACCCGCATATGTGCGGCGTGGGCGGCGACCTGTTCGCGCTCGTGCAGCGGGCCGACGGCGAGGTGCTCGCCATCAACTCGAGCGGCCGGTCCCCCGTCGCCGCCGATCCGTCGGCGCTCGACGGGCTTCGCGAGGTGCCGATCCGCGGCCCCGTTCCGATCACAGTCCCGGGCGCCGTCGCCGGGTGGAGCGCGCTCCACCGGACCGGCGCCGTGCTGCCGTGGGCCGACGCGTTCGGCGCGGCCACCCGGCTCGCGGCCGACGGCGTGCCGGTCAGCCGCTCGCTGGAAGGCGAGCTCGCGGAAGACGCGGAGCTGTTCGCGTCCGATCCCGGCCTCGCGTCGATCTACTTCGTCGGCGGCGACCCGGCCGCGATCGGCGACGTCGTCCGTCAGCCCGCGCTCGCGCGCACGCTCGAGGCGATCGCGAGCGGCGGTCCCGAGGTCCTGTACGGCGGCGCGGTCGGTGATGCGTACGTCGCCGGGCTGCGCGCGGCGGGGTCCCCGATCACGATCGACGATCTCGCCGCCCACCGCGCGACCATCCTCGCGGCCCTTCGGTCGCCGTTCCAGGATCTGCATGTATCCGTCGTGCCGCCGAACTCGCAGGGCTTCGCGCTGCTCCAGATGCTGGCGTTGCTCGATCGGCTCGAGATCGACCCCGATCTCGACGGACCGCAGGCGGCTCGGATCGCGCACGTCATCGAGGTCGTCAACGCGGACCGAGACCGGCACCTCGCCGACGCCGATCGGATGCTCGTGCACCCGTCGGCCCTCCTGGAGGACGGGCACCTCGCCGGCCTCGCCGGCGATGCCGCGGACGCGGCGGCGCACGCACACGCCGACGGCGACACGATCGCGCTGGTCACGGCCGACGCGCAGGGTAACGCCGTCTCATTGATCCAGAGCCTGTTCTGGGGCTTTGGCTCCGGGATCTGCGAACCGAGCACGGGGATCGTGGCGCAGAACCGCGGCGCATGCTTCACCCTCGCCGAGGGCCACCCGAACCGGTTCGCGCCGGGTGTGCGCCCGTTCCACACGCTGATGCCCGTGCTGGTGCACGACGCCGACGGGCTCGCCGGCGTGCCCGGCACGATGGGCGGCTACCACCAACCGCAGATCAACCTGCACACGATCACGAAGACGTTCGTGGGCGGCGCACACCCGGCCGACGCGGTCGCCGCGCCGCGGTGGGTCGTGCTCGGCGCCGAGGACGGCGACGACACGGCGACCGTCGGCATCGAGGAGGGCGTCCCAGAGCCGGCTCGCCGTTCGCTTCGTGCGTCGGGAGACTTCGGCGTGACGGAGGCGGACTCCTTCGGGCACGCGCACATGATCCGGCGAGCGGGCGGTCGGCTCCTCGCGGGCTCGGATCCACGCGCCGACGGGTCGGCGGCGGCGGACTGACACCGGCCGCACCCTGCGCGGCTGGCGCTCGCCCCTGAAGTGCTGCGAGACTCGCCGAGGACGCCTCATGCCGCATCCGCCACATCCACCGGGCTCGGAACCGGACCTGCAGCGACTGCTGCGCGACCTGGACGGGATCGTCTGGGTGCTCGACGCTGCCACAGGCGCATGCACGTTCGTCTCCGATGCCATCCGTCGGCTGCTCGGATATGAGCCCGAGGACTGGCTGAACGACCCGGACTTCCGCGTTCATCGGCTGCATCCGGAGGATCGCGCCCACATGGAGGACCTGTGGTCGCGTCTGGAAACCGCGGGCGGATCCTTCGACGTCATGTATCGCCTGCGCGCGGCCGACGGCTCGTGGCGCACGATCCGCGACATCGGCCACGCGACGATCGACGCCGACGCGTCCGTCGGATCGATCGAAGGCTTGATGATCGGGGCGCCGCCCGCGCCCGCGGACGAGGCACCGGACGAGGACCCGTTCCGAAGCGTCGTCGAGCACCTGCCGGCCATCGTCTACATAGAGGACATGCCGACGGTCGACGAGGCCGGCGCGATGCGCTACGTCAGCCCGCAGGTCGAGGACCTGCTCGGCTTCACCCAGGAGGAATGGCTCGCCGACCCGGTCGCCTGGTCACGCCAGTTCCATCCCGAGGACCGCGACCGCGTCCGCGCGATCTACGAGGAGGTGGAGCGCACGGGCGGCCCGTTCGTGGCCGAGTACCGGATGTTCGCGCGCGACGGCTCCATCAAGTGGTTCCGCGATGAGGCCGTCGTGGTGCGGGACGCTGCCGGGATCCCGCGCTACTGGCAGGGCGTGATGTTCGACGTGACCGACCAGCACGGGATGGGCGCCCCGCTCCCCGAGCCCGAGGACCCGTACCGCGCGCTCGTCGAGCAGATCCCGGCGATCGTCTACCGCGAGGCCGTCCGAGGCGACGCGCTCGAGGTCGTCTACATCAACTCCCGGGTCGAGTCCCTGCTCGGGATCACACCCGCCGAGTGGATCGCCGATTCCGGCGTCTGGATGCGCGCGATCCACCCCGACGACCAGGCGTCCGTCGACGAGGAGAACCGCCGGACCGAGCTGACCGGGGAACCGTTCGTGATCGAGTACCGGATGATCGCGCGCGACGGGCGCGTCGTGTGGTTCCGCGACGAGGCGACCCTGGTCCGAGACCAGCTCGGCGAGCCGGCGTTCTGGCAGGGCGTGATGATGGACATCACGGCGCGGCGCGAGGCGGAGGCGGGCTTGGCCGAAGCGGAGGCGCGGTATCGGGCGCTGGTCGAGCAACTCCCCGCGATCGCGTACATCGACCCGGTCGACCGTCACGGCACCGTCTACATCAGCCCCCAGACCGAGCCGATCCTCGGCTACACGCCGGACGAGTGGTACGCGGATCCGGATCTGTGGCGTCGGATCGTGCACCCCCAAGACCGGGAGCGCCCGACGCCCGCAGGCACCGATCCGTACGCGTCGAGCTACCGAATGATCGCGAAGGACGGCCGCGAGGTCTGGATCCACGACCAGTCCCGGCCCGTCTACGACGACGCCGGCAACCTCATCTACTGGCAAGGGCTGCTGCTGGACATGACCGACCAGCGGCGGACTCTCGAGCTCGAGCGCGCGCTCGAGCTCGAGCGCGTCGAGGCCGAACGCCTCCGAACCGAGGACGAGGTCAAGACGACGTTCCTGCACGCCGTCTCGCACGACCTGCGCACCCCGCTCGCGGCGATCCTCGGCCTCGCGGTGACGCTCGAGCGCGAGGACCTGACGCTCGAGCCGCGCGAGTCGCGTGACCTCGCGCACCGGATCGCGCAGAACGCCAGACGACTGGACCGCATGGTCGGCGACTTCCTCGACTTCGAGCGGCTCGCGCGTGGCGTCGCCGAGCCGAACTACACCGCGGTCGACGTCGGCGCGCTGCTCCGCGAGATCGTCGCGTCCAACGAGCTGGTGTCCGACCGCACCCTCTCGCTCGAGATCGTGCCGGCGAACGTTCGCGCCGATGCAGGCATGCTCGAACGCATCGTCGAGAACCTCCTCGGCAACACGGCCAAGCACACCCCCGCCACCGCCAGGATCTGGGTCCGCATCGAGCCGTGGGACGACGGCGTCGAGCTCGTGGTCGAAGACGATGGCCCCGGCGTGCCCGACATCGACAAGGAACGCATCTTCGAGCCGTTCCGGCAGGGCTCGGCGTCGGCGACCGGCTCGGGCGTCGGCCTGGCGCTCGTCGCCCGGTTCGCGGAGATGCACGACGGCCGCGCATGGGTGCAGGACCGTCCGGGCGGCGGAGCGTCGTTCCACGTGACGATCGCGTCGGAGCCCGTCGAACGCAGGATCGACCTGACGGCGCTCGAGCGGGAGGATCAGCCGACGGAGACGGGCTCCTCGGCCGACAACCACGCGTAGGCCTCCTCTTCCTGCGCGAAATGCAGGCGCAGGATCGCGTGCAGGCCGTAGAGCACGCGGCGAAGATCGACGAGATCGTCGCGGTCCGGGCCGGTCGCAGGCAGGTCGTCGACCAGTTGGCGGTACACCCGGATCAGGTGCTCGATCTCGACGTGCGCACGCTGCATGCTCGACATCGGGTCCTCGCCGCCCATCAGCTTCGCAACGACCGGGTAGACGGCGGCCTCCTCTTGCTCCTCGTGTTGCGGGAGCCGGTCGCACAGGAACGCGCGGACCGCTTCCAGCTCGGCGCGGAGCTCGGCGGGCTCGTACGTGTCGAGCCGGTCGGCGACCGTGCGGATCCGTTGGACCTCGGGCGCGAACTCGACGTGCTCGCGCCGGAACCGTTCGGCGACGTCGGTGCCCGGGCCGCCGCCCTGCCCCTTGGAGCCCGACCCGAGCGCGCGGAGCGCATTGAGGATCGACGCAACGTCGACCACCTCCTGGAACAACGCTCCGACTGCCGGCGTGAAGAACCCGAACGCGCCGAGGCCCATGAGGAAGAACGCGAGCCCCATGCCGAGGAGCACGCTCTGGATCGCGATCGTGCGCGAGCGTTGCGCGATCGTCATCGCATCGACGAGCCGGTCGAGGCGGTCGACCGTCAGAACGACGTCGGCGGCCTCCGACGAAGCCGTCGCGCCCCGCGCCCCCATCGCCACACCCACGTCGGCCGCGGCCAGGGCCGGGGCGTCGTTCAGCCCGTCGCCGACCATCATCACGACGCCGTCAGCGCGCTCGGCCTCGACGGAATCGACCTTCTCGGCCGGGTCGCGCTCCGACAAGATCCGGTCCACGCCGAGCGCCGCGCCGACCGACTCCGCGACATCGGGATGGTCGCCGGTGACCATCACGACCCGCTTGATCCCCGCGCGCCGGAGCGACCGGATCACCCGGGGCGTATCGGGCCGGATCGGATCGTCGATGACGAGCGCGCCGACCACCTCGCCGTCGACACCGACGAACACGCAGGACGACCCGTCGAGCATCGTGCGCCGGCGGATGTCGCGCGCGCGCATCGGCAGCGGCGCGCCTCCCGTGACGTACGACGCCTTGCCGAGGATGACCCGGCGGCCCTCGACGTGTCCCGCGATGCCGGACCCGTGGGTCTCGTCGACCGCATCGGGGAAGGTCAGGTCGCCGCCGCGCTCCCGCGCCGCGCGGACGATCGCGCTGGCCAGGACGTGCGGTGAGACCTGGTCGATGGACGCGGCCAGCCTGAGGACCTCTTCAGGGTCGACCTCGCCGAACGACTCGACGTCGGCGACGCGCGGGACTCCCGACGTCAGCGTGCCGGTCTTGTCGAACAGCAGGATGGACGAGCGCGCGAGCGTCTCGAGCACGCCCCCGCCCTTGACGATGATCCCTCGCTTGGCCGCGCGCGAGATACCGGCGACGATCGCGATCGGCACCGCGAGGATCAACGGGCATGGGGTTGCGACGACCAACACCGAGAGCCCGCGCACCGCCTCACCCGAGATCGCCCACGCGCCGCCGGCGATCAGCAGCGTGATCGGGATGAACCACAGGGCGTAGCGGTCGGCGAGGCGCACCGCGGGCGCCCGCTCCGACTCGGCGGCCTGCACCAACCGCACGATGCCGGCGTACGTGCTGTCCGCGGCCGTCGCGCTCGCGTGCAGGTCGAACGCCCGCCCGGCGTTGAGCGCGCCCGAACGCACGAGATCGCCGCGCGGCCGCTCGACCGGACGGGACTCTCCCGACAGGGCCGACTCGTCGAGCACCACATCGTCCTCGAGCACGCCGTCGACGGGCACGACCTCGCCCGATTTCACGAAGAGCCGATCGCCCAGAACGACCTCATCGACGTCTCGCGTCTCGAGGCCGCCGTTCTCGTACCGATGGACCTGCCGCGGCGCTCGAGCGAGCAGGTCGGAAAGCTCCCGGTGCGCGCGCCGGTCCGCGTAGTCCTCGAGCGCCTGTCCGCTCGCAAGCATGACGGCGATCACCGCGCCGGCCGCGTACTCGTGCAGCGCCAGGCACCCGATGATCGCGATGATCGCGATCAGGTCCACCCCGGCCTCGCGGCGAGCGATCGAGCGGACCACATCGATCGTCACCGGGATGCCACCGATGATGGTGGTCAACGCCCACATCGCGTGCCCGGCCTGGGTGTGATCGGTGAGCACGAGCCCCGCTCCGGCGGCCAGGCCGATCACGCACGCGGCCAGCCACAGCCGGGTGAAGGCGAACCCGGCGCGGCTCACATCTGTCTCCGCAGGTTGCCGGTTAGATGGAGCGTCAGGGGTGTGGTTCCGGTGGCCATATCGAGCTCGTAGGTCAGCGTGTCGCCGTTCACCGCGTAGCGGCGCTCGAGCCCGCGGACGTCGGATCCGGTCGCGGCACGCGCGATCGCGTCGCCCTGTGCGGTCAGTCGAAGCGCGTCGCCGTCGAACCGCCCGTGCGCAACCTCCGTCACGCCGATCGGGTGCGCGAGGACGAACTCGAGGTCACCGTCGGCGTTGCCCGGGCGGAGGAACCCGCGTTCGAAGTGCAGCGGCTCGCCGTCGGGCGTCCAGCTCTCCTGGATGTAGGACAACCACGCGTCGCCGGCGTGGTCGAACGTGACGGTCTCCCGGTACGTGAACGGCTCGATCGTCGGGTATGCGCCGGTCCCTTCGCCGCGCCACGTCCCGAGCAGGAACGCAAGCCACGAGACGTCGTCGTGCAACGCGAGGGACATGCGGCGACCGTACCACGCACCCGTGGCACGACCTGCGGCTACGGCGTCGTCGGCCCTTCGCCGGCGGCGGCCTCATCGGGTGTGGCGAGCCGCTCCTCGACGACCTGCTGCAGCTCGCCGACGTCGGTCTTGATCGGCTCGGGCGACGGGACGTCGACCGCCTCGGCGGCCACGTGCTCGTACGCGTCGATCTCGAGCTCGAGGTACTCCAAGCGCCGCTTGAGGGCTTCGATCCGGCGCTCCGCTTCGCTCCCACCCTCGGTGACGCTCAGATCGCCATGACGCACCGTCGCCGCGTCGTCGCGCCGGCCGTCGCGCGGCAGGACGAGCGAGGCTGGATCGCCGCGGAGCCTGGCCTGCAGGTCCATCAGGTTCGACACGACGGCGTCGTGCTGCGCGCCGTCTCGGTCATAGCCTCGTGACGCCATCTCGGGACCCCCCTTATTCGGCGACTCCACCCGCGTGGGTACGCTGCGGCGTAAGCGCATCGACGATCATATGCCGAGCGCGGTCGTCCGGTCGATCCGACTTCCGGATATATCCTGCGATCGTGGCCACCCTCGGACGGATCAACGTCACACCCATCAAGGGCACTGCGCTGCAGCATCCTTCGTCCGTCGACCTGGTGCCGATCGGTATCGCGGGCAGTCGCCGGTTCTATCTCTCCGACGAACGGGGCCGCTTGTACAGCAGCTTGTCTCACGGTCCGCTGGTGCGGGTGGCAAGCGAGGTCGAGGATGGCGCGCTGCGATGCCGCTTCCCCGATGGCCGCGTCGTCGTCGCGCAGACGACCGCTCTCGGCGAGCCCGAAGCGACCGACTTCAACGGCCGGGCCGTCCTCGGGCGGCCCGTCGCCGGCGAGATCTCCGAGGCCTTCTCGGACTACGTCGGCGAGACCGTGCGCCTGTTCCGCACCGAGCGCGACGGCGACGGCCCTGACGAGATGCCGCTCACGATGGTGTCCGCCGCGTCGGTGCAGGAACTCGGGCGTCGAGGCGGCTATCAGGGCGACCTCGATCCTCTCCGGTTCCGGATCAACCTGGAGCTCGACGGCGCCGAGCCCTTCGAGGAGGAGACCTGGGACGGGCGGCGCGTCCGCGTCGGAGCCGCCGTGGTTCGGATCCACGGGCAGATCCCCCGCTGTGCCGTCACCGCGCAAGACCCGAAGACCGGCCTGCGCGACTGGAACACGCTCAAGCAGATCGCGTCGTTCCGCCCGCTGATGCCGACGCGGCAGGTGCCGTTCGGCGTCTACGCAATCGTCGACGAGCCCGGACGGGTCGCCGTCGGGGACCAGGTCACGCCGCTCGACGCGTAGCGCGTGTCCCCCGACCAAACTCCCCCGTCTGGGGTATGCGGCCCCTTCGAGACCGGCCCGATATCTGCTCGGACGGAGTGGTTCCCGGACTGAGGAGGTATCGATGACGTTCCGCACGCTTTCGAAGCGCGCGATCATCACGTCGCTGTTCCTGGGCATCTTGCTCGCCGGCAGCGTCGCGTTCGCGTGGTGGACGGCCGGCGGCACCGGCAACGGCTACGCCAAGGCCGCGACCGCCAGCCCGCTCACGACGGTCGACGTCAGCGCGTCGACCACGAACGACCTGTATCCCGGCGGCGACGGCACGCTCACGATCCAGATCCATAACCCGAACACGTACGCCGTGACGGTCAACAGCATCACCGCGACCGGACCAGGCACCTCCGGCGTCGCGGCATGCACCGCGGCGAACACCGTGACGATGCCGACGGCCATCACCGGTCAGTCGATCCCGGTCCCTGCCGGCGGCGACTCGCTTGTGTTGACGTACCCGGGCGCTGTGCACATGAGCCTCGGCGGCAGCGCCGACAACTCCTGCCAGGGCCTGGTCTTCTCGATCCCGGTCACCCTGACGGGCGTCAACTCGTAACGGATCGCTCTTCGGAGCGTTGGCGCCGGGGGCGGGGCGTGAGCCCCGCCCCCGGCGTATCCGTGGAGGCGGTGGACCCGTGGCCCGACCCGTTCGCAGCACCGTGATCGCCCCGGTCATCGCGGGTGTCCTCGCCGTGTCCGCGATCGCCCTGGCGGGCAACGTCGGGCAACACGGGTCGATCACCGGCGAGCCCGCGAAGCGGCATCTCGCCATCCACGGCCACGTCCGACACCTGATGCCCGGCCGGCCGAAGATCCTGCGCGTGCATGTGCACAACCCGCTCAGCGCCGGCGTGGGCGTGTACCAGCTTCGTGCGGTCGTGCGCCCGGGACGCGGTCGTGGCGGTCGGTGTCCCGCGCAGGTCATCCACATCCGCTCCTGGAAGGGGTTCCGTAAGGTGGCCGCGGGAACGACGCGCACCTTCGGATTGCGGATCCGGCTGCGCGCACAGGCGCCCGACCGATGCCAAGGCGCGCGATGGACGATCCACTACCACGCGCGATCGGTGCGTCTATGAGTCGTTGGCGCGTCCTCGTCGCAACCGTCGTCGCGATCGTTGCGATCCCCGGGGTCGCGTTCGCAACGTGGACGGCCACGGGCAACGGCCGCGCATACGCGAAGGCCGACCTCGCACCGACCGGAGCCCGCCCCAGCGTGACGATCACGGGCCGCAACGCAGCCGTCTCGTGGACCCCCGCGAAGTTCACGGACGGGACGAGCGTCCAGGGCTACACGGTGCGCCGCTACGACGCGACGACCGGCACGCAGGCAGCGGTCGGCGCGGGCTGCGCGGGGCTCGTCACGACACTCACGTGCACGGAGGCCGCCATCGCGCCCGGCACGTGGTGGTACACCGTCACACCGGTCCACCACAACTGGACCGGAACCGAGAGCCCGCAGAGCCTCACCGCCACCGTCGCGTCGCCGTCCCTCACGCTGACGGGCTCGACGACGCTGACGAGTCTTCCCGGAACGCTCAGCGGCACCATCGCGTCGTTCGTCACGGGCAACACCGTCACCTGGCGCCTCGACAACGCCTCGACGGGCACCGTGCTGACCGGATCGATCACGCCGAGTCCGGTTCCTGCAAGTGGGTCCGCATCGGCGTCGATCACCATCCCGAACGGCACGGCGGACGGCACACACACCCTGTACGCCGTCGGCTCGGGCGGTGCCTCGACCGCGAGCGCAACCTTCACGGTCGACGCGCTGCCGCCGGTCATCGGCGCCGCCGTGATCCAGAAGTCGGCCGGCGGAAGCGTGGGGGCGATCCGCCCGGGCGGAACGTACCGTGTCTACGCGTCGATCACCGACGCAGGGAGCGCGATCTCGTCGGCCACGACGAACGTCACGAACATCACGGCGGGGACGACGGCGGCCGCGTTGACCGCCGGCAGTTGGACGCTGCAGGGCGTCGCGTACAACTACCGGAGCGCGGTGCTCACCGCGGGCGGCGGCCTGACCAACGGCGCGAAGACCTTCTCCATCACGGCGACCGACTCGAACGCCCACACGGCCACAACGGGCGGCTTCTCCGTGACCGTCGACAACTCCAAGCCCAGCGCGAGCTCGCTGAGCACCACGAACAAGGCCGGCGGCACCGTCGGCAAGGCCGAAACGGGCGACGGCATCACGTTCACCTACTCCGAGCCGATGGACCCCTCGACGATCCTCGCCGGATGGGACGGGACCGCATCCACGTCAGTCACGGTCCGCCTACTGAACGCCAACGGTGGCGGCGGCGACCGGGTGCAGGTGTGGGACGCGACCAACACGACCCAGCTCGACCTCGGCACCGTGCGGCTCGGCTCGACCGGATACACGACGACGTCGCTGACGTTCACCAACTCCACGATGACGGTCTCGGGGAACGCCTTCACCATCGTGCTCGGCACCCCGAGCGCACCGAGCACACTCGCGGTGGTGACGAGCAACACGAAGTGGACACCGTCGAACGCCGCGACGGACCTCGCGGGCAACGCGTGCCAGAACACGGCCTCGAACGAGGCCGGCGCGCCCGACCCGGAGTTCTAACGGCGGCTCCCGACTAGGATGCGCGGGTCTCATGAACGCCCGACGTTCTCGCCTCCCGATGCTGGTCCTTGCGCTGGCGTTCCTGGCCGCGTGCGATCACTACGCCCCCACGAACGATCAAGGGGCGCCGAGCCTGACACCCGGCCCGTCGGCGGTGGCCGCCCAACGCGACCCGTGCTTCACGCCTGATCCGCCGGCGCCGATCAGCGTCGCCGTGGTGCACCGCGCCGACGGGTCGTGCTGGCCGATCAGCAAGGAGATGATCTACCGGTGCGACCCCGCGATGCCTGCGGTCGCTGAGGTGGACATCGGACAGGGCCCGCGCAGGTTCCTCGGCGGGTCGTACGCCGTGAAGGTGCCGGCGCCGCCGGCCGGCGCGCTGTCCGAGGGCGTGACCCCGTTCGGCGAGGTGTTCCTCGACGCGGCCGATCCGACCTTCTTGTGGATGCGCTCGGACGGCGTCACCGAGCGGTGGCTCGCGTTGCCGGTCAGATCGAAGCTGTCGACCCCTCCGACCGTCCAGATGATCGGCGACTCGATCCTGGACGGTGGGCAGACCGAGGTGGTCGCGGGTCTTCCGGATTGGACCGTGACGATCGATGCGTTGATCGGCCGCGGTTCGGACGGCGCCGCGGGCGTCGCCGAGTCGCTGCCGTCGCCGGCGGCCGACGTCGTCGTGATCGAGATCGGCGTGAACGACGCCGACGCGTCGTCCACCGCCGCCAACGCGCAACGGATCATCTCGGCCGAGGGTGGCGCCCGTCTGCTCGTGTGGCTCACCGCCCACGGTCCCGAGCCGCAGATCCCCGCCGTCAACGCAGCGATCTGGGACGCGATGGGGCCGCTGCCCAACGGCGCCGTCCTCGACTGGGACCGCCTGGTGCCGCTCGACGCGCTGTCGAGCGACGGGATCCATCCGGATGTCGGGAAGCAAGGCGTGCTCGCATCGATCCTCGACCCCTACCTGCAGGGGTGGCTCGACGCCGTTGAGGGCCGTGGCGCGACGGCGTGCCAAGGCACGATCCGCAGCCACGCCTGAACGCGTTCGCCGCTAGCATCGAGCCCGATGGAATCGCGGAAGATCGGCTCGCTCGAGGTCAGCGTGCTCGGGCTCGGATGCAACAACTTCGGCAGGCGCGTGGACGAGGCCGGCACGCGCCGGGTGGTCGACGCGGCGATCGACGCCGGCGTCACGCTGTTCGATACGGCCGACATCTACGGCGGCACGTTGTCGGAGTCGTTCCTCGGGCGGATCCTTCAGGGACGTCGTGATCGGATCGTGCTGGCGACCAAGTTCGGCATGGACGTCGCCCCCGACAAGACCGGCGCGGCCCCGGCATACATCCGGCAGGCCGTCCGCGACAGCCTCGAGCGGCTCCAGACCGACCACATCGACCTCTACCAGCTCCATCAGCCGGACCCGACGGTGCCGATCGCCGACACGCTCGCAACGCTGGACGAGCTGGTGCGCGACGGCGTGGTGCGCGAGATCGGCTGCTCCAACTTCTCGGCGGACCAGCTGACGGAGGCGGCGAACGCGGTCGAAGCCGGGGCCGCACGGTTCGTCAGCGTCCAGAACGAGTTGAGCCTGATCGAGACCACCGATCTGACCGACGGGCTCGCGGGCGCGACGGCGCTCGGGCTGGCGTACATCCCCTACTTCCCGCTGGCGAGCGGCGTGCTGACCGGCAAGTACCGGCGGGGCGAGAAGCCGGCGGCAGGCACGCGACTCGCCAACTACAACGAGACGCCGAGCGACGAGGAGTTCGACCGCGTGGACGCGCTCCGCGCGTTCGCACAACAGAAGGATCGATCGTTGCTCGAGCTCGCGATCGGGTGGCTCGCGTCGCTCGACCCCGTGGCCTCCGTGATCACCGGCGCGACGAAGCCCGAACAGATCCAGGGAAACGTCGAGGCGTCGACGTGGCGATTGACGGGGGAAGAGCTGGCCGAGGTCGACGCGCTGTTGGCGTAGAGCAGATCAGCGTTCGACGAGGAACGAGACCTGCCAGAACGTCACGGCCTCGTTCGACAGTCCGACCCGCTTGACCCTTGGACGGATCCCCTCCGCGGGCGCGAGGCCGCGGATCTGGAGCCGCGAGCGCGCGATCGAGACGGCGGCGCCTTCGGTGATGCCAGGAGCGTTGGTCACACAGACGGTCTCGAGCATGCCCCATGTATCGGTTCCGCGCGGGCCGAAACTGTGGGCGACCACCCCGGACCAACTTCGCAGCCCGGTATGACTACGCGAACCGGGGTAGCTGCGTGCACCGAGAACGAGGCGGGTAGCGCACCCTGCTGATGGGTAGCGAACCCCTATGGATCCTCAGACACCGCTGTGGATAGCAACCGCGCGAGGCACCTCGTATCCGACCCTTGAGTCGCCGCGCACGGCCGACGTTGCGGTGTTCGGCGGCGGTATCGCCGGGCTCACCGCGGCCTTGCTCTTACGTACGCGCGGCGCCGACGTGGTCCTGCTCGAATCCGACCGGATCGGGCTGGGCGCAACGGCGCGCTCGACGGTGAAGGTCACTGCGAGCCATGGGCTGCGCTACGGCGATAT
>JBJMLQ010000103.1:0-10170 GCA_045805225.1 Actinomycetota bacterium | reverse complement strand
GCGTACGACGGGCCACCCTCGCGCCTGACGGACAACGCCCGAACGCATCACACTGGCCGGCATGGACATCCCACAGGAACGCAAGCTCATCACCGAGGTCCCGGGCCCCAAGAGCAGGGAGTGGTTCCAACGGCGTGCCGGCGCCGTGCCGGCCGGGGTCGCGAACCTCCACCCGGTGGTCACCGCTCGCGCGTCCGGCGCCATCATCGAGGACGTCGACGGCAACCGCCTAATCGACTTCGCGACCGGCATCGCGGTGCTGAACGTCGGCCACTCGGCCCCGGAGGTCGTGGCGGCCGTCCAGAAGCAGGCGGAGCTCGACACGCACACCTGCTTCCACGTGACTGCCAACGAGCCGTATATCGAGCTCGCCGAGCGGCTGAACGCGCTCGCGCCGATCGACGGGCCCGCCAAGACGATGTTCGCCAACGCCGGCGCCGAGGCGGTGGAGAACGCGGTGAAGATCGCGCGCAAGGCAACGGGCCGCTCGGCGGTCGTCGCGTTCGATCACGCGTTCCACGGACGCACGCTGCTCGGGATGTCGCTGACCGCCAAGGTGATGCCCTACAAGCAGGGCATGGGCCCGTTCGCGCCCGAGATCTACCGCCTGCCGTTCGCCTACGCCTACCGGTGGCCGAGCGGCCCCGACCGGTGCGCCGAGGAAGCCCTCGCCTACGCGCTGGACGAGATGCACAAGCACGTCGGCGAGGACAACATCGCCGCGGTGATCATGGAGCCGATCCAAGGCGAAGGCGGCTTCATCGTCCCGGCGCCGGGATTCGTCAAGGGGATCGCCGACTACTGCGCGGCTAACGGCATCGTCTTCATCGCCGACGAGATCCAGTCCGGCATGGGCCGCGCCGGGAGATGGTTCGCGATCGTCGATGAGGACGTGCAGCCCGACATCGTGTTGAGCGCGAAGTCGCTCGGCGGCGGCCTGCCGATCAGCGCGATCACGGGACGCGCCGAGCTGATGGACAGCGTCCATGTCGGTGGTCTGGGCGGCACCTACGGCGGCAACCCGATCGCAGCGGCCGCCGCGCTCGCCGTGCTCGACAAGATCGAACGCGAGCAGCTGCTCGACCGATCGATGCGCACCGGCGAGACGATCATGCAACGGTTCGCTGCGATGCAGGAACGGTTCCCGCAGATCGGCGAGGTCCGCGGCCGTGGCTCGATGTGCGCGATCGAGCTGGTTGCCGACCCGGCGACGAAGGAGCCGCTGGATGCCGCCCGGATGGGGACCATCACGTCGGCTGCCCTCGCGCAGGGCGTGCTCGTGATCACGGCGGGGACCTATGGCAACGTCGTGCGGCTGCTACCGCCGATCAACGTCGACGAAGCGCTGTTGGCCGACGGCCTCGACGTGCTCGAGGACGCGGTCGCCACCGCGGTGGCGTAACGCCGGTTCGGTCCAGCGCCGTCGATAGGCTGCCGCGATGCGGTGGCTCCGACGGCTCGCGATCGACGTCCGGCCGCTGCGGTCGCGCCAGTTCCGACTCCTGTGGTCGGGCGCCGTCATCTCGGCGATGGGCTCGCAGTTCTCTCGCGTCGGTCTCTACGTCCAGGTCTATGCCCTGACCGGCTCGCCCACCGCGGTCGGCTTGCTCGGGCTCTCCGGGCTCGCGGGAAGCCTCGCCGGCGTGTTCGTCGGATCGGCCTTCATCGACCGGTACGACAGACGCACGACACTGATCTGGACGCAGCTCGCGTCGATCGGCGTCGCGGCGATCTTGTTCTTCGGGGCGCTGTCCGGGCACCCGCCGCTGTGGCTGCTCCACGCCGCGAACCTCGGGACGTGGTTCCTCGCAGCGATCCACGGGCCGGCGCGCCAGGCCGCGATCCCCCGGCTGCTGTCGGCGGAGGAGATCCCGGCGGCGTCGGCGCTGAACCAGGCAGGCTGGCAGGTGGGCTCCATCGTGGGTCCCGCGCTCGCCGGGGTGGTGATCGCGGTGTCGGGGGTCGCGTGGGCCTACGGCGTCGACCTCGCCTCGTACGTCTTCTCGTTCGCCGTCGCGCTGCTGCTCGCGCCGATCCCGCTCGGCGAGGAGATCGTCGAGCGCGGGCTCAAGGCCGTCGCCGAAGGTCTGCAGTATCTGCGGAACCACCGATTGCTTCAGTCGACGTTCGTGGTCGACCTCGTCGCGATGATCTTCGGGAGCCCGCAAGCGCTCTATCCGGTGATCGCGGTCGAGCAGTTTCATCGCGGACCGGAGGTGGTCGGATTGTTGTTCGCGGCGCCCGCGGCCGGCGCGCTCCTGATGACGCTGGCCTCCGGCTCGGTCACGCGGCTGCACCGCCAGGGCGACGCGATCGTGTGGGCGGTCGTCGCCTGGGGAGCGGCGATCACCGGGTTCGGGTTGTCCGGCACGCATCTCGTGCCTGCGCTCCTGTGCCTCGCCGTCGCCGGCGCCGCCGACGTGGTGAGCGCGATCTTCCGTTCGACGATCTTGCAGGTGACCGTCCCCGACCGTCTGCGCGGACGTTTGTCGTCGGTGTTCTTCGTCGTCGTGACGGGCGGCCCGAAGCTCGGCGACATCGAGTCCGGGCTCGTCGCCGGCGCGTTCGGCGCGACGGTCAGCGTGATCACCGGCGGCCTCGCAACGATCGTCGGGGCGTTCGTCGTCGCGCGCGTGTACCCGGAGCTGCCCGCGTACCGAACCCGGACGGAACCCGTCGGCTGATCAACCCACCCGGCGCAAGCGATACCAGGCGGCGCCCGGTGGCTGCGTGCCCGCGATCCGACCGACGGGCTCGAACCACGGCGCGAAACGATCGCGCATCTCGCGCGCCGTCAGGCCGATCGGAACGAGGCCGGGTCGCCGTGCGAAGCCGAACACGAACAGCGTGGCGCCGGGCGCGGTCCGCCCGGCGACGCCGCTCGCGTACGCGTCACGTCGTGCGGGTGCGATCGAATGGAAACAACCGATGTCGAGCACGAGGTCGAACGGCCCGTCGACCGGAAGGTCGCCGAGGCGCGTGACGTCGCCACGGAACACCTGCGCGCCGTTCGCGGTCGACAGACGCCGCTCGGCCGCGTCGACCGCCCGGCGGTCGGCCTCCACGCCCGTCGCCGCCCACCCGTGTGCCGCGAGGTACCCGACGTTCGTGCCGCTCCCGCACCCGAGATCAAGGGCGCGACCGGGCACAAGCGCGTCCGGCCCCTCGATGAGATCGACGACCTCCGGCGGCGTGACGCCGGTGTCCCACGGCGTTCGGCCGGTGCGGTACGCGAACGCGTACGACAGCCGCCGCCACATCACGTCACGACGCGCGGCGGGCGGCGCACGAGACGCACAGGACGGACCACGGGCGAGCCTCGAGGCGCTCCTCGGGGATCAGCGCGCCACAGCGGTCGCACAGGCCGTACGTTCCGTCGTCGATCTTGGCGAGCGCTCGGACCACGTCGGTCCGCATCACGGCGAGCTGCTCCGCGGTGCCGACCTTCGTCATCCGATCGATCGCCTCGGTCGTGCCGTCGCCGATCCGCTTGCCGAACGACACGGCGGCCATGGGGTCGCGTGGAACCGCCGTCAGCTCGCCGAGCTCGGTGTCGAGGTTCTCGAGCCGGTCGGTGAGCGCGCGAGAGATCGCTTCGGTATCCATCCGGGGCTCCTCGCGCTATCCCGCCGAGACCGTCAAGACGTTGTGCTCGCCGGCGTCGACCATGCCTCGAACGCCGGCCGGCACCAGGACGGTGATCGACCCAACGGCCACTTCAACCTCGCCGTCGACCGCAGCGTCGGTGAACTCGGGACGCAGCTCGGCGCCGTGAGGGACCAGACGCAGGCGCGCCGACGGATCCCATCGGGCGGCCGCCGCATGGAACGTCGACAAGGCGTCGGTGGCGCGGTCGGTGAAGGTCAGCACCCTGGGATGCTAGCGCCGGTCAGTGCCAGCGAGGGCCGTGCAAGAGCCAGCGATCGTGCTCGCGTTGCGCGGCGTCGGGCGCCGCCTCGACCCCGGGAACGGGCGACGTCAGCGCCTCCCGGAGCCGGTCGCGGAGGGCTCGATGCCGCGTCATCGCGTGCGCCGGAACCAGCGCTTGCGGCCGGCGGCGCGGGGAACGCGCGGCTTCCCCACGCGCTCCTGGTTGTCATGCTCGAGCGCCCGGATGAACTCCTTCGACAGGATCGGGTGCATGCCGCTCCTCCTTCCATCGAGCTTCCCGGGGATCCGACGGGGCCTCCCCAGGGGCTTCGGCTTCGGCGTAACCGCTAGGCCCGTCGTAACCGGTTACAGGGAGATTACCGGTTCGCGTGTAACCAGTCAAGTGGAATTCTCTGGTTTCCCGACGTATCCTGACCGATATGGAGGAGCAGCGGGCACCCGCGCCCAACACCGAGTACGACAACACTCCCCCGGCGCCCGGCGAACTCGAACTCGTGCGCGCGTTCCTGTCGCTGCACGACCATGTCCCGGTCACGGAGGACTCCCTCCCGCCGACCCGCGCGACGATCGAGTGGTGGCTCCGCGACCGGGGGCTGCTGGATATGGGCGCGGAGGCGTCCGACGAGGATCTGGACTGGGCCGCCGAGATCCTCGAGGCGCTTCGGGAACGCGTCTTCGAGAACATGGGGGCCGAGCCCGATCCGGCGACGATCGCGACGCTCGACGCCGCCGCTGCCGACGTCGGCCTCGCTCCCCGCTTCGGCGCGGAGGGCCTCGTCCCGCGGGCGGGTGGCGTGCGCGGCGCGGTCGGGCAGATCATCGCGATCGCGTTCCTCGCGGAGCTCGACGGGTCGTGGTCCCGGTTCAAGGAGTGCGGCGACCCGACGTGCCGCTCCGTCTTCTACGACCGGTCGAAGAACCGCTCGGGCAAGTGGTGCGTGATGGCGGAGTGCGGCAACCGCGCGAAGGTCCGTGCGTACCGCGAGCGGGAACGCGCCAAGGCGTGAGCGAGAACCGACTCGAGGTGCGCCTGCGCGGTCCGCGCGGCGAGCCCGTCGACCTGTGGCGGACGCTCGTCTCGCACGGTTTCCACGAGCTCGCCCCGACGAGCATCGACGAGGAGCGCCGCTCGTTGTCGCTCACCGTGCGCGTTCCTCGCGGCAGGCCCCGGCGCGTGACGATCTCGGCCGGCAGACGCGGGTTCGCTCGGATCGACGTGGCGGGGCCGCCGCCGGCAATAGCGGCTCGTGACGCGATCACGGCGACCGTTGCGCGCGTGCTGCACCTTGACCAGGATCTCTCGGCGTTCTACGCGATCGCCGCCGAGGATCCACAGCTCTCGTGGGCCGCGACGGGCGCGGGCCGCATGCTGCGGTCTCCCACCGTGTGGGAGGACGTCGTGAAGACGCTCTGCACCACCAACTGCTCATGGGGTCTCACAGTGACGATGGTCAACGCGCTCGTCACGACCCTCGGCGACGCGCCGGCCGGTGAGCGCGACGCGCTGCGCAACGCGTTCCCGACCGCGGATGTGATGGCGGCGCAGGACGAGCGGTTCTATCGCGACGTCGTTCGCAGCGGCTACCGCGCGCCGCGGTTCATCGAACTCGCCGAGCTCCAGGCGACCGGGGCGATCGACCTCGAGGCCCTCGGCGCCGCCACTCGGGACGAGATCCCCGACGAGGAGGTCGAGCGGCAGCTCCTCGCGCTGCCGGGGATCGGGCCGTACGCCGCGGCGCACGTGATGATGACGATCGGGCGGAACTCCAAGCTCATCCTCGATTCGTGGACCCGTCCGAAGTACGCGCGCGTGACCGGCGCCCGTCGCCAACCGACCGACGCCCAGATCGTGCGCCGGTTCCGCCGCTACGGTCCCGAGGCCGGCCTCGCGTTCTGGCTCGCCGTCACCCAGGACTGGGTCGGCTGACGCCCCGCAGGGGTTGCCCTGCACCGGGTGCGCGTCCATACTGCCCGAGGCCCTGCCGCGCCCGGTTGACGGGCTCGCGAACGGAGGACGACGCATGAAGGAGTGCCGATGGCGCCTCGTCGCGCCCTCGCACGCCGCACCAAGCGGCTCATCGGCTACTGGCGGTCCGAGACCCGGACGATCCGCCAGGGCCTGGTCGCGCTCGTCCTCAGCACGGCGGCGGGATTCGTCGCCGGCCTGACCCTCGCGCACCTCACCGGCACCCTCGCGACGCTCCCCGGTCTGCTGATCCTGATCCCGGCCGCCGTCGGTATGAAGGGCACGATCTTCGGCGCGATCGGCGCGCGTCTCGGCACGGCTAGCGCCGCCGGTCTGCTCACGATCGATCTTCGGCCGGGCGGGGTGCTTCGACGCAACGTGGAGGTCGCGATCCTCACGACGTTCTCGTCGTCGCTGTGGCTCGCCGTGCTCGCGCGCGCAGCCGGCGCCATCTCGGGGCAGCCGTCGATCTCGATCTGGGACCTGCTGACGATCTCGGTGCTCGGCGGCGCGCTCGGATCGGTGTTGATCCTGGCGATCACGATCGCGTTGTCGGCGGCGTCGACGCGCCTCAGCTGGGACCTCGACTCCGTGTCGACCCCGATGGTCACCGCCCTCGGCGACATGACCACGCTGCCCTGCCTGTTCCTAGCGACGCTGCTCGTCCACAACGAGCACGTGGCCGCCGTTTCCGCGGCGATCGCGGCCGGCGCGGCGCTCGTGTTCACGGTGCGCTCCTACACGGTGCGCGACCCGTTCGTGCGGCGGATCATCTTGGAGATGACGGCGACGATCCTGCTCACGCCGATCCTCGACGTGATGGCCGGCACGCTGCTTCGCGCGAACGAGCTTCGACTTTCGCTCGTCCCCGCTCTGCTCGCGGTGATCCCGCCGTTCGTGTCGCAGGCGGGCGCGCTCGGCGGCATCTTCTCGTCGCGGATCTCCTCGAAGCTCCAGCTCGGCGTGATCACGCCTCGCGGACGCCCCGAGACGCCCGCGATCGTCGACGCGTCGATCGTCGTCGGGCAGTCGGTCGCGACGTTCACGCTGATCGGCGTGCTGGCGTGGGTGTTGGGCGAGGCGACCAATCTGAGGGACATGCCGAGCCTCGGTTCGTTGGTCACCGGCGTGCTGCTCGCAGGCATCCTGGTGACCCCCGTGACGATCATCGTGGGCTACTACCTGGCCGTGGTCACGTACCGGTTCGGCCTGGACCCCGACAACCAGGGCGTTCCGATCATCACCAGCGTCATGGACCTCGCCGGCGTGGCGGTGGTGCTCCTCGTCATGACATCATCGGGGGTGCTGCCGCATGGGTGACCAACCTCCACATACCGTCAAAGACCTGCTCGTCGAGCTGAAGGACGCCTCGGAGCTGATGGTCGACCTGGCCTACGCGGCGGTCTTCTTCAACGACGACAAGATCGCCGACGAGGTGATCCGGCTCGACGGGCGCTCCGGCGAGCTGCTCCGGCGGCTCCGCACGATGGCGATGCTCGCGGCGCGGAGCCCCGAAGACGCAGAGGGCATGGCCGGGGTGCTCTGGATCGCCGACGCGATCCAGCGGATCTGCGCCGCCGCCTCCGACGTCGCGCGCGTGGTCGCCGCACGTCTGGGCATCCCGGACACGCTGCGCCCGGACCTCCGGCACGCCGACGAGATGACCGCGCGGGTGCGCGTGCGCGACGACGCGCCGTCGTTGGGACAGACGCTTGCCGAGCTCTCACTGCCGACCGAGACCGGCATGTGGGTGATCGCGATCCGATCCGACCTTCGATGGGAGTTCGACCCCGGCCCGAACGACACGATCGATCCTGGCGACGTCCTGCTGATCCGCGGGCCCGAGGAAGGCGTGAACCTGGTGCGGAAGCTGGCGGGCGCGCCGGAGGTGCCCGACATCCCCGAGAGCGACGCGCCGGCCCTGTCGGAGCTCGACCGCGCGGTCGACATCCTCGTCGAGATGAAGGACCTCAGCGAAGCCGCGGTCGGGTTGGCGTACTCGTCGATCCTGTTCAACAACCGGGCGCTCGCCGTCGAGGTGGGCGTGCTCGAGGGCCGCTCCGATCAGCTCGAGGACGAGCTCGAGAGCTGGGTGCTCCGCGCGGCCCCGGAGGCCCGCAACGTCGACGAGCTCCGCGGCCTCATCCGCCTGGGCTCGGCATCGGAGGCGATCTGCGACGCGGCGCGCGACATGACCTGGTACGTGGAGCAGGGCGAGCCGCTGCACCCGGTCGTGCAGATGGCGCTCGAAGAGACCGAGGAAACGGGCGCGGAGACGATCGTGCAGCCGGGGTCCCGCGCAGACGGGAAGACGCTCCGCGACCTCCGGTTCGAAACCGAGACGGGGATGTTCGTGCTCGCGATCCAGCGCGGTGCCCGATGGGTCTACCGCCCGCGCGGCGTCTTCACATTGCTGGCCGGCGACCGCCTGATCTCGGTCGGACCCGATGAGGGCGAGGACGAGCTGATCGAGCTCTGCGGCGAACAGCCCGAGCCCGAGACCGACTGACCGCGGCTACGCGGGAGCCGGGCGAACACCGGCGGGCAGGCTGAACCGCACGCCTTCCTTTGCGACCGACACCTGCTCCACGTCGTCGAACCCGCGCGCGGCGAGCCACTCGAGCATCCGCGCGATGAGGTGCTCCGGTGCGCTCGCGCCGCTCGTGAGGCCCACGACCGACGCGCCGTGGAGCCACGCCGGGTCGACCTCGGTCTCGTCGTCGACGAGGTGCGCCGGCTTCCCGCGCTCGCGAGCGACCTCGGCGAGACGGTTGGAGTTCGACGAGTTCTTCGAGCCGATCACGAGCAACACGTCGACGCGTGGCACCAGCTGCTTCACCGCATCCTGCCGGTTCTGCGTCGCGTAACAGATGTCCTCCCGAGGCGGCCCCTCGAGGTGGGGATACCGCGACTGGAGCACGCGGACGATCTCGCTCGTCTCATCGACCGACAGCGTCGTCTGCGTCAGGTACGCGAGCGGGCCGTCCGGGAGCTCGACCGACCGCGCGTCCTCGAGGTCTTGGACCAGGACGGTCCGTTCGGGCGCCTGCCCGCTCGTGCCCTCGACCTCTTCGTGGCCGGCATGCCCGATCAACACGATGCTGCGATCCGACTCGACGAACCGCCGCGCCTCGACGTGGACCTTCGTCACCAGCGGACACGTCGCGTCGATGAGGTCGAGGTCGCGCGTCCGCGCCTCGTCGAAGACCCGCGGCGGAGAGCCGTGCGCCGAGAGCACGGTGACGGCGCCGGGCGGCACCTCGTCGACCTCGTCGACGAAGATCGCGCCTTGGCCCTCGAGGTCGCGCACGACGTGCAGGTTGTGGACGATCTGCTTGCGGACGTAGACCGGCGCGCCGTGCTTGGCGAGCGCGCGCTCCACCGCTTCGACGGCTCGCTCGACGCCCGCGCAATACCCCCGAGGCGCCGCCAGCAGCACACGACCACCAGTTCCGGACACGCCCCCATGGTCGCACCCGACGAAGTGACCTGAGGTCATACCTCGATTGCCGTATGTCAGAGGGCGTCGGTAGGGTGGTCGCACCTTCCGACGGACGCCTCCCCGTCCGACCCCCCTTCCCGGCACCGAGCGTGCCTTCCACCTTCCCAGGGTGGCTGGCGCACGTCCGCGTGCCGTGATGGGTGGCCGGGGCGGCTCCGATCGGACGGTTCGGTCACACGTTGGACAACGCACCAGGAGGTGATGCATCACCCGCGACCGACCGCGGAAGAGGCCCCGAGACGGCGAACCGTTCGCCGCGTCGAGGCATCTGGACGCAGCAGCCGGCTCCGTCCGCCGTGGGGGTGAACCGTATGACGAAAGCGATCCGGCTCCGTCGCGTGCTCATCGCGACGCTGATCGTGACCGCGATCATGACCGTGTTCCCGGCCTCGCAGAGCATGGCGGCGACTGGAGGGCTCTCGAAGATCCCCGCCAAGGTCTGCGACATCAACTGGCGCAGGGACGCCAGGCACGTGAAGGGACTGATCCGCTGCGCGGCGCGCCACTTCGGTGTGAGCGTCGACAAAGCGGAATCGATCGCCTTCCGCGAGTCCCGCTTCCACCCGCGTGCCTACAACAGCTGGAGCTGCGCCAAAGGCATCTACCAGCACCTGTGCCGGTACTGGCCGACCCGCGCCCGCGAATACGGGTTCAACGATTGGTCGGCCTACAACGCCCGAGCCAACATCATGGTGACGATGCGCATGGTGAAACGCTACGGGTGGCGGCCCTGGGGCGGCTGACCCGCTAGAACCCCACCGGACCGCCCGGGCGGCGTTGCAGCCGCAGCGCCTCCCGGGCGTCCGACATC
>JBJMLQ010000102.1:0-6712 GCA_045805225.1 Actinomycetota bacterium | reverse complement strand
CCTCTGACATGGACCGCGACGGCGTGCCCGACGAACAGGACAACTGCCCGACCGAGGCGAACGCCGACCAGGCCGACGCCGACCGCGACGGCATCGGCGACCTGTGCGACTTCAACGCCTTCCCGCCTGCCGTGGACCGCCACGCCGATCCCGATCCCGTCACCGGTCCGGAAGGGTCCGAGCTCGGGGCCGCAGGCACCTTCGCCGACGGCGACGGCACGACCGACTTCGTGAACCAGACGGACGGCGCCGGCGGAACCGTCGATAACCTCGACGGCTCCTGGTACTGGAGCTACACGCCGACCGATCAAGGGTCCGGCACGGTCGACGTCACCGCGACCGACACCGAGCACACCACCACCGACTCCTTCGCGTGGCATGCCCTCAACGTGCCGCCGACCGCCGACATCTCGAACTCCGGTCCGGTCGACGAGGGTGGTACCGCGACGATCTCGCTCACGAACCCGTTCGACCCTTCCGTCGACGACACGTCCGCGGGGTTCCGCTACGCGTTCAGCTGTGACGGCGGCGGCCTACCCGACACCTACGCCGCGGCCGATCCGTCCGCGACGACGAACTGCACGTTCCACGACGACGGCGTTCACACCGTGACCGGCCGGATCTTCGACAAGGACGACGGCTACACCGAGTACTCCACCAACGTGCATGTGAACAACGTGGCGCCGACGGTCACCGACGTGAGCGCGTCGGGCACGACCGGTCCCGCCTGCCTCGGCGACAACACCGTCTCGCTCGGCTTCGAGTGGACCGACCCCGCGGGCGTACACGACACGTATAGCTACGACGTCGACTGGGGCGACGGCTCGGCGCACGCGACGGGAACCAACGCGACGTCACCTGTCAGCGGCCTCACCCACGCATACCCGCCGGGGTCGTTCACGATCTCGATCGTGGCCTCGGACGAAGACGGTGGCTCGTCGGCGCCGTCTCTCGTCCAGGTCTCGCACACCCTCCAGACGACGGGTCTGCTGGCGCCGCTCGCGGGCCGAGCGTCCTTCAAGCTCGGCAGCACCATCCCGGTGAAGCTCCGCGTTCTCGACTGCAACGGCGCGTCGCTCGGGAGCCTGACGTTGCGCGTCCATCTCGGACCGGTGGGGGGCGGCGAAGCCGTCGTCGCCTCCTCGAGCGCTGCCGACGCGGGCGACCTGATGCGGTTCTCCGGCGGCTCCGGCGGTCAGTATCAATACGACCTGTCGACCAAGGTCAGCACCCTCGCCGGCCACGGCCTCACGCCTGGGACCTACCGTTTGTGGGTCGCCGGGCCGGGCGTCTCCGTAGACGGCACGATCGACCTGCGGTAGCGGTCCTTCACAACTTCTCTACGCTGCAGCTCTGCGATACACCCTGCGCTGCAAGGCGGCCACTTCGGTGGCCGGACCGACATATACAGCGATTGGAGTAGGGAACCCGCTCGACAAGCATCCATCCTTTGCTGCACGAGGCGTCCGTCGGGCTGTGGCCTCCGTCCCATCGGGAGAGGGAGGAAGCATGTTCCGGAGGCTGTTCGCCTGGGGCAGCGTTGTGGCGGTCATCGCGACGTTCCTCAGTATCAACGCCACGTCGGCAACCGCCACGCAGCCCGATCCGCACAAGGTGACGATCTGCCACCGAACGAACGCGCCATCGAACCCCTACGTCCGCATCACGGTCGATGTGGCCTCGGTGGACGGGGACACCGGCAACGACAACGGTAAGGGCGACCACAACGCCGAGCACAACGGCCCGGTGTTCGACATCACCGGGAACACCGTGTACACGAACCCTCGTAACGGCGACGACTGGGGGGACATCATCCCGCCGTTCTGGGCGGACGGCAGCTCTGACGGCGTTTATTGGCCATCGAAGAACTGGCCGTCCGGCGAGGACATCTTCAACGCGGGATGCAAGATCCCGAACGAGCCGGAAGAGACGTTCCTGACCGTCACCAAGGACATGCCGGACGTCTTCAACGACAGCGAGTCCGTCACGATCGAGTTCACGCTCTACTTCGTGGAGAACGGACAGCCCGATGGCGTCGTCGACACGTGTCAGCTGACCTTCGATGCGAGCACCCTGCTCGAGCAGCAGTGCGACTTCGAGCACCTGACGCCCGGCGTCAACTATCTGCTCGACGAGACGGACACGGGCGGGTTCACGAAGGACCCGAAGCTGCCGTACAGCTTCATCGGCGGCGACACGGACGGCCTCAACGTCAAGGTCGCCAACACGTTCAGCGATGCCAACGCCGAGGCGTGCAAGGTCACCGATGTTGGCAGCAGTGGCTATGACCCGAGCCTCGACCTCTTCTCGTTCGACCTCGTCATGGTCGCCGACCCGAGCGGTCGGTACGACGGAGCCAAGGACGTCAACGGCGACGATCTCGTGCCGGGCGGCGTCATCGAGACCGTGCAGGCCCTCGGGGGAGGGACCGCCGCAGACCCGAACTGTTCCACGTTCTCGAGCGCCCTCAAGGACAACGTCACCTACGACATCGTCGAGGAGACGGCCCCGTCGGGATGGACGACGACCGGCGGGATCGCGGACTTCACGCCGCAGTTCCCGGCCGACGCCGGCACCGTCTACAAGGCGACGTTCACCAACAGCATCTCGGCCGCGCACGCCAAGGCATGCAAGGTCACGAGCACCGACAACACCGGCTACGACCCGAGCAACGAGGACTTCACGTTCGACCTGCTCGACACGTCGACCACTCCGCCCACCCTCGTCAAGACCGTGACGGTCAAGGGCGGCGGCACAGCCGAGTACCCGAACTGCGCGACGTTCGACGTCAACCTCCAGGCAGGCTCGTACCGGATCGCCGAGGAGACGCCGGCGACGGGATGGGCGACGATCGGAGCGCCACTGAACTTCACGGTGACGTACCCGGCGGACTCCGGCAAGACGTTCAAGTACACGGCGACCAATAGCATCACGCCGGCCTCGGCGAGGGCCTGCAAGATCACGCCGGTCGTCAACGGGTACGGGTTCCAGGCGAACACCCGCTACTTCCACTTCACGCTGAAGGAGAACGGCACCGCCGTGTCGGATGTCTGGCTCCAGGGCGGTGGCACGACGACCTCGCCGGTGTGCGCGACGTTCAAGGACGGCACGCACAACTTCTTCCTCCAGCACAACAAGACCTACACCGTGATGGAAGACGCGAAGGTCTACGACTCGAGCCACACCCAGGTCGTCGAGCCGGGTTGGACGTTCGGCGCGATCGCCTGCCGGATCGGAACCGGTACGACGAACGTGACGTCGTACACGCCGGTCTACCCCGGCGCCTCGGGCGTGGCGTTCACGTGCACCGGCACGAACACCCGCACGTTCGCGGCGCCCCTCACCCCCGGCTACTGGAAGAACCACCTCGCGAAGAGCGGGACGACCGGCTCCTACACGGATCCGACGAACTGCTCCAAGGTGCCGTCGGGGACGAGCTGCAGTTCGAGCGGGCCGTTCGCGAAGCAGTACCTCCCGCAGACGCTCGGCTCCTACTCGGTCGGTGACATCGTCACGGCGGCGAAGATCTTCGTGGGGATGAACTGCTCCAGCACGAAGGACCAGGATGCCGTCGGGTGTCTCGCCGGCCACCTCCTGGCGACCAAGCTCAACCTGGCCAACGGCGCGGACGGGACGTGCGTCTCGACGTACGTCGGTCAGGCCGATGCCTTCCTGACCGCCATCGGCTACACGCCGACCGGCAAGTACGCGCTGAGCGGGACCCAACGCAACGCGGTGATCGCGCTGAAGAGCGCGCTCGACAAGTTCAACAACGGGCTCGGCTGCTCCTAGGCCGCACCCGACCCAGTCATCGAAGGCAGGAGGCCCCTCGGCGGAGGGGCCTCCTGTCGCTCCACCGCCGGGACTTGTCTACCAGCCGGTAGATAACGCATAATCTGCCGCGTGGTAGAGACTCGCGGCTCGATCGTCGAGGCGCTGGGCGGCAAGCGCATCTTCTTGACCGGCGTGACAGGATTCCTGGGTCAGGTGATCCTGGAGCGGCTCCTGCTCGACTTCCCGGACACCCGCGTGACCGTCCTGGTGCGCGGCCAGCAGTCGTCGACGGCCGTCGACCGGGTCCATTACCTGACGCGCAAGCCGGCCTTCGACGTCCTGCGCGAACGCCTGGGCGGCGACGACGCGCTCCTGGCCCTGCTCGACGAGAAGGTCGACGTGCTGGAGGGCGATTTCAGCCGGAGCGAGCCCGAGATCCCCGCGGGCATGGATGTCGTCATCCACTCGGCCGCCGCCGTCAGCTTCGACCCGCCGATCGACGAGGGGTTCCAGACCAACCTGCTCGGCGCGCGAAACCTCTATCGAGCCGCGACCGCGCACAACACGCCGCACCTCGTCCACGTGTCGACCGCCTATGTCGCCGGCGTGCAGAAGGGCGTGATCCCCGAGGGCCCGCTCGATCACAAGATCGACTACGAGCTCGAGGCGGAGATGGCGCTGCAGGCGCGTCACGAGGTCGAGGCGCAGTCGCGCAAGCCCGAGATGCTCGAGCACTTCATGGCCAAAGCTGCCAAGGAACACTCGCGCGCAGGCCCGGCGACGGTGAGCATCGACGCGGAGGAGCGGCGCAAAGCCTGGCTCGACAAACGGCTGATCGAGTACGGCCGGATGCGTGCGCGGACACTCGGTTGGCCCGACGTCTACACGTTCACCAAGGCGATGGGCGAGCGCATGGTCGAGGACCTCGCGCACGAGCGCGGCCTGAGCCTGTCGATCGTGCGGCCGTCGATCATCGAGTCGGCGCTCGAGCACCCGTCCAAAGGCTGGATCGACGGCTTCAAGATGGCCGATCCGATCATCCGCGCCTACGGCATGGGCCAGATCCCCGAGTTCCCCGGCATCCCCGAGGGGATCGTCGACCTGATCCCCGTCGACTACGTGGTGAACGCGATCCTCGCGGTCGCCGCGACGCCGCCTTCGGCCGGTGAGCCCGCGCACTACAACGTGTCGAGTGGCGACCGGAACCCGCTTCGGTTCTTCGAGCTGTACGAATACGTCCGCGAGTACTTCGAGACCCACCCGCTGCCCGAGCGCGGCCGCGGCGAGCACAAGGTGCCGACGTGGGACTTCCCCGGCAACCTGAAGGTGGAGAAGATGCTTCGTCGCGCCGAGAAGCTGACCGACCTCGCGGAGCAGGTCGTCACGCACATGCCGAAGTCCAAGACGATGCGCGATGCGGTCACGCGCGTGGATCGCGACCGGGCGCGCGTCGATTTCATCGAGCGGTATTCGGACCTGTACGGGATGTACACCGAGACCGAGGTCGTCTACACGGACGCGCGAGTCGTGTCGCTGTGGGAGTCGCTGACGCGGTCGGACAAGGAGCGGTTCCCCTTCGACGCCGGTGTGCTCGACTGGAAGTACTACCTGCAAGACGTGCACTGCCCGGCGGTGACGGTGTCGTTGCGCGAGCTCTCGCGCCGCGACCGCGAGAAGCCTGTGGTGCGGATCCGCCCACGCGACGACACCGTGCTGGCGGTCTTCGACATGGAGGGCACCATCATCTCGTCCAACGTCGTCGAGTCGTACGTGTGGACGCGGTTCGCCGACCTGCCGCTCGACGAGTGGCCGGCCGAGATGGTCAGCGTCTTCGGGCGGATCCCCGGCTACCTGCAGATCGACCGGCGCGACCGCGGCGACTTCCTGCGGACGTTCTTCCGTCGGTACGAGGGCGCCAGCGTGACGGGCGTCGAGGCGTTGATCCGGTCGCACGTGGCCGAGTTCATGTTCCAGAAGGCGTCGCCCGCGGCGATCCGGCGCGTGCGCGAGCACCGGGAGGCCGGGCATCGAACGATCATGATCACGGCCGCGGCCGAGGTGTTCGTGCAACCGTTGTCGCCGTTGTTCGACGTGCTGATCGGCGCCGAGCTCGAGGAGCGCGACGGGCGGTACACCGGGTTCATGAGCCAGCCCCCGTTGGTGGGCGAGGCACGAAGCGCGTGGCTGAAGCGGTACGCGGCCGATGAGGGCGTCGACCTGCGGCATTGCTACGCGTACGCGGACTCGTACAGCGACCTGCCGTTGCTGCGCGCGGTCGGCAACCCGGTCGCGGTGTCGCCCGACTCGGCGCTCTACCGTCACGCGAAGCGCCGGCGCTGGCCGGTCGAAGCGTGGGAGATGTCACGTTCGATGCCGAAGGTTCGTTTCCCGAAGCCGGCGGTGCGCTGATGCGTCGCCTCGTCGAGCCGTTGACGCGCCGCGCTAGCGTTGATGCCCTATGTCCAAATAATGGAACTGCGTTCCGACATGTGGACGTATGTCCACACGGTCGGCCGGAACGCATTCGGGAAGCGGTTGTCGCGACGCGACGGGCACGCTTCTATCACACGCCCGTCCACGGGTGGAGGCGGCCGTGACGACGCTTGCGCTGGAATACTTCAGGAGCGCGCCGCGGTATATCGGCGCGCGCACGGTCGGGTCCAGGGCACCCGGTCTGCTGTCGGGGCCGCTCGCGCCGTTGCGGCTCGTCAACATCAAGGACCCGACGCCACCGAACGGACACGACGCGTGGGCGACGGTGAAGCCGCTGCTGGCGGGCATCTGCGGGAGCGACCTCGCGACGATCGCCGGCAAGTCGTCGTTCTACTTCTCGCCGCTCGTCTCGACGCCGTTCGTGCCGGGCCATGAGATCGTCGGCGAGCTGGTCGAGGCCTGTGACGATCTGCCGGCCGGCGCGCGCGTGGTGATGGGCAGCGTG
>JBJMLQ010000101.1:0-6313 GCA_045805225.1 Actinomycetota bacterium | reverse complement strand
CTCACCCGAGAGCCCGACCAGCGGCTGGCGGCCGACGACCAGCATCCCCGCGACCGTGCTGCTCGCGCCGAGGAGCGCCACCATCACCAGCGAGAACGTCATCGCGGCCAGCGTCTTGCCGACGAAGATCTGGCCGCGCGAGCACGACCGGGTGAGCACCGTCTTCCATGTGGACTGGCGGTCCTCGCTCGCGAAGATGTCCCCCGCGACCACGCTGGCGAGCAGCGGGAACCCGCCGATCCCGGCGAACCCCAGCAGCACGAACGGCGTCGCGAAGCCCGACGACTGCACCCACCGGCCGAACAGGGAGTCTGCGGGCACGGAGGATTGGCTGTTGATGAAGATCACGAACACCAACGGGGCGATCACACAGATCGCCGCGGCGGCGCGCGGCAGCAGCTGGGCCCGGATCTTCGCGAGCTCGACGCGATACACGGCGCCGACGCCGGCGCCGCCATGGGGCGTGTCGGTCACCGCGACGGCCGCTGCGTCCATCGTCATCCGGCCGCCGAGACCTCGTCCGGCTCACGCTCGACGGCCGGCTGCTCGACGCGTTCGCCGGTGAGCGAGAAGAACATCGACTCGAGCGCGGTCATCAGCAGCTCGAGACGCCGGACCGCGATGCCGGCCTTGCCGAGGCTGACTGCATACGCGTCGAGCGCGTCGCGGTCGGCGGTCACGGTCAGCCAGCCGCCGGGATCGACGACGACGTCGAGGCGCGGATCCTCCGCGGCCAGTTCCGCGGCACGGATGTCGTCGCTGGTCTCGAGCCGGTGCGCCGGCGCGGGCGATTCCTCGCGCAGGCGGTCCATCGAGCCCTGCCAGACCGCACGGCCGTCGCGCATGACCGTCACACCGTCGCAGACGCCCTCGAGCTCGGACATGTTGTGGCTGCTGAGGACGACCGTCACGCCGCCGGCCGCGAGCGTCCGGACGATCGAGAGCATGTCGCGCGCGCCCACCGGATCCAGCCCGATGGTCGGCTCGTCGAGCAACAAGATCCGGGGCCGGCGAAGGAGCGACGACGCGAGCCCGAGCCGCTGCCGCATCCCGGAGGAGAATCCGGCGACCTTGCGATCCGCCCGGTCGTCGAGCCGAACCGTCGCCAAGACCTCGTCGATCCGCTCCTGGCCGCCGCCGTCGAGGTCGGCCATCAGCTCGAGGTTCCGACGCGCGGTGAGGTACGGGTAGAAGCGCGGTTCCTCGACGAACCCGCCGACGCCGTCGGGCGACCGAGCGTCAGGGTCGTCTATTTCGTGGCCGAGCAGCCGAACCGTGCCGCCATCCAGGGCCACGAGACCGAACAGGATGCGAAGCAAGGTCGTCTTCCCCGCGCCGTTCGCACCGACCAACCCGTGCACCTCACCGGCGTTCACCGAGAGATCGAGCCCGTCGACCGCCTGGACGTCGCCGAAGCGCTTGCGCACACCGCGCACATCGAGGGCAAGGTCGGTCGTCATGTCCGCTCCGGGTCCCGAGGCGCCGCACGGTGTCCAGGCGGGCGTCCTAAGGGCCGGGTCACTCTACTCGGCGGAGTTCATCGGCTGCGCCGTGCATCCCGCTCGGCCATGTGGCCTGCCCTGAAGGGTTCGCGGCCTCGCGGTTCGATCGGGTCGCGACCGAACCCCTGTGAGGGGTTGGCTGCTCGAACCGACGGGTAGCAAGAAGGCAAGCGAGCACGAGGAGGGTGATTTCGTATGGCGAACGTGACCGGATCTGTTGACGTCGGCGTGCCGATCTCGACCGCGTACAACCAGTGGACGCAGTTCGAGCAGTTCCCGCGGTTCATGGAAGGTGTCGAGCGCGTGGAGCAGCTGACGGACGACCGGCTGCACTGGGTCGCCGAGATCGGCGGCAAGCGTGCCGAGTGGTACGCGAGGATCACGGAGCAGCACCCGGACGACCGTGTGGCCTGGACGGCGGAGGCCGGCAAGGGCCTGTCGGGAGTGGTGAGCTTCGACAAGGTCGACCAGGATCGCACGCGGGTGACCGCGCAGATCGAGTGGCAGCCCGAGGGCGTGATGGAAGAGGTCGGCGCGGCGCTCGGCTTCGACGACCGTCAGGTCAAGGAAGATCTGGACCGGTTCCGGGACATGATCGAGTCCAACGGGATCGAGACCGGCGGCTGGCGCGGGGACATCGACAACTCGACGATGACCTGACCTCGACGGTTCACCGCAACGCAGTGCTCGGGGCCGCGCCTTCGGCGCGGCCCCGACGCTGTACAGAGGTTTCGGCCCGACGGGCTTGGACCGACCGCCGGTTTGCGCGAGGCGGTGGCGGGCATCTCACAGAGCTATCGGCGACACGACGAGAACAGGAGCACGCAGATGCGAGCGGTCACATGGGACGGACGACAGGACGTGGATGTGTCGGACGTGCCGGAGCCACGGATCGAGGCGCCCACCGACGCGATCGTGGAGGTCACCGCGAGCGGTCTCTGCGGCTCGGATCTGCACCTGTACCGCCATCTGATCCCGGGACTTGACCGTGGCGACATCCTGGGCCACGAGGCCACCGGCGTCGTGCGCGAAACCGGGCCCGACGTCCACAGCGTCCAGGTCGGCGACACCGTCGTCGTGCCGTTCAACGTGGCGTGCGGGACCTGCGCGATGTGCCGGCAGGGGCTGGAGTCGCAGTGCCAGACCACGCAGAACACGGAGTTCCATCGCGGCGGCTCGCTGTTCGGCTACACGGAGCAGTACGGACACGTGCCGGGCTGCCAGGCCGACGTGATCCGCGTCCCGTTCGCGAACCACACCGCCACGCCGATCCACGCGGAAACGCCGGCGTACCGCGCGGTTCTGCTGGCCGACGTGTTGCCGACAGCGTGGCAAGGCGTCGCCTATGCCGACGTGTCGCCCGGCATGACCGTGGCCGTGTTCGGGCTGGGCCCGATCGGCCAGATGGCGTCGCGCCTGGCGGCGCGACAGGGCGCGAGCGTGATCGGTGTGGAACCCGTCGCCGAACGCCGCGCGATGGCCGAGCGGCACGGCGTCACCACGATCGACCCGGACACCACCGACGATGTGCCCGCCGCGATCGTCGATCTGACGAACGGCCTGGGCGCCGACCGGGTGATCGATGCCGTCGGCATGGAGGCCGAGGGATCGGCGATGGACTCGGTCCTGCAGGCGACCAAGCTCCAGCCGTCGCGCGTGATCGCACTGCGGCACGCGATCGACGCCGTTCGGCGCGGAGGCACGATCTCGATCCTCGGCGTCTACGCGGGGCCGGTGCAAGCGTTCCCGCTCGACCAGCTCTTCGACAAGCAGGTTGCCCTGCATATGGGACAAGCGAACGTGATGCGCTGGATGGCCGACCTGATCCCCCTCGTCGAAGACCCGGCCGATCCGCTCGACCTCGACGACTTCGTGACCCACCGGCTCCCGCTCGAGAGCGCGCCGTACGCCTACGACATGTTCCAGAACAAGCGGCAAGGAGCGGTCAAGGTCGTGTTCGAACCGACGCCGCCCGTGACCGTGTCGGCCTAGCCGACCGGATCCACCCATCCGGCGCGGAGACGATTCCGTGCTCGAAGCGCTGGGTAACCAGCCGCTCCGAGGGAGAGGTGCTCCCGAGGGAGGCGGGGATCCATGCTTGCTGTCAACTTCCAACAGGGCCTGACCGACGCGTGGGACAGCGTCGTGACGTTCATCCCGAAGCTCGTCGGGTTCCTGCTCATCCTGGTGATCGGCTTCATCATCGCGAAGGTCCTCGCGACCATCGTCGACCGACTGCTCGAGCGCGTCGGGTTCGACGGGTGGGTGGAGCGCGGGTCGTTCGGGGCGGCGCTCCGGCGCAGCAGCTTCGATGCCTCCGACATCCTGGCGCAGCTCGTCTTCTGGACGGTGTTCCTGATCGCGCTGCAGCTGGCGTTCGGCGTGTTCGGACCGAACCCCGTCAGCGATCTGCTGGCCGGCTTGATCGCGTACCTGCCACGGATCTTCGTCGCCGTCGTCATCCTCGTGATCGCGTCGGCGCTCGCGAAGGTCGTCACGGACCTCCTGCGAGCGACGCTCGCGACGGTGTCGGGTGGCGAGTGGATCGCCCGCGCGGCCGGCTTGGCGATCTTGGTGTTCGGGATCTTCGCGGCGCTCAGCCAGCTCGAGATCGCGCCCGCGATCGTGAACGGGCTGTATTACGCGATCCTGGTGGCGATCGTCGGCGCGTTCATCGTCGCGGTCGGCGGCGGCGGCGTCCGGACGATGCAGCGCTACTGGGAGCGTGCGAGCGCGTCGGCCGAGTCGAAGGGCCGTGAGATCAAGCGCGAGGCGAACCCCGATGCGGCAGGGATGCACGCGCGCGGCATGGCGAACGACGTGACCCGGGTGCCCGACTCAGACCCGACGATGACGCAGACGCGGCCGTGACGAGCGCGCGTCGTCAGCCGCGGTGAGGCGCGCGGTCTGTGCCGGGAATCCGAGGCGGGCGCGGACGCCCGTCGAGAAGTGCACGACCGGCTCGTCCTTGGGATCGCGCAACCCGGCGACATGGAGGAGGTCTTGATCCGACCGCTCCAGTCGGGCCTCACGCAGAGGCCACGGCCCGTGCTCGGCCGGGATCGCGGCCACGCGCGCGCCGTATCGCGTGAACAGGAGCCACCGCCCGGTGAGGAAGGTCGCCAGCGGCTCGTCGGCGCGCGTCGCGCCGCCCGGCGTAACGGCGACGTCCCACCGGGCGGGAGGGCCGCCCCACCGCCGGCGACCTCGATACGAGACGCCGGTGTCCGAAGGCAGCGTCTCGGCCTCGGCCCACCGATAGGGCAACTGGAAGAGATATCTGCCGGCGAGCGCGGCGGGCAGGCTGCCGATGTCCAGGGACAGCGTGTACGCCCCGGCGCGGCCGTCCGGCCCGACGACGTAGGTGCGCAGGTTGACCTCCGGCGTCGATGCAGGCCAGATCGGCGGCACACCCGGCGGCCGCACACCCTCGATCGAGAAGGCGGCCAAGGTGATCCAGGCGCGGCCCTCGAACGTGTCCAGCTCGAGCCACGGCGGAACGAGCGGGCGAACGGCCTTCGGCCGGTACGCCCAGTGCAGGAACGTGAACGTCGTCCAGGACTGGTGCATCAGCGGCACGCGAACGCACACGGTCGGGTGCGGTGAGGGCCGCGTCGGCGGCGCGGCGTCCATCAGGTCGCGGCGTGTTCGGCGAGCGCCTCGGATACCTCGGCACGGGTGCCGTCACTGAGCGCGGCGTCGCCGGCGACCGCATTCGTCCGGACGTGGTCAGGGTCGCGGCTGCCTGCGATGGCGGCGGTCACCCCCGGCGTGGCGACCAACGCGCGGAGCGCGAGCGTCGACAGGGCGATGCCCTCCCGCTCGGCGATCGCTCGCAACCGGTCGACGGTCCCGAGGTGCCGCTCGAGGACGCCCGGCGCGAACAGCCGCTCGTAGTAGCCCAGGTTCCACGCGCCGCTGCGCCAGTCGTCGTCCGCGAACACCGTGGTACGCGTGATCGCGCCGGTGAGCAGCCCGTAGGCCAGCGGGCCGTACGCGAGATAGCCGATCCCCCGCGCGTCGAGCCAGGCGAGGAAGTCGGGATCCTCGGGATCGAGGAGCGAGAACTCGTTCTGGACCGAATCGACGTGGCGGACCGCCATGCACCGCTCGACGAGGTCGCGATCGAAGTTCGAAACGCCGATCCATCGGGCGAGCCCTTGGTCGACGCATTCGGCCATCGCGCCCCACGTCTCCTCGACGGGCACGCGCTCCTCGTCCGGCCAATGCACCTGGTACAGGTCGATGGCCTCGACCCCGAGCCGCCGGAGCGAGGCTCGGATCGCCTTGTGGATCTCGTCGGGCCGGGTCCCCGTCGCGAACGGCGCCACCTTCGTGAACACCATCACGTCGCCGCCACCGTCGCGGACGACCTCGCCGACCAACGATTCGGACCGGCCGTCCCCGTAGGCCTCCGCGGTGTCGATCCACGTCATGCCGGCGTCGATCGCCGCACGCATCGCCTGTTTGACCCGGTCCGCGGGCACCTCGGGGCCCCACATGTCGCCGCCCGCGCCCCACGCGCCGTAGCCGACCACAGAGATCTCGGGACCCTGCTTGCCCAGCCGCCGCCGCTCCATGAGAAGCCTCCTACCCTCGAACCGGCGATCACAAGCGTCCAACGGAGGCTCCGCCTAGCCTGGATGACGATGCAACGTCCAACGGTGCTGGTCGTCGGTGAAGCGCTGGTCGAGTTCGTCCGCGAGGGACCGGGGGAGCTCGGCGAGCCCGGCCGGTACCGGGGGCCGTTCCCGAGCGGCGCACCGGCGATCGCCGCCGACGCCGCGGCGCTGGCGGGCGCCGAGGTCCTG
>JBJMLQ010000100.1:0-11789 GCA_045805225.1 Actinomycetota bacterium | reverse complement strand
CGCGTCGGCGCGGCCTCTGCGCGCGACGCATCGAGTCGTGCGAGGATCGCCGCGCGCCGCGGCCTCGGGACGATCGCCGCGAGGTCCTCCAGCGCCAGCTCGATCCGGCGGATGACCGACGGTGACCCCGCCGCCGCCAACGTGAGATCGTCGAACGCCAGGCCAACGTATCCGTCCCACGTCAAGGTCGGCACCGTGAGCCGGACGCTGCCGTCCGAGCCCTCGAACGTGCCCTGCGGGATCCGCCGTGTGCTCAACTGGCGCAAGATGTCGTGCAGTCGATCGACGACCTGCGACGCGGTGGTCTGGTCGTTGAAACTTTCGCTCAGCGCTCGTTCAGCGATATCGACCAGCGTCTGGATCCCGAAGGCGGCGTCTTGATCCATCGTCCGTTCCGGTCCGATCGCCACCGCGCGGCGAGCGGAACGTTCATCGACCCGGTGACCGTCGCCCTCGTATCGAAACATGGGCGCGCCTTCGAGGATGAACATGCCCGTTCCAACCGTCATCTCAAGATGCACGTCGGCCTGTTCCGCAAGCTCGACGAGCGCCTCATGCTCGATGTGGTAGACGGTGCCGGCTTCCTCCGCGGCGATCACGCCATCGCGATCCACGAGATCCACGATGCGATCGTCCGGCTCGGGAAACAGCTTGTCGATCAGACCGCGCGTCTCGGTTCCGATCGATCGGATGATCGAATCGACCTTGAGCGAGTTCGCGATGTGGTGGACGTAGGCGACGAGCACGACGATGTCGACGATCACGAGCGTGTACGAAACGACGATCGTCAAGCCCGGCACGTCGCCCGGATGACCGAAGGACTGCACGGCGCGCATCGAGAGCATCGCGTGCGCGAACGTCCCCACGAAAACACCGATCGCGAGCTGACTCGGCCGGTCCTGCAGGAAGGGCCGCACGCTCCGAGGCGAGAACTGGCCCATCGCGAGCTGGACCACCACCGACGTGATGGTCAGCACCAATGCGGTGAGCGAGACCATCGACGCCGCGATCGTCGACAGGATGATGAGGGCAGCGTTGGGATCGCCGGTGAACTGCCGCGAGATCGGCGCATCGGGGAAGGCTCGGTCGACCGCGAGCGTCGCGAACGCGAGCCCGATACCCAGCAAGGCGCATGCGAGCGGGATCATCCACAGGCTGGTCCGCAGCCGATGCGCAAGCCTCATCGATGCACGCATCTCTGTGCGGTAGCCGAGCGGGTACGACCTAAACCTCCGGCGCCGCCATCTCGACGCTGCTTCTAGCTCCCCGTCGCCCGATACGCCGTCAGAACCCCGTTCCCCGCCGCGATGAACAGCATGTCGTCGGCGAAGACAGGTTGGGAGAACACCGCGGAGCTCTCCGTGATGGTGTTCACGATCTGGCCCGTCGACGCGTTCAACAGATACACGCGGTTCGCCGTTGGCGTGGCCGTGTTGTACGTGCCGGCCGCGATCACACCACCTCCGCTCAACGCGGGGCTTCCCATCACCGGACCGCCGCTCAGCGGTTGGGCCCACAACACGTGGCCCGTGGCCGGATCGAGCGCGCGCACCGACCCCGGCGTCGAGACACTGTGGATCGTTGTGGTGTTACTCCCGACGTACAGATGCTTGTTGGTGAAGTCCCAGATCCCGGCCGCCAGGCACGAGCCCTTGCCGGCCGCGAGATCCCCGTTCACGCCAAGCCTCCGACTCCAGACGGGCCCAGCGGCCAGATCGGTCGATCGCAGCGCGTAGTACACGCCGTTCTTGTTGCAGCCGCCGACCATGGGCACCGTTGTTCCGTTCAAAACGGCACTGAAGAGCGTCGGGGACGATCCCCAATCCAGGTCGGTCCCGGCGGTTCCCGGAACGGTCCATCCCTCCTGTTTCGCGAGCGTTCCGGCGTCAAGGCGCACGATCTGGAACGAGTCGCCCGAATCGCCGTTGCCGACCGTCGCCCAGGCGTTGGTGTTGTCCGACGCGACGCTCGTCCAGACGCTGCCGCCAACCGACCCGGACGGCACCGTGAAGTACGTATGCAAGAGCGTGCCGGTCGACTGAGAGAACGACTTGATCCCACCGCGGATCAACGGCTTGTCGCATTGCGACGACATCCCGATGACGACGGTGCCGCCGCTCACGGTCGGCGAGCTCCAGTTGTACCCGGTGTTCTGCGTCGTGCCGATGCCGACGACCTTCTTCCGCCAGACCGTTGTGCCGTCGCTCGCCTTGAGCGCGTACAGGTAGCCGTCGCCGCCGGCGACGTACACGGTGAGCCGGCCACCGCGCGACGGGTCGGGCGCGACGGTCGCCGTCGAGGTGATGCCCCGGCCGTAGCCGCACGTCTTCGCGGTCGTGTAGCCGAGCGAGCGGTGCCATAGCTCGGCGCCCGTCGCCTCGTCGACCGCGGAGAACACGCCGGTGTTGGCGCCGATGTAGACGACGCCGCCGGAGACGGTGGGACTCGCGGAGAACCCGGCGCCGGGCTGTCCTGTGACCGTCGGGGCGGCAGCCGTGAAGGTCCACGCCGGGGTGACGGCGGTTGCGGTCGTCGGTGTGAACGCGCTCGCCGCCTGGTTGTAGGACGCGTGGCGCGGCCCGAACAGATACGCCGACCACGGCGCGGTCCTCACGCCAGCGGAGGGCAAGGCGGTTGAGCCGATCATCAGCGCTGCAGCGAGGACCGACATGACCAATACGATCGAACGGCGACGAAGCATCGTTCCCTCCTCGATCTTGGTGTTTCTGGCGCCCGGACGTAGCCGATCGACGCGTGGATGTGTGCCGACGATACTCGAGACCCAACTTGCGGCTCGAAAAGGGGGCCTTTCGCCTCGACCAACTGCAACGACATCGTCGGATGCTGGCGCACGCCACGGGCCCGCCTGGTAGACGAGCCCATGGCTTGATGGGAAGACTTCACGGGCCACGTTGGAAACCCGCGAACCCCCCTGGAGAGGAGAGGGGGAATCTTCCCGCACGCATGATTGAGCATCCGCCCGGGTCGCACAGTCCGTCGTTCAGGCTCCCCCGACGGACGGACTCCGCCGATGCGAACGCCATCAGCCAAGGCGGCGGCCGCAGCCGATCAGGACGTCGCCACGATCAGCTGCGGCACGTTCGCGGCCGTGCCCTGCTTCGAGACGTAGTCCGCACCGTCGGTGTTCGTCGAGCTGATCCGCAGGCTCACGACGCCGTCGCCGGTGACGAACGGCGTCAGGTCCACGCTGATCCAGGTGCCGGTGCTCACCTTGGGGATCGTCGCCGTGGGTGAGGACGCCGCGGGTGGTGCGTTGGACCACGTGACGGACCCTTCGTTCCACGTCGAGGTGGTCGTGGGCTGGACCATCCCGCCGGCGGGTGAGGGATCGACGACGAACAGCCGAAGGGTCGCCGAGCTGACGCTCGAGGTCCCGATCCCGCTCACGTCGAACTTCACAAGGAAGTTCTTGATCGGTGACCCGTCGGTCTGCAGCGTGGTCTGCGTGCCGTAGTTCGTGGACGGTGAGCCCTGGATGATCGTGGCGTCGTCGGTCGGGGTGAACGTGAGCTGGCCACCGCCGGTGCCCGACGGAACGGTCGCCATTGCCGGATCGCTCTGCACGGAGTTATGGCCCGCGGCGTCCAGTGACTGAAGCGTGTACGTGTAGGTGGTGCCGGCGGTCACGTTGGTGTCGGTGTAGGTCGTGACCGCCCCGATCGTGTCGATCTGCGTGCCATTGCGCCACACGCGGTAGCCGGTGACTCCGGTGTCGTCGGTTCCGGCGGTCCAGGACAGGTCCACTTTCCCCGTCGAGCCGATCGCTTGCAGGTTCGTCGGCGGCGTCGGGGCCTGCGTATCACCGCCACCACCACCGGAGAACGTGTAGGTCTGGACGTCGAACGTGCGGCCGAGCTCGTCGGTCGGCGTCACGGTCACGTTCGATCCGTCCACATGGACGAGCAAGAAGTGGTACACGCGATCCATCGTCGCGGGCGGGCTGAGGCTGCCGCAGGCGCTGCCGTGGTTCGACGAAGGAGACCACCCGATGGCGGCGGCCACCGGGGCACCGCATCTGCTCACCGGCTCGAGGGTCGCTCCGCCGCCACCCGTCACGTACGTCACCGGCCTGCCAGATGCCGACGGCGTGCTCCTCGTGTAGATGTGCGCGTGCCCGTTGAACACGATGTCCACGCCGTTGTCGCCGAGCAGCCCCTCGAGCTTCGGGGTCGCACCCTGAAGGTAAGTGTCGGAGACCTCACTGCCGTTCGCCGAATACATCGGGAAGTGGAAGAAGGCGAACTTCAGCCCACCCGGATGGTTGGCGAGGTCCGCGGCGAGCCATCGGTACTCGGCGCTCGAAACGGTCCAGTGCGTCGCCGCGTCGTCGCCGTAGAGGTCTGAGCTGCCGACGTTGCTGTTGGCCCAGCTCGCCTCGAGGACGTAGAACCGAGCCTCGCCCGCGTTGAACGCGTACCAGTCGCTCGGGTAGCTGGCAGACTTGGTCCCGTTGACGCAGCAGTACGTGTCCATCTGATATCGACCGCCCGAGGTGGCGACCGCGCGATCCTGCGGCCAGTTGGTCAACGGGACGCTGTTCATCCCATGGTTCCCTTGTGTCGGGAAGAGAGGGATCGACCGGCCTGGGACGGTCCAGAAGCCGGGGCCGAAGATGCCGCTCACCCCCGAGCCGGTCTGGACCATGTCGCCGTACTCGGTCTGCGTGCCGCCGTTGTATCCGTTGTCTCCTGTGGTGACCGCGAATCGGGCGCCACTGGCTGAGATCTGCGACATCAAGCGGGCTTGATCCGGGTTCGTGCCGTCCGTCCCCGACAGACCCCAGTCGCCGAACACGGCAAACGAGAACGGTGTCGTGGCGCCGGCTGGAACTTGCGATCGGAACTGCGGCGACGGGTCGGACCCGAGGAGGTCAACGGACCCGCCGAAGACCCGGTAGCAGTAGCTGGCGTCGGGAACGAGACCGCTGACCTGGGCCTTCCACTGGTACTCGGCCGTCGAGCCGACGGTGATCGACGTGCGCGTGGCGGTCACCACGTGGGCGGTGCAACTCTCGGATCCGGCGAGACCGTAGGTGGCCGTTCCGGTGCCGAGGGCGGTGGTTGTCGCCCAGTTGATCGTGACGTTCGTCGTGACGAGATCAGTCAGGTACGGGTAGCGACGTAGTTCTGAGGCCACGGTCGCTGCCGCCGGGTGCGCCGGGATGCCGATCACAGCCATGACGACAGTTGCAGCCGTGGCCGTGAGCACCAGCCGACGACGCACGCCCGCATACAGATGAGTCCGACGGAGCACGATCCCTCCCAGGTCGCGAGACGTCCACGCTAGACCGACGGCCACCCACCGTCCACTGATACGGCTACAGCACGTTCATCACGACCGATCCCCGCCGACTCGTGCCACCTGCATCTGTGATGGCGGTGAACACTTCCCCGAGCTAGGGGCAGGCCGGGATCGCGATGTTGTCCACCACCGGGGACGCCGTGCCACGATGATTGTCGGTGACGTTTCCACCGTCGACCGCCCCGATGAGGGTCCCGCTGCACGGCACCTTGATGCCGCCACCGCCGCCAACGCCGTTGTCATCGGAATCGGCCGTGTTGTCCGTCACGGACGACAACCCGTTCATCGTGAGGACGCCGTCGGTCCGGATCCCGCCTCCCGAGCGAACGGTTGCATTGCCGGTGACAGACGACGAGTCGTTCATCGTGATGTTCGCGCTGCTCGCGTTGTAGATCCCCCCGCCCCACGAGTTGGTCGTCGTGTTCCCACTCACGGAGGAAGACCCATTCATCGTGAAGGTGCCCACGTTCACGACCGCAGCCTGCGTGCCGACGTTGTCGGTCACCGACGCCGAATCGTTCAACGTGAGCGTCCCGTCGAAGTTGTAGATGCCGGCGAACACATCGGTGACGTTTCGAGACACCGTTGAAGAGTCGTTCAGCGTCGTCAGGGCGTAGTAGTTGAAGATGCCGTAGCCGCCGTTGCTCGTGACCGACGACGTGCCGTTCATGGTGAGGGAGGGAACGGTCATGCTCCCGTCCTGGTGGATCCCGGCCGCGCTGTTGTGGCTCACGGTTGACGAGCCTGTGAGCGTCAAGGTGCCTGTGTTGTAGATCCCGCCCCCAGCGTTCCCTTTGACGGCCATGTCCCTCAGCACGAGTGTGCCCTCCGTCGTCACGCCTCCACCGAGGTTCCAGTCGGCGACCGCTCCGCCGGTGATCTTCAGGTTCTCGAGCGTGACATGGGCGCGACCAACAACGAGGACCTGCCCGTGCCCATCGCCGTTGAGAACGCCACGGGGCAGATCGGCAGTCGGCTTACCTATGAGCGTGAGATCCTTCGCGATCTTGAAGTTGCCGACGCAGACGAACTTCACTGCGACCACGTCGCCCGTCGTCGCCGCCCGTATCACCGCCTGGAGGTCAGAACCCCACGCGGAGTCCTGCGTGACGTCCCTGGCTCGGCACGAGTTCACAGCTGCGATCGAGCCCGGCGTCCGAACAGCGAACGCCGCAGCCGTAAGGAGAAGGGCTACCGCGAGAGGAACCGTCCGTCTCGTGGGGTGGTCGCCGCGCGTGATCCGGTCCATAGCCCCTCTATCGGCGGCTCCGCTCGGCACCACACCGACGACTCACACTACTCTGCGCGTTGCGGATCAGAGCTCGATCTCGGGCGCGACCTCCTGCAGTCCCTCGATCGACACCGCGATGAACTCGTCCAACGGGAGTCCGATGTTGGCTTCAACGTCGGTGACCTCATCACGGTTGACGCCCGGCGCGAACGAACGCTCCTTCAGCTTCTTCTTGACGCTCGAGACCTTCATGCCGGTCGCGCGTTCGGGACGGACGAGCGCGGACGCCACCAGCAGACCGGCGACGGCGTCGGCGTTCACGACCGCCCTGCACATCAGATCGGTTCGGTACTCCTCGTACGCGTGCGCGAGCACGCCGTTGACCACGCGTTCGTCGACGTTCGCCTCGCGGAGCCATTCGGCGGCGAGCCGCGCGTGTTGCGCGCCTTCGTCGCCCGTATGGTCCTGGTCGAGGTCGTGGAACAGACCGGTGAGCCCCCACAGCTCCTCGTCCTCGCCGAAGCGGCGCGCCAGCGACCGCATCACGCCCTCGACAGAGATCAGGTGGCGGTACGTCGTCTCCTTGAGGCACCGTTCGTGCGCGAACGCGTGGGCGGTCTCGCGATCCATCAGGTCCGTCATAGCCGGATGATAGGCGCGCTCCGCTTCAGCCTTCCGAGATATCAGGAGGACTGACGGCTCCGGCCAGGAACCGCTCTGCGTCTCCGCGATCGACCAGGCCGAGCAGCTCGCCCTTCGGTGTCGTCACGAGGATCGTCCTGGCGCCCTTGTCCCGCATCCGTTCGACGAGTGCGCTGAGCTCCTCGCGCCGTTGAACGGTAGCGGGGCCAAGCTGCATGAAGTCGGCGACGCGAACGTCGTCTTCTGCCGGCAGGTCCGTGCGTCGAACCCGCCCCTGGACGACGAGGTTCTCGTTCACCACGGTGCAGACGGGATGCGATCGGACCACCTCGCGGATGTCACCCGACAACGCGTCGGGCCGGCACGTAACCGTCACGGGCGTGAGCACCTGGCCCGCGACGTAGCGGAATGGACCCGTTCCTTGCATCGGGAGCCCCACCTCACGCCACTCCGACTTGCCACCGACGAGATCGAACACCCGGGTGAATCCAAGCGCTTCGAGCCGCCACGCGGCCCGCGGGCTCAGGTCTCAGAGATCGTCGTCGCAGTAGACGATCACCGGGCGACCGTGGTCGATGCTCTGGACCGACTCCGCCGTCAACTCCTTCAGCGGTATGTTCGCGGCGCCGGAGATGTGCTCCTCGAGATACTCCTCGCGAGGAAGCACCTCGAGGAGGAGCGCATCCTCCTCGACGATGAGCCGCTGTGCCTCACCCACACCGATATCGGTTGGCATGCTGGTGTGCTTCCCATCCGCACGTCGTTCCAAAGAACGCCGCTGTCGTGGCAGACTGCCCGCGTGGACGACGATGACCTCCTACGCCGAGCGGAGCAGGCGTTGACCGAGATCAAGGTCAACCACGGGCTGCGCGAGGAGCATGAGGCGGTGTTGGCGGCGTTGCGCATCCGGCTCACCGGGAGCGCGGGCAAGTCGCTCGAGGAGATGCTTGCCGCGACCGAGGATCGCCCCGACGATCTCGAAGCCAAGATCGCCGAGGCCGAGCGTGCTTCGAAGCCCTCGCTGGACGACCTGCTGAGCCGACCCCAGTCCAAACCTGAGTGGCCGGCCTGATCGACGCCAGCCGTTAGGCGTCGAGCACCGCTCGCACCTGCGGTGCGGCGAGATACGTCTCGGCGCGCTCCGGCGAAAGCGCCGACGTAACCTCCTGGATGATCGCAGTCGCTTCGGCCTGCCGTGGCTCGGGATCCGTTCCGGCCGCCCGCTCGGCCGCCGCCAGCGCCGCGCGCGTCTCCCACCGGACGAGTGGCGACCCGAGCTCGTCCGCGATCGCGACGGCCCGGCCGAGCTCGGGCACCGCCTCGTGCGCGAGCCCCTGTTGCGTCAGCGCCTGACCGAGCGTGACCAACGCGATCGCTTCGTACTTCGGGCGCCCGCCCGACTCCGCCATCTCGAGTGCCCGGCGCGACCACGTAACCGCGTCGTCCAGCCTCCCCGCGCCGAGCTCGAGCTGCGCTCGCGCGACGGCCAACCGCCCCGAGACCAGCCAGTGCTCCCAAGCCAGCACCTCTTGTGCGTCATCCCACGCGCTCGGCCACAGCGACTCCACGGTGCCGAACTCGCCCAGCAGCAGCTCGGACGCGATCAGGTCCGCACGCGCGTTCATCCACGGCATGTTGAAGTCCGACGGACCGAGACGATCGGCGACCGTCCGGCTCCGCTCGCGCGCCTCCTCGAGCGCGAAGATCTCGCGAAAGGTCAACGTCGAGTAGTTGATGACGACGCTGGCCGGCCGACCGAGTCGGTGCGCCGCGGCGATCGCGGACTCCGATGCCTCCAGCGCCTCCTCGTACCGGCCCATCCCGGCGAGGGCGAGTCCGGTCATGCCGGCGCCGCGGAGCACGAACTCCGCGCCGTTGGCGGTGAGGCCGCCCATCGACTTCGCCTCCATCGCGAGGTCGTATGCCTCCTCATACCGGCCGCTCCAATACAACGGGTTGCCGAGGATGTGGATGTGATGCGCGTATTCGGCCCGACGCTGTCCCTCGGGCCACAGCGCCGTCGCCTCCGCGCCGAGCTCGAGGGAGCGAGCGATGTCCCCGCGGTCGCCGCGCATCGCGTACGCCGCCGAAAGGAGCGACAAGGCGATCGGCTCGAGGTCGCGCAGACCTTGGTCGCGCGAACGCGTGACCGCCAGCTGTGCCACCTCGTGCGTGCGCTCGGTCTGCTCCGTCCAGTGGGTGGCCATGCCGAGGGACAGCAACGCCTCGACCTCCTCGCGGCCCTCGAGCTCGGGCATCAGATCGGTGAGCTCCTTGTCGGCGCGGCCGAACTCACCGGTCTTGGCCAGCATGTCGCCCCGCCGGAACAGGATGCGTCGCCGCTCAGCGTCGTCCCCGGTGAGGTCGAGCGCGCGGGTCAGCAGGTCGTAGGCCTCGTCGACGGCGAGCGCATCCTGGGCCCGCTCGGCGGCCGCGAGCAGATAGGCGATCGCGCGCGCGGGCTCACCGGCCTCCGTCCAGTGGTGCGCGAGCAGCCAGCCGAGGTCGGGTCGCGCCCCGATCGCCTCCTCGAGGTAGCGCGCGATCGCGCCGTGCAGTTCCCGCCGCGCGGCGCGCGGCATCGTGCCGTACGCGCCGTCACGGATCAGCATGTGCTTGAACCCGTACTCGATGTCGCCCGCCACCGTGGTCTGCGGGTGCCGGACGATCAGCCCGCGATCTTCGAGCGCCTCCAACGCGTCGTGGACGCCGTCCGACGGCATCACGGCGGTGAGCACGTCGCGCCAGAAGGTGTGCCCGATCACCGACGCGTGGAGCAGCACGGCCCTGGGCTCGGCCGGGAGCGCATCGATCCTCGCCGAGATGGCCGCCAGCACCGTGGTCGGCAGCTCGTCGGGACCGGCCTCGTCGGCGACCGAAGCTGCGAGCTCCTCGAGGAACAGCGGATTCCCTTCGCCCGCCGCCACGACGCGCTCGATCGCCACGGCGCCCTTCTCGGGGAGCAGCGCCGACGCCACGCGCACGGCTTGGTCCGACGACAGCGGATCGAGCGGAAGGGTGGTCTGGGCGATCATCCCGCCGCCCCACGCGCGGCGCGCCTCGAGGAACTCCGGTCGCGCGAGCGCGAGGAACACGACGCGGGCGTCGTGGACGTGCGACACCAGATAGTCGATCAGGTCCAACAGGGTCTCGTCGGCCCAATGCACGTCCTCGAACACGACGAGGATCGGCTCGCGTGCCGCGAGATGCTCGACGAACATCCTCGCCGCGAACTGGAGATGCACGACCTCGTCCGGCGGCTCGTCCAACCCGAGGCCGAGCACCACGCTCAGATACCGGGTGGCGTCGTCCGCTTCGGGCTCGGGGAACAACGCGGCGACCATGCGTGCGAGCTTCGTTCGGGCGACCTCGACGGTGTCGTTCTCGAAGATGTCGGCGACCTTGCGGATGATCTGCCCCGCCGCTCGGTACGGCGAGCGCTCCTCGTACGGCAGGCTTCGGCCCCACAGGGACGAGCCGCCGTTCGCCTCGGCGTGTCGCGACAGCTCTCGTGCGAGACGAGTCTTGCCGATCCCCGCCGGGCCGAGGATCGTGACGAGGGGCGGCCGTGCGGCGTCGACAGCGCCGTCCCACACCCGGGTCAGGATCGCGAGCTCGGTCTCGCGACCGACGAGCGGCGTGCCGGACACCGGCCGCGCGCCCGGCACCTTCAACGGAGCGAGCACCTGCCAGGCGGCCACCGGCTCGCGCTTGCCCTTCGCCTGGATCGGCGAGAGCGCGGCGAGCTCGAACGAATGCTGCACCAGCTCGTAGGTCTCCCGCCCGATCAGCACACTGCCCGGCGGCGCGGCGTTCTGCAGGCGAGCTGCGGTGTTGGCGACGTCGCCCGTCGCGAGGGGCTCGCCGGGCGCGGCGTCGATCGCGACGACGGCCTCCCCCGTGCACACGGCGCCGCGGAGCTCGAGATCGAGCCCGGGATGGGTGTGGTTCAGCTCGTGAACGCCGTCGATGACCGAGAGCGCCGCACGCACGGCCCGCTCCGCGTCGTCCGCTTTGGCGAGCGGCGTTCCGAAGACGGCCATGACGGCGTCGCCGATGTACTTCTCGACCACACCGCCGTACTGCTCGATCCGTTGCCGTGCGTCCTTGAAGTACAGCTGGTTGCGGTCGCGCACGTCCTCGGGGTCGGCGCCGTCGGCGCGGGCCGTCGAGCCGACGAGGTCGACGAACAGGATCGACACGAGCTTCCGCTCTTCCTGGGCGGCGACCTGCTCGGCCCCGCAGGCCGGGCAGAACCGGGCGCCGTCGGGCAGATCGGAGCCGCAGGCCACGCAGGACACGAGCGCATCGTAGGACGCGACGCGGCCGGCGTGCGCGCGGCCGCGGCGGCCGCGTCACAGAGATGACCGACCTAGGATGCCGAGGCATGTTGTCGGGCACCGATCTCGAGCCAGCCGTCCGCGATCGACTCGGTTCGCTGCGTCTCGCGGTCGTCGGCCATGTCGAGTGGGCCGAGTTCCTGCGGGTGCCGGCGCTCCCGGCGGGTGGCGACATCGTCCATGTGACCGATCGATGGGAGGCCGCGGCCGGCGGCGGAGCGGTGACCGCCGTGCAGCTCGCACGGCTCGCCGGT
>JBJMLQ010000099.1:0-4894 GCA_045805225.1 Actinomycetota bacterium | reverse complement strand
GAACAGCCGCCGCTCTTCCTCCGGATCGGCGGCGGTTCGGCCGCTCTTGTACGGGATCTCGCCGTCGAGCACGCGCGGCAGGAACACGACGTCGAACTCGAGGCCTTTGGATCGGTGGTAGGTCAGGAGCTGCACGCCGCGCCCCGACTCCTCCGTCGAGAACCGCGACGGCAGCTCGGCGATAAACGCCCCGACGGTCGCATCGGGACCGTTCGCGGCGGCGAACTCGCGCGCGAGCGCCCTGAAGCGTTCGAGATCGGACTGCCGTGTGCGTTCGTCGTCCGCATCGGCGGTCGTCTCCGGGTCGTAGCCGAGTGCCTCGGTCGCCCGGTCGATCGCCGGCACGACCGGCGTGTCGCCGCCGCGCCGCAGCCGCCCGAGCATCGCACGCGCCGCCGGGCGCTGAAGGAACGCGCCGGTCCGGACCTGATACGGGATGCCACGTGCGGCGAACGCCTCTTCGTACGGCTCGGTGCGGGCGTTGATGCGCATGAGGATCGCGATCTCTTCCCACTCGACGCCCTGCTCGTGCACCTCCGTGCACCGACCGACCACCCACGAGACCTCGTCGGCCTCGGACGCGAACGAGCGTGCGAGCGGCTCCGGGCCGCTCGGCCTGCTCGCCTGCAGCCGCTTCTCGAATCCGCCGAGCAGCGGCGCCAGCCGGTTCGCCAATGTGAGGATCTCGGGCGTCGATCGGTAGTTCTCCTCGAGCCGGATGATCCGCGCGCCGGGGAACCGCTCGGGGAAGCCGAGCAGGTACGACGGCGAGGCGCCGGTGAACCCGAAGATCGTTTGATAGTCGTCGCCGACGACGCAGAGCTCGTCGCGGCCGCCGAGCCAGCGGTCGAGCAACGCGGATTGCAACGGGTTCACGTCCTGGAACTCGTCGACGGTGAAGGCGTGATAGCGATCACGGATGCGCTCGGCGACCGCAGCATGGTCGTCGATCATCCGGATCGCGAGCGCGAGCATGTCCTCGAAGTCGAGCGCGCCGCTCCGCTCCTTGCGGCGTTCGTAATTCCGGTAGATCCCGTCCATCAGCTCGATCGGGATCGGCGGCTCGTGCTCCTGCTCGACCAGCGCGTCGACGTAGGCGTCGGGCGTGATCAACCGGTTCTTGGCCCACTCGATCTCGGCGGCGAGTTCCCGGCGGGGCAGGAACCGGTGCGGCGGGGGCAACGCGTTGGCGAGCGGCGTGATCAGCCGCGCCTTGTGATCGAGCACCTCGGGCAAGCGCGATCCGGTCGCCTGCTCCCACAGCCCGCCGAGCTGGTGCAACGCGGCGGCATGGAAGGTTCGCGCCTCGATGCCCGCGACCCCGAGCGTCGCCAGACGCTCGCGCAGCTCCCCCGCCGCCTTCTGCGTGAAGGTGACCGCCAAGATCTGGCTCGGCTGGAACGCGCCGCTCGCGACCTGCCACGCGATGCGCCGCGTGATGGTGGTGGTCTTCCCGGTGCCGGCGCCGGCGAGGATCGCGACGGGACCGCGGGTGGCCTCGGCCGCCTCTCGCTGGGCAGGGTTCAACCCGTCGAGGATCGTGGCTGCGTCGGGCATCGGCGCGAGGCTAGCAGTGACCTGCGACAGGCCAGGAACGACGCCGGCTACTCGTTGCCGGCGATCTCCTTGTCCATCTGCGCCAGTTCCTCGGCGTCGGGCAGGAACTCAGCCTGCTCGGCCGGACCGATGGGCACGCCCTTCTCGATCAGACCGGCCTCACGGTCGCGGTTGCGCTGCGCGCGCTCGTCGCGGCGTGCCTGACGGGCCGCCAACTTCTTCGCGTTCGCATCGCGACGCGCACGTTTGCCGTAGGAATCGGGCACCAACCCAGTGTACGCGACGCGCCCGGCGATGCCGGGACCGGCTCAGCCGGTCAGCTCGCCGTTGAGCATGCGGCGCTGCCAATCGGCGGTGTTCGCGATCTGGTTGAACGTGAACACGTGCAGCGCCTGCACGCGCGCGTCCGCGTCGACGATCGTCGGCGCGAGCGCTTCCAAGAACGCGTCGGGCCCGAACGAGCCCCCACGCATCAGATGCCCGACCATCGCCTTGTTCTTCTTGAGGTAGCGAGCGGAGTCTGCGACGCCGATCCGCGCGCTGATCGCCATCAGCTTGGTGACCTCGGCGACTCCCGCGATCCCGAGGTGCACCGGGAGCGTGATCCCCGCGGCCCGCATCCGCGTGAGCCATGCCGAAAGCGCCGAAGGGTTGAAGCACATCTGTGTGGTCATCGACGTCGCGGTCTTCTGCTTCTCCCTCAGGGCCGCGAGCAGCACGTCGTCGGCGATGTCGGGATGCCCCTCCGGGTAGCTCGGAACGCCGATCTCGGTGAAGGGGTGACCCACCTCGTCGATCGCGTGCAGCAGCGCGACGCCATCGTGGAACTCGCCCTTGTCGCGCGCGTCGCCGCCGACGACGAACGCCTTCGTGATCGAGGCGGCGCGAGCCCGGTCGAGCAGCTCCTGCAGGTGAGCACGGTCGCGGATCATGTGCGCCGACAGGTGCGGGGTGACGTCGTGCCCGCGGGCAGCGAGCTCCTCGGCGAGGTCGAACGTCGCCTCGATGCCATGGCTGGGCGAGGCCGTGACCGTGACCGCGGCCCCCTGCGGCAGCGCCTCGGCCTTGGTCAGGATCGAGCCGAGCGGGATCAGTTCGTACTTGGCCGTCGAGACGAGGCGCACCAGTGCGCCACGCTGATCGTCCGTCAGCGCGGCCCTCTTCTTCTGCCAGAACTTCCAGCTCATCCCGCGTTTCCTTGTATCGAACCGGCGGTCATGATGCCCCATCGGCAAGTTCCAGCGTGAACCGGAGCCGACCTGCGGTCAGTGCGCTCCCTGCCCCGACGACGGGGCGCGGCCCATCGCAACGTGCATGCCCAGATGAAGGCGAGCCCAAGTACGGCCGAGACGCTGGGTCACGTCCACGCCGATCCTGGAGAAGTGGCCCTCTGCGCGTGCGTGCGGGTAGGGTTCCCGGCCTCGAGCGAGAGCCGACCGGGGAGGATGGGGACGGGTCGCGAGAGGATCCTGCGTGACACACGCACCGACACGCGCTCGACGAGGCGAACGCTCGCGAGCCCGTTGCTCTGGTAGCTGACGCATACGAACCCGAACGCCTCTTCGCACGTCTCGATCGTCCGTTCGAACCGCAACCACGTTCTCGATCCGTTGCGCGCGAGCACGCCCCGGCTGCGCGCTGCTTCGACAAGGAGGTCCGGCAGATGCTTCGGTCCCCCCGGAAGCTGATCCACGTCTGGTCGTACCTGTTGGCGTTGGGACTCGCCGTCCCGGCCATCGGCTCGATCGCAGCCACCCCGAGCGCCGCCGCCACGAAACACCTCGTCATCATCGTGATGGAGAACCATGAGCGTTCCGACATCGCGGGTTCGTCCTCCGCGCCGTACCTGAACGCATTGCGGACGCGTGGGATCGACTTCACCAACTACGTCGCGGTCGCCCACCCCTCGTTGCCCAACTACCTGGCACTCGCGAGCGGCAGCACCGCCGGGAAGTCGGGCACCGACTCGATCAGGGCCGGTCAGATCTCGGGCATGTCGACGGTCTGGAATCAGTTGCAGAGCCACGGGATCGGCTGGCGCGTCTACGAAGAGGGGATGCCCTCGACGTGTTACGGCGGGTCCTCGAGCGGGGGGTACGTGCTTCGTCACAACCCCTCGATCCCGTTCTCGAGCGTGTTCGGCAACTCCATCGCCTGCGGCCACGTGCGGCCGTATTCGCCCGGAGTCCCGCTCGCGGCCGTCACGTTCATCGCGCCGAACATGTGCCACGACATGCACGACTGCTCGATCGCGACGGGCGACGCCTGGCTCAAGGCCAACGTCCCGCCGATCATCCAGTCGGGCGCGACCGTCGTGGTCACGTTCGACGAGGGAGACACGAACACGGGCGGGGGCGGGAACGTCTACACCGTGGTCGCCGGCGCGGGGGTAACGCACCGCGTCGTCAGCTACCGCTACAACCACTACTCCTTGCTCGCGGCGGTCGAGCATCGGTACGGCTTGCCGCTGTTGAAGAACGCGGCGCAGGCGCCGCGGTTGCCGCTGTCCTAGGCGCCGACTCAGGCGTTGGAGTCTGGGAAGCTCGCCTTCTTGCGATCGATCCATTCGCGAAGCTCCTCGTCCTTGGCCTCGTCGACCGGAGGCTCCTCGTACTCGGTGAGCATCCGCTTCCAGATCGCGTTGGCCCGCATGTTGGCGTCGAGCGAGCCGTCGAGCTCCCACTGTTCGTAGGAGTTGTTGTCGGCGATGTTCGACCGGTAGAAGGCCGTCTCGAAGTTGGCCAGCGTGTGCGCGGTGCCGAGGAAGTGCTGGCCGGGGCCGTTCTCGATGATCGGCTCGAGCGCCTGGCCGTTCTCCGACAGGTCCATGCCCTTGGCGAACGCGTGCATCTGGCCGCATTGATCGAGATCGAGCACGAACTTCTCGTAGCCCATCGCGAGGCCGCCCTCGAGCCAGCCCGCGGCGTGCAACACGAAGTTGACGCCGCCGAGGATCGTCGGCTGCAGCGTGTTGGCGCTCTCGTAGGCGGCCTGGGCGTCGGCGACCTTGCTCGCCGTGAGCGACCCGCCGCTGCGGAACGGCACGCCGAGCCGCCGCGCGCACGCCGCCAACGCATAGAGCACGAGGGCGGGCTCCGGCGTGCCGAACGTCGGCGCGCCCGACTGCATCGACATCGACGACGCGAACGAGCCGAACACCACCGGCGCGCCGGGGCGCACCAGCTGCACGTAAGCCATGCCGGCCATGGCCTCGGCGAGCGTTTGGGTCGCGGCGCCGGCCGCCGTGGCCGGCGACATCGCGCCGGCCAGGATGAACGGCGTCATGATCACGGCCTGATTGGCCTCGGCGTAGGCGCGCGCGGCGCCGAGCATCGTG
>JBJMLQ010000098.1:0-4196 GCA_045805225.1 Actinomycetota bacterium | reverse complement strand
TACAGCGACCTGCCGTTGCTGCGCGCGGTCGGCAACCCGGTCGCGGTGTCGCCCGACTCGGCGCTCTACCGTCACGCGAGGCGCCGGCGCTGGCCGATCGAAGCGTGGGAGATGTCACGTTCGATGCCGAAGGTTCGTTTCCCGAAGCCGGCGGTGCGCTGATGCGTCGCCTCGTCGAGCCGTTGACACGCCGCGCTAGCGTTGATGCCCTATGCCCAAATAATGGAACTGAGTTCCGACATGTGGACGTATGTCCACACCGTCGGGGGAACCGCACTCGGGAAGCGGTTGTCGAGTCGCGACGGGCACGCTTCGATCACACGCCCGTCCACGGATGGAGGCGGCCGTGACGACGCTTGCGCTGGAATACTTCAGGAGCTCGCCGCGGTATATCGGCGCGCGCACGGTCGGGTCCAGGGCACCCGGTCTCCTGTCGGGGCCGCTCGCGCCGTTGCGGCTCGTCAACATCAAGGACCCGACGCCACCGAACGGACACGACGGGTGGGCGACGGTGAAGCCGCTGCTGGCGGGCATCTGCGGGAGCGACCTCGCGACGATCGCCGGCAAGTCGTCGTTCTATTTCTCGCCGCTCGTGTCGACCCCGTTCGTGCCGGGTCACGAGATCGTCGGCGAGCTCATCGAACCGTGTGACGATCTGCCGGCAGGCACGCGCGTGGTGATGGGCAGCGTGCTCAGCTGCGCCGCGCGGGGCGAACCGCTCTGCCCCAACTGCGCCGGCGGCGCGACCAACCGATGCGACCGTGTCACCGTCGGCGATCTCAAGGCCGGGCTGCAGACCGGCTACTGCTCCGACACGAGCGGGGGATGGGCGCGTGCGATGGTTGCGCACCGCTCGCAGCTCTACGCGATCCCCGACACCATCTCGAACGAGGTGGCCGTGTTGCTCGAGCCGTTCGCCTGCGCGATCCACGCGGCCAGGCGCGGCGCAGCGGCCAAGGGCGACACCGTCTTCGTCGTCGGCGCGGGCACCGTCGGCATCCTGACGCTGATCGCGCTCAAGCTGTTCGCCGAGCCCGGCCACGTCATCGTGGCGGCCAAGCACGAGAAGCAACGTGCGGCCGCGCGCCTGGCCGGCGCCGACGAGGTCGTTCGCCCGGAACACGCGGCCAAGGCGGTCCGTCGGCACACGAGCGCCGTCAAGTTGACGCCGGAGCGCGGCCAGGACTTCCTGCTCGGCGGCGCCGACGTAACCCTCGAGTGCACCGGCTCGAAAAGCGCGCTCGACATGGCGCTCAGAACCACCAAGGCCGGCGGCAGGGTGGTCGTCGGCGGCATCCCGGGCGGCGGCGCCGACCTGACGCCGCTATGGTTCCGCGAGCTCGAGCTCGTCGGCGCCTACACCGCAACCGCAGACGACTTCGCCACCGCGATCCAAGCCGCGGGCAACCTTCCGCACCTCGAACAGCTCGTCGGCGCCACCTACCCGCTCGCCGGCTGGCGCGACGCGATCGACCACGCGATGTCGGCCGGCGCGCTCGGCACGTTCAAGGTCGCGTTCCGACCCCAGGACTGAGGAGACCAACCACATGCCACGACCAGGATTCGTGCTCGAGGTGGACGAGCGGACACCGCCGCTGCTCGTCCACGAGGGCGAGGGCTACCGCATGCAGAAGTTCCCGCTCGGCACGCGGGTGATCTACCCGCCAGACTCGTTACCGGGGGTCGACGATCTGAACGCCTCCATCAAGCACGCGCTGCTGAACCCGATGGGCGACAGCAAGCCGCTCCCCGAGCTGCTGCACGCCGGCATGAAGCTCACGATCGCCGTCGACGACATCTCGATCCCGCTGCCACCGATGATCACACCCGATGTGCGGCAAAGGATCCTGGAGCATGTGATCGAGCTCGCGGCGCGCGCCGGCGTGGACGACCTCGAGATCGTCGTCGCCACCGCGCTGCATCGGCGCATGACGGCGTCGGAGATCCGGCGCATGGTCGGGGAGCGCGTCTACCGCTCGTTCTCGCCGAAAGCCCTCTACAACCTCGACGCCGAAGACACCGCCAACATGACCGTCGTCGGCCAGACCGATCACGGCGAGACCGTCCAGATCCAGACGCGTGCGGCCGAGTCGGACCTGATCGTTTACGTGAACATCAACCTGGTCGCGATGGACGGCGGCCACAAGTCGGTCGCCGTCGGCCTGGCGGGGTACGAGAGCCTGAAGCACCACCACAACGTCAACACGATGCTCCACTCGCAGTCGTACATGGACCCGCGCGAAGGTCACAGCGCGATCAACGACTCGGTCAACCGTATGGGCAGGCTGCTCAAAGACAACGGCGTCAAGATCTTCCAGATCGAGACCACGATGAACGCCGACACGTTCCCGTCGCAGCTCGGGTTCCTCAACAAGCGCGAGTGGGAGTGGTCCGCGAAGGATCAGGCGCTGATGGCCGGCGCGAAGGCCGCCAACGACGTGGCGCCGCCACGCGTGCGTCGCGAGTTCTTCCGGCGGATCGAGGCGCCCTACAAGGTCACCGGGGTCAACGCCGGCGAGGTCGAAGCGGTGCACGAGCGCACCATCGAGAACCTCCATCGCCAACAGCTGGTCGAGGTCCAGGGCCAGGCAGACATCGCGATCTTCGGGATCCCCTACATCGGCCCGTACAACGTCAACTCCGTGCTGAACCCGATCCTCGTGCACTGCCTGGGGCTCGGCTACCTGTTCAACATGTACCGGAACAAGCCGATCGTGCGTGAGGGCGGCGTCGCGATCTTGTTCCACCCGGTGCCGTGGGAGTTCAACACGATCCACCATCCGAGCTACATCGACTTCTTCGAAGAAGTGCTCGCCGAGACCACCGACCCCAAGCAGATCGAAGCGACGTTCGAGGAGCGGTACGCGCGCGATCCCTGGTACATCCACCTGTACCGGACGTCGCACGCGTACCACGGCGTGCATCCCTTCTACATGTGGTACTGGGGGGCGCACGGGCGCGACCACTGCGGCGACGTGATCTTCGTCGGTGGCGAGCCGAAGTCGGTGGCGCGGCTCGGGTACCGGCGCGCGGACTCGCTGCGTGACGCGCTCGAGATGGCGAAAGACACGGTTGGGCCCGGGGCATCCATCACGTACTTCCACGCCCCGCCGATCATGATCGCGGACGTGCAGTGATGGGCGCACGCGAAGAGCTCCGGGAGCTTGCCAAGGGGTTCCGGTGGGGCCGGCGGCCGCTGGTGCCGAGGTCGGCCGAGCCCTACACCGAGCCGCACGAGGACGCCGGGTTCCCGACGGACTGGGCCCGGTCGAAGGCGGGCGTCGCCGCGCGGCGGGTGATCCTGCGCGGCGGGATGCTCCCGATCGTGTCGACCGAGCTCGCGTTGCGGGTCTACGGGACCGACCACCTGGCGGACCTGCCGGCGCCCGTGATCTTCTACTCGAACCATTCGAGCCACCTCGACGCGACGCTGATCATGTGCACGCTGCCCGAGCGCTGGCAGAAGAAGACGGGCGTGGGCGCGGCGCGCGACTACTTCTTCGACGTGTGGTGGCGGCAGGCGTTCACCGCGCTCGTGTACGGCGGGTTCCCGATCGACCGCGGGCGCGGCGGGCAGTCCGCGATCGGCAAGGCGCGCGAGCTCGTCGACGACGGCTGGTCGATCGTGGTCTTCCCCGAGGGGACGCGGTCGCCGGACGGGCACATGCAGCGCTTCCGTCACGGCGCCTCGCGGCTGGCGCTTGAGCTCGGCGTCGGGCTGGTGCCCGTGGCGATCATCGGTGCGTACCAGGCGATGCCGAAGGGCCGGTGGTGGCCGCGAAAGGGCCGGCCGGTGGTGACGATGCGCTACGGCGAGGCGCTCTACCCCCAGGAGGGTGAGACGCACCAGCAGCTCTCGATGCGGATGCAGCAGGCGGTGATGCAGTTGTTCGACGAAGACCGCACCGATTGGTTCCACGCGCTCACGCGGGCAGAACGCGGCGAGACGCCATCGCTCGCCGGACCGATCGGCGCCTCCTGGCGCCGCACATGGGAGGGCTCTCGGCCGGTGCCTCGGCGCGGACGCCCGCGAACCTGGAACTAGCGATGCCACGGACGGGTGGGGAGCGACGCAAGACCACACTCGTCGAAGAAGCGATCCGGCAGTTCGGCACCGAGGGGTATACCGGCGCGTCGCTCGACTCGATCGCGAACGCCGTCGGGGTCCGCAAGCAGACGCTCCTGTATTACTTCCC
>JBJMLQ010000097.1:0-7706 GCA_045805225.1 Actinomycetota bacterium | reverse complement strand
GTGTGGGTCCTGAGCACTCGGCGCGACGCGGGTGATCGCGGAACGGACGGGCTGGTGCGGTTGTACAGCCCGCGCGGGTCGCTCCGCGATAAGCGAAGGATCGACCCTTCGGAGCGGTATGTGCGGACGGGTGGGATCGCGGCGTTCAACACGGGCGCGGCGGCGACCGGCTGGATCGGGACGCAGTACCAGTACAAGGGTGGCCGCCTCTGGCGCCTGGTTGGATAGGAGGCGATGAGCAGCTTCACGTACGTCAGCGACAGCCATCTCCACGGCGACGTCATCGCCCAGCATTCGTTCCCACTCGAACACGAGTCCCTGATGGGCCTGGTCGGGGGTCTCGACGTCGCGCTGCGGCAACTAGGTCCTTTCACCGATTCAGGTCGGCCCCTGTCACCGAAGCGCCATGTGCGGACCATGGGGGGACTTAGGAAACCGTTCCTACTTCCAGTCGATCAAGCCGCACTCAATTCGGCCATCAAGAACACGCTGCGCGCGGACGGTTGGACAACGGAGCCCGTCGCGTCTGGCGGGCTGGTGACCGGAGAGGAGCGACTCGGACTCCGAGGCGACTTCGCCAGAGGAAAGGTGTTCGTGGAGGTCGAGTTCGGAAACGCCGCTAGCTTCTATCGTGACCTCTTCAAGTTCCAAGTAGCGAATCGCGCACAACAAGGAGACGTCGGAGTCCTCCTAGTCGCGACAGACAGGTTCGCGCGCTTCTTCGACTCAGGAGTGACGACATTCGAAGGAGCCGTACGGGCAAAGCCATATATGGCGATCGGGCTGCAGATGCCGGTGTGGATCATCGGCATAGAACCCCTTTCGTTCAACGCAATCGGGGAGCGGTACGACGAGATGTGGCAGCTCTGTCGGACGAATGGAGTCGATTGCCACGACTTCAGGTCGGTCATGACTTCGGAGGATGCGAGCGCCGAAGTTCCGGCGGAAGACCCTTACGAAGAGGCCTGAGCAGGCGCGTCGATGATGCGCCGGGCGAGTTGAGAGCCGATCTCTTTCGCAACGCCGACGACGAGGGCGTTCCCCATCATGAAGGCCCGCCGACCATCGGGCATCCCTTCGGTCCAGCCGTCTTCGAAGCCGTTGAGACGTTCGAGTTCAACCGGCGTCAGTCGGCGGTAACGATCATCCCTGGTCTTCACCGCGTGCTTGAACCTCGATGGTGAGGTTCCTCCCTCGCCGGTGAGGATCGTGCGAGACGCGATGTCCGTTCGATCTGGGAACGGGATCCCGCCTTCCGAGTAGTGATAGACGTGACCGTTCGAGGCCACTCGTTTCTCTCGCTTCGGTCCCTTGAGGTACTCCCATTGCGGCAGTTGCGAGTCGCGGATGAAGAATTCGTCGGGCACGTCGTCATCGGGAACGAGGATGTCGCCCAGCGTCTCCTTCTTCTCGTCGAAAGCCACGTCGACCTTCCGCGTCCACACGTTGCGACCGCTCATGACGCCGGCCGTCCGGAACGGCGTCACACGGTTCATCCAGCCGAATTCCTGCGTGATCTGCGCGGGATGACCGGTGAGGGTCAGATCAGGTTGCCGAGCGAGCAGCTCTGAGTCGATGTCATCTGACGGCAGAACAGGCAGGGATTTCGCTAGCACGCCGTCGTCGTAGAGCCACGACAGCGCCCGACCCCTCGTCACCAGGAGGTCGCGATGGGCGACGATGAAGACACGGCGTCGCTTCTGGGGGAAGCCGTATTCGGCGGCGTTCACGACCCGCCACTCGACGGTGTAGCCCAGGTCGGCGAGGCACGCCAAGATGATCGCGAAGTCGCGGCCTCGTTGCCCAACAGGCGACTTCAGAAGCCGGTCGACGTTCTCGAGGATGATCCACTTCGGGCGGCGATCTTCGACGATCGAGTAGATCGACCACCACAAGACGCCCTTCTTCCCTTCGATCCCGTGGGCTTGATTCAGCGTCTTGGCGACCGAGTAATCCTGGCAGGGGAAGCCGCCGACCAGCAGTTCGTGCTCGGGAACGTCGTCGATCACGGTCGCGATGTCGGCGTTGACCAAAGTGCCGTCATCCCAGTGGCGCCGATAGCAGTCGGCGGCGTGCTGCGCCTTGGTTGACGGCTCCCATTGGTTGGCCCAGACCGTCTGCCATCCGCTGCGCTCGAGCGCGACCCGGAACCCACCGACACCCGCGAAGAGCTCCACGACGCGGCCAGGAGTTTCGCTCTTGTTCGATCGACGTCCTGTCACCCAGCGCCCCTCCGTAGGCGAGGTCCGGCGGGGGGAAGATCACATCGGTGTGATCCGATGCGCGATGCTAGCACGGACCTCAAGATCGGTCAGCGGAGCTGGCCCATGCGCACTCCGCCTCGAGCGGGCACGCGGAGCAGCGCGGGATCTTCGGCAGGCAGACGGTCGCGGCGAGGTCGAGCACGCCCCAATTCCATTCCCTCACTGAGCGCTTCGGCGTGACATCAGTCACGAGCGACCACAGTTCCTTGTCGCCCACCGGAGCCATCTCTGTCGGGAGGCCGAAGTAGCGTCGATAGACACGAGCCGTCACCCCGTCGACGACGGCCGAGTGCTTGTTGAAGGCGACTGCAAGGGTCGCCCCAGCTGCGTACCGACCAACAGAAGGAAGCTCCAGGAGACCCTCGAGCGAATCCGGAACATTCCCGCGTTCAGTGACGGCCGTTGCGAGATCTCGGAGCTTCGCTGCCCGGCTTGTAAGCCCGAGGGGCCGGATCACCGACCCGATCGAATCAACGCGTGCTCGAGCGAGATGCTGTGCGTCCGGCCAACGCGAGAACAACCGGTCATAGACCTTCGCGACAGTGACGCCGCGAGATCGCTGGAGGAGGACTTCAGCGACCAGTATGCGGAACGGATCGTCGGTCTCACGCCACGGGAACGATCGCCGATTGGCCCTGCCCCATCGCAGGAGGGCCCGACGAAACCGAGCGGCATCGATCGGCACATGGATGTCGGACGCAAGCATCACTATCGAGTTCACCACGACTCCCGGAGGCCTGCTTTGCTACCGGATCAACAAGCCTGGTCAACGTCCAGGCTGTCGGAAGCGTCGAGCCTCTTGATCGAGCTCGCCGACGTCGGTCTGCTTCCCGAAGAACACGAGACCGAAGTGCGCTCGATCGGCTACGACCTGCTCCGGATCGCCGAGTTGATAAGACCTGAGTCTTGATCTAGCGGCGGGCGAGCTCGTCGCGGATCTGGGTCAGCAGGTCGACCTCGGTCGGCGCGGCCGCTTCTTCCTTCTTCTTGAAGCGGTTGTAGGCCTTCACGACCAGGAACAGAACCACCGCGACGATCAAGAAGTTGATCACTGCCAAGAAGAACGAGCCGATCGGGATGACGAGCACCCCGTCCTTATGGACGCCGAGCTCGGCGAACCCCTCCGTCGATCCGAACATGTACGCGATCGCGCCCAGCACCATGGCCGTGAACGCGGTCACCACCGCCGCGAACGCCAGGCCCATGATGAACGCGACCGCGATCTCGACCAGGTTGCCCTTCGCGATGAATTCGCGGAACTCCTTCAGCATGACCGCCTCCCTCCCTCGACTACCGGCACCCTAGTCGCCGCGCGTTCCATCGCCCGAAACGGCGCTGTCCCGCGTGTGCTCCAAGAACGGCCGCAGCTGAGGTGGCGTGAAGATGATCGTGACGAAATACAGCACGGGAACCAGCGCATAGATCACGAGGCTGATCTCTTGAGGGATGTTCCCAACCTGCGCGAGGGCGATCGCCACGAGGTACAAGGCGATCGGGACGATCACTAGGAGCACGCCGGCCCTCCGCAGCTCTCGGCCCACCGGCTCGAAGAGCAGGTGTGGCCGGCTCGTCGCGTACAGCCAGATCACGAGTCGCATCAGGGCGATCGCCAGCAACAACCCGCCGTAGATCGTCAGCGAGACCTGGTCCGACCCGTAGCGAGACAGCAGCGCTGCGCCGAACGGGATCATTGTGAGCGGTAGCAAGTACACGACGTTGAGCCAGACGAGGTTGCGATCGGTCAGCCTAATGACCTCGAACAGATCCCGATGGTTCGCCCACGCGCTCGCGATCACGAAGAAGCTGATCAGGAACGCGATGAACGAAGGACGGATCTCTCGGAGCACCTGGACCGGCGTGACCGTCACCGTTCTCTCGGGAACACGGAGCTCCAACACGAGCAACGTCATCGCGATCGCGAACACCCCGTCGGACAACGTGAGCACCCGCGCCCGGTTCAGACTGCGCTCGTAGCGCCGGTGCTCCACCTCCTCGATCGCCGCCATGGACGCCTCCTCCGCTCGAGCGAGGCCCAAGTATGCGCCGCGGTCCCGAGCAGACATCTCTTGTCCCGCCGCTGTTTGACGCGGGCGTTGCGGGCGCAGACAATCCGGCCCCATGAGCGACGTGATGGAAGCACCGACCCGGAAGAGAAGCGGGCCCTCCCCGGCCTTGTTCCTCTACGCGGCCGCCTGCGTGATCCTGCTCTTCGGGATCATCGAGGCCGCCACGATCGGTTCACAGACCTCGTGCGAAGGTCCCTACTACGCGTCCGGGGATACGTGCGTCTCGTACGTGAACGGCGGCGACAGCTCAATCATCGGATCCACACCACCACCCCCGGCGACCGTGACTCCGAAGAAGGATCAGCAGCTCGACGTCCGCGCCGAGATCTTCCTGGCGAGCCTCACGATCGCCCTCATCGTCGCGTCCTACGGGGCACGGGCTCACCGTCGCGAGCGCGCGGGGATGCTGGTGGAACCGAGGGGTCCCGCCGGCTCCTAGTGGCGCCGCTAGCCCGCCTGTACCGGATAGCGCAGGTGCGTGACACCCACGCCGTCGATGACTTTCGGGTCTCCGAGGACGACCGGTGTGTTCGCGAGGTGGTCGAACAGCCGGACGCCTTCGCCGAGCAAGACGGCAGCCAGGTCGACCTGGATCTCGTCGAGCAGCCCGGCGTTCAGGCACTGCTGGATCGTGTCCGCGCCGTGTACGCCAACGGACTTCGAGCCGGCGGCGGCCTTCGCCTTCGCGACGGCGCTCTCGATGCCGTCGGTGACGAACTCGACCGTCGAGCCGGGTCGCGGCCATCCCGCAGGGATGTCGTGCGTGACGACGAACGCGGGACCCCAAGCGTGTTGACCGCCCCAGCCATCCGCAACCTCGAACGTGCGCCGGCCGGTGAGCATCGCCCCGATCTCGGCTATCAAACCGTTCAGGTGTTCAGCGCTCGGTTCCGAGACGCGGAACGTCATCTCCATCGTCGGGCTCTTGATGGGGATCTCGATGTCGCCCGAGAAGTACCAGTCGAACACCTCGTCGACCCCGTCGTTCGCGTCCGCGACGTACCCGTCGAGTGACATCGACATGAGTGCAACAACCTTGGCCATCCGACGAACTCCTTACGGTTCTATGACCGCCTAGAGGGCGATCGGAGCGATGAGGAACAGCGCGAACGCCGCCCAGATCGCGAGCATGCGGAGATAGCGCGATCCGAAGAAGCCGCCAGCGCTAGGCCGAAGCCATCGAGCCCTCCGTCACTTCACCTTTGTGTGCTGCGAACGCCCCTAAGACTTCGTCCTTCTCGCGCGCCGGAACACCGAAATGGTCGAGCGAGCGTGCAAGCTCGGCTGCCACTTCGTCGAACTCGTCGGGCGAGATGTGGAGGTCACGATGGGCCTCCTCCAGCCCCAGAGGTGTGCTGCCAGGCTTGGTCGCGGCAAACGTGAACGGTCCACCTGAGACGTTGCAAACCCAGAGTGTGCGCATGAACTTCAGCCCCGGCAACCTGGCCAGTTCGTCTGTATGCCACTCGTTGAGTGCAGGGTTCTTCGATCCTTGGCCGACCATGGGGTTCTTGACGACCGCATCGCTGAAGTGGTCGATCACGGCAGCGATGGCGAACACGCCGCCCAATCGTTCGTACAGGCTCGGCTCAGCCATACCCGTCCCTCCCTCGCGCGTGCCGGGCGGGTCCGACGCGTCACCTGGGGGGTCTACGCGCGGGAGCTGGGAGCGGTTCATGCCTCGGTCTCGAACGGCTCCCGGGGTAAGGAGGAGCGCTGGGGTGCCCCAGCGTCGGAGGATGTTCCCCCGAGTGTCGCCGCGGGTCAGAGGAAGGCAGCGCCGACCTTCCTGGGCATCAGAGCCAGCCGTACCCCGGTCACCAGCAGCCACACGAGCCAGGCGGCGTAGCCGAGCACGCCCACGAACAGGATCGGCGAGCCGTCAGCGATCGCGAGGTTGGCCACTCCAGCGGCGATCAGCAGGCCTCCCCCGGCCACGCCGAGCACACGCTGCCACGGCGCCGCCAGCCGACTCGCATGCGCCGCCAGCGCAGCGCCGATGAAGGTGGTGCCGAGCGCCGACAGCGCCAGAGCGAATGCTCCTGCATGCAGCTGCCAGACCAGCTCGAACAGCGGGCTCGGCTCGTCGAGAGCGCCGGCGGACAATACGACTCCGTCCCACAGAACGGCGTAGAGCGCGAAGACCGCCGCGAGAGTCGCGCCCGCGGCCACCGCGAGGCGCGACCAGTCGGCGCCCGCACCCCCGCGACGCCCGACCAGCCCGTGGAGACCGGTCACGAACACGAGCAGCAGCGGCAGGTTCAGCGCCTCTGAGCCGACCGCGATCGCGACCGCGCCCCGGTGCTCCGCGTGGAAGGCGAGCACCTTCTGGATCGGGTCGCCGTAGCTGGGCGCTCCGACCACCACCACATTCTGGATGACCAACGACGCTCCCAACGCGATCGCCGCCGCGCCCACGACCCGCTCCCCGAACGCGGGGGTCGGGATCGGCCCCTTCGTTGCCACTGCCGCGCTCGCAGGCACATGCTGCTGGGACTCCGCAGCTTCGTCGCTGTTGTGCGGAGATCTCATCTCTTACTCCTTCGGTGCGGCCGGATGATCGTGACTCTCCATGATCGCTGACGGCGACGACCGGCGGATCGGCCTCAGGGCTCGTGCTGGTCCCGTCGGGAGAACGGTCACATCCTCGCACACTGGGGTGCCAGAACGTGCGCTCGCCTGGCGACGACTACCCGGCAGCTTCGATGAATACCCGTTCCATCGCGCGACGGCAGCGGCGCGTGATCCGCAGGTAGTCGTCCATGAAGGCCTGTCGCGGGTACTCCTCGTAGCCGAGACGTCGTGCGAGCGCGGTCTGCTCCTCCGCCGACGGAGGCACGGCCTCGGCGTGCACACGTCGGTCGACCTCCATCGCGCACTTCACGTCGTTGAGGAACACGAACGCCTCGCCGAGGTCGCGCGCCACCGAGCCCTCGACCAGGCGGTGCTCCGCGAGGCGTTCGATGCCTTGGAGCGTGCTGGTCGTGCGCACCTCGGGCTGAGGGCCGCCGTTGCGGAGCAGCAACATCTCGACCGCGAACTGCGCGTCGGCGAGTGAGCCGTAGCCGAGCTTGAAGTGGAACTTCGTGGCCTCGGCGGGGCGCACGCGTTCGCGCTCGATGCGCTCACGCATCCGGCGGATCTCGAGCACGCGATCGATCGTGATGCCGTCAGGGGGGTACGCGAGGTCACCGGCCGCGAGCGTGAACCGCTTGCCGAGCGCTTGGTCGCCTGCGACCGCTCGCGCCCTGAGCAGCGCCTGGAACTCCCAGGGCTCCGCGTACCGCTCCCAGTACTCGAGGAAGCCGGCGATCGACCGGGCGAGCGGCCCGTTGCGGCCCTCCGGCCGGAGGTCGGCGTCGATCTCCCAGCCGGC
>JBJMLQ010000096.1:0-2812 GCA_045805225.1 Actinomycetota bacterium | reverse complement strand
GTTCTCGCTGAAATCAGTAATGGCACTCGAATGGAGTGCCATATGACAGAGATCGAGATAGATTTGACCTTCCAAAACGTGATTGACTGGGTGAAGACCAGAGACAATCACCTCGGTGATGACTTGCGTGGTACGTGGACTTATGCGGACGTATATATCGTTTCCGCGGGCAGGAGCATTGACCAGAAGCGGTATGCGTTGACCATTCGCAATCGTCGTGGCGAACTGTCGCGACTGTGATGACATGCGGCGGAGATATCGGGCCGGAGACCGATGCCGCCGCCTCGAACGCACGGCGAACATCCCCACCGCCGTGCACCGGCTTGTCCCCCGCGCCGTGGATGACCCGCGGAAGGCCCGGCTCTCCGTCTCCCCTCACCGGTCTCCCTCCGCCGATGGGCGGTTCACGCCGGATGCGGCGCGTCCTCGAGCGGCGCACACACATCTCTGCAGCGCGACAGGAGCCGGAGGGATGAGCCGTTCGGCTCAACGTCTGGACATCCCGCTCGGCTGTGATCAGACACGCGACGTGTCTCGATAAAGGAGGCAGGACATGAAAGCGATATTGACGAGCCTGCTGGCCGTCGCCGTGGCCATGACGGCGAGCGACGCCTCGGCCCAGAAGGCGGCGGAGCCGGCGCATTGGATCACGACGTGGACCGCGAGTCCGATGAACACGCAGCCGAGCGATTCGGTTTGGCTGGGCTTCTACGATCAGACTGTTCGGGAAGTCGCGCGCCTGAGTGTCGGCGGCGACAGACTGCGGCTGCGGCTTTCGAACGAGTTCGGGTCGGTTCCCGTCGTGATAGATTCGATCCACGTCGCCCTTGCCGGCGAGGGCGGAGCCATCCAGCCCGAGACGGATCGGGGCGTGACGTTCGGCGGCAAGCGGGCCGTGACACTGGCGCCCGGCGCGCCGGCCTTCAGCGACCCGATTGATTTCGAGGTGGCGCCGCTGTCCCATGTTGCCGTGAGTATGTATTTCAAGGACCGGGCCGCGATCCAATCGTACCATTACGAAGCGCAACAGACTGCCTATGTTTCGTCCGACGGTGATTTCACCGGCAAGGAGAGCATGCCTGTCGAGCAGAAGTTCACCAGCCATTACTTCCTGAGCGGGATCATGGTCGAGGGCGCCGCCGGTGCGCGGGTCGTCGTCGCTTTCGGTGATTCAATCACGGACGGTTTCCGCTCCACGATCGACGGGGACCGCAGATTTCCGGACGACCTCGCGGAACGCTTGCAGAAGACGCCCGGCTTCGAACATGTCGCGGTGGTCAACCAGGGCATCGGCGGCAATCGCGTCCTGCACGACGGCAGGGGTGCAAAGGCGCTGGCCCGGTTCGACCGGGACGTTCTCAGTGTTCCGAATGTCTCGCACGTGATTTTCCTGGAAGGGATCAACGACATCGGCTGGCCGGACTCGCCGATCGCGTCCGCCGACGAAGCCGTCACGGCCGAACAACTATTCGACGCCTATAGACAGCTGGTCGAGCGAGCGCATCTGCGTGGCATCAAGGTCATAGGTGCGACCCTGATGCCGTTCGAGGACACGTTCGCCGGCGTTTCGCTCCATGCGTTCTACAATCCTGAGAAGGAAAAGGTTCGCGTTGCAGTCAATGACTGGATCCGGTCGAGCAACGTCTTCGATGGCGTCATCGACTTCGACGCGGTGACGAGGGATCCGCAACACCCGTCGCGTATTCGGGCCGAATATGACGGGGGAGATCATCTCCATCCGAATGACCGTGGCTACAAGGCCATGGCCGATGCCATCGATCTCACCTTGTTGACGGCCCCTTGATCGCCACGAAGGCGACCTCGAGCGACGGAACACGATCCCCGAGGGAGGCGCTGGACCCTTCGGACCCGGCCTCGATCCGCCGGCCGGCGGTCTCCTCGAACGCGTGAGTGCCGCCGGCCTTGGTGGCATGTCGCCGCGGGCGGTTTCGGTTCGAAGCGCGATGGGGCTGCGGAATCGCTGGCTATGGCTCATCCCTTCCATGCCTGTCGCGCTATAGGTCGTGCCCGAGCGCGTGGGAGAGGGAACGGGATGGCCGAGCTGCCGCGATCGCCACCCGAGCTCGAGGCGCGGTTCCCCGACGGGGCGGCGTGCGCCAGCTGGCCGCTCGCGAAGCGGTGGCCGGACGGGTTCCCCTTCCCCGTCCACCCGCACGTGCTCCGGCGCGCCTGCGGCTTCGAGCTGGCCAACGACGGCAAGGACACCCGCGCCCTGCAGGAGCGGCTGGGCCACAGCAACATCCAGCACACCGAACTCACGTCAAAGCGGTTCAAGAATTTTTGGGAGGGAGAGGATTAAAGAGCGGTACTCGCCATCTCTTGTGCGGCTGCCGTCGCGTTCTGCACCATGTAGGCGTACAACTCATCCTCAAAACTAAGCCGTGGAATTTCCCACATTGATTGGCGAGATGGTCGTTCGACATTAGAGAGGTTGGCTCCGACACCACCGCAGCCGGACATCAATATCAGGGAGAGCAGCATGCCCGGGCGTCCCGTCCACGCCATCCTCCATCGCCGCCGCTCCGGCCCCGACCTTGTCAGCGCCCGCCCCGACGAGACGGTGTGCGTTGCGGCCAAACGCATGGCCGAGCAGGGCTGCGGCAGCATCCTCGTCGTCGAGGACGATCGCCTGCTCGGCATCTTCACCGAGCGCGACCTCCTCGTCCGGGTCGCTGCCGCCGGCCTGGACCTCGCGACGACCAAGCTGCGCGACGTCATGACCGCGGACCCCGAGACCATCGGCGCCGAGGAGCCGGTGGAGGACGCCGTTCGCCGCATGGACGCGGGCGGC
>JBJMLQ010000095.1:0-15145 GCA_045805225.1 Actinomycetota bacterium | reverse complement strand
GGATGAGAGGACGACCCAGCGAACCCAGGAGGTGTTCCCGTGAGCGTGGAGTTCCTTCCACAAGCATCAGGCGTCCGACCTGGTCACCGCGAGGCCCACGCGCACGCGGGCGACCAGCCCTTCGCGTACCCGTTGACGCGCGAGTACGTGGAGCCCGATTGGCGCCGGCTCGCCGGCTATCGCGACGTCACCGAGGAACAGTGGAACTCGGCGCAATGGCAGCGCGCACACACGATCAAGAACCTGAAGGAGTTCAAGGAGGCGCTCGGCGAGCACTTGACCGACGAGCTCTACGCCGACATCGAGCGCGACCAGCAGGAGCGGGCGACGATGTCGATGCTCATCCCGCCTCAGATGATCAACACGATGGTGGAGGCGGATCTCTACGCCGACCCCGTCCGCCGGTACATGGCCCCCGCCTACTCCGAGCGCGAGCCCGAGTGGCCGAGCCACCCGCTCGCGACCCGCGACTCGCTGCACGAGGCCGACATGTGGGCGGTCGAGGGCCTCACGCACCGCTACCCGACCAAGGTGCTGGCCGAGCTGATCCCGACCTGCCCGCAGTACTGCGGGCACTGCACGCGGATGGACCTCGTCGGCAACGACACGCTGCAGGTCCTCAAGTACAAGTTCGAGATGAAGCAGAACGATCGGTGGGACGCGATGCTCGACTACCTGCGGGCGACCCCCCAGGTCCGAGACGTGGTCGTCAGCGGCGGCGACATGGCCAACGTGCCGGCCAAGCGCCTGCAGGAATGGCTGTTCAAGCTGATGGAGATCGACAACATCCGCGACATCCGCATCGCGACGAAGGGCCTGATGGGCATCCCGCAGCACTTCCTGCAGGACGACGTGCTCGCGGCCTACGAGGCGATCGCGACGCGGGCGCGCGAGCGCGACAAGGACGTCGCGATCCACACGCACGTGAACGCGGCGCAGCAGGTGACGCCGCTGGTGGGCACCGCGGTGCGGAAACTCCTCGACATGGGGTTCCGCGACGTGCGCAACCAGGGCGTGCTGCTCCGGGGCGTGAACACGTCACCGAACCAGCTGCTCGACCTCTGCTTCACGCTCTTGGACCACGGCAAGATCCTTCCCTACTACTTCTATATGTGCGACATGATCCCCAACGCCGAGCACTGGCGGCTGTCGGTCGCCGAGGCGCAGCGCCTGCAGTACTCGATCCTCGGGTACCTGCCGGGGTTCGCGACGCCGCGGTTCGTGTGCGACGTGCCGTTCGTCGGCAAGCGCTGGGTGCACATGGTCGATGACTACGACCACACGCGAGGCATCAGCTACTGGCGGAAGAACTACCGCACGGGGATCGAGGCCGAGGACGCGGAGGCGCTCACGCGCGGCTACCACTACTACGACCCCATCTACACCTTGCCGGACGAGGGGCAACAGTGGTGGCGCGACGAGATCGCTCGCGGCATCGACGACCTGCTCGCCGACCTCGCGGCGCAGCAGGGCATCACGGTCGGCGCCTGAGGCTCCCGGCTCACCAGGCGACGTCGACGGAGCGGCGCTTGCGCCGGCGCTCGGCGGCTTCGGCGAGTGCGGCCCGCGCCATCGCCGCCTGATCCTCCGGGGTCAGCTCGCGCTCGACCGGCACAGCCATGCCGAACAACCGGCACCATGCCTCCACGGCGTCGTCGGCGAGCTGCAGCACGGCGTCGACCTCCAGCGCGTCGGGGGTGCGCGGCGTCTGGACGGACCACGCCGCGAGCGCCTGCGCCGTGTGCTGGCGCCACGCCGCGTAGCTGGGTCCGATGCCGCACCGCGCCACCGCGTCGGTCGCCTCGTCGGGGATCGCCGTGGGCGCGACGCCGAGCAGGAACGGGACCTCCTCGTGGTCGCGCCGCGACGCGACGCCGTACGTGAACGTCGGGGTCTCCCACATCGCGACCGCCGCGCCGGCCTGATCGGCGGTCGACCGAGCGATCTCGTCGAGCGCCGTGATCTCCTGCGATCCGATGAGGAACCCGCCGCGCCAGTTGAGGCCGATGGGCAGGCTTGAGCGCAGGGGCGTGTTGAGCACGGCCCCCGCCTGGTCGCGGAACGCCAGCCATCGCCGGTCCATGACCTCTGCAGTTTCGTACGAGAACGGGCGGTTCTTGAGGAGGCGCTCAGGAAACCCTGCGCCGCAGGAGGATGAACGGGGTCAGCGTCACCGCGACAAGCAGGATCACCGTGATGGCCCAGCCGGCATGCGAGCCGGAGTCCGATCCCGCCGCCGACGGCGAGCGGCTCGGGATCAGGTGCGACACGGTGGGCGACGGCGACTCGGCCACCTGTTGGAGCCGGTAGACCGGCACGTCCCCGACGCGATCGCAGGCGCCACCGTCGCGCACCAGGACGCTCCACCGAGCGCGTTCGACGCTCTCGGTTCCGTTCTGGGCTTCACCGAGCAAGATCCGGCCGGGGACCGTCAGCGTGACCGTGCGGCCCTCGATCGCGGGCGGGTTGAACGACGTGCTCGACCGCTCGTAGACCCACATCACGCGCTCGGTGGCGTCGGCTCCGGTGTCGTCCCATCGAACGATCCGGTTCATCCCGTGTTCGTCGCCACGCGTCACCGAGGCGATCAACGGATCGCGGACGAGCACATCGATCCGAAGGGCCGCGCCGTCCGGGTCCGGCACCTGGATCCGGTGGGCGAACGTGATCCGCCATACCGCCGCCGTGCCGAGCTCGGCCCCCTGCCCGTCGACCGCGACGACGTCGGCCATCGGGTCGGCCATCGCGGCGCCCGTGCCGCACCGCACGACGTCGTCGACCGGGTCGCGCGCCGCCAGCAGCAACGGCAGCACGGCGACCAGCGCCAGCGCGGCGGTCGGTCTCACGACGTCGGACAGGTCTGGTCTCGAAGCTTCGGGACATCGAGGTTCGGCGGCTGCGTGAAGTCGAACGCGCCGGCCAGGGGGGACGCCTGCGCGTCACGATCGGTCATCGCCGGCAGCCCGTGGAGGTCTTCGATGAACCGCAGCACGCTCGAGAACTCATACACGGTGGAGTCGATCGACCCGCCGTCGGGGTTCGACCCGGCGACGGTGTACGGCGAGATGATGAGCGCCGGCGTCCGCGGGCCGAGACCCATGATGTCGTAGTGGGGAGGCACGACGTGGTCGTAGAACCCGCCGAAGTCGTCCCACACGATGACGATCGCGGTGCTCGGCCACGCGTCGGAGTGGAAGATCGCGTTGAGGTAGTCGACGGTCCAGTTCTCGCCCTCGCAGATGTTCACGCCGCCGCCGGGGTGCTCGTTCGGGTTGCCCTCAGGCGGGATCAGCCAGGACACCTCGGGCAGCTGATCGCTCTTCAGGTCGGACAGGATGGTCTCGGGCGGCTGGACCTGGTTCCACATCGAGCTGAAGCGCACGTGCCGGATCGCCTGCAGGGCGTTCATCCACTGGTCGGTGTCGGCGTAGTACTTCCAGCTCACGCCCGCCTTCTGCAGTTCGTCGGGCAACACCTTGATGTTGATGCAGGTCGGCGTGTGCACCCAGTAGCCGGCGATCTTGAACAGGTTGGCCGGATCGTCGAGGAAGTGATCCTCGAGGCCCATGATCGTGCGGACGTCCGTGTCGGACAGATCCTCGATCGGGAACCGGCTCGTGTACTCCGTCGGGTCGTCGCAGTAGCTGCCGGGGTGATCCGTTGAGCTCTTGTTGTCGACGATGCCGTAGGACTGCGCCGCGACGGTGTACAGATGCTCGGGGAACGTCGGCCCGTACATCGACGTGAAGAAGTGGTCGGCCAGCACGAAGCGGTCGGCGAGCGCCCAGTAGGCCGGCAGCGTCTTGCGGCTGAACTGCGTGTAGCCGCTCAGGTCCTCGCCGAGCGGCACGCAGTTGAAGCCGTCCATCCGGCCGCCGTCGATCGCGGTCAGCCCCGGCACGAACGCGTGCCCGAGATCGTGCGGATACATGTACGGCGCGGGCGTCAGCTTGATCGTCGGTCCGGGGGTGTTCCCCTTGTCGCACTGCAGGGTCTTGCCGCGGGTCGCGCCGTCGGCGCCGGGGTATGTGCCGAAGTAGTTGTCGAACGTGTGATTCTCCTTCACCAGGAAGATCACGTGCTGGATCGGGTTCGATCCCGGCTTGATCGAGACGCTCGGGCTCGCGGTCGACGGCGGCGGCTGCGACGACTTCCCCTCGGTCGGCGTCGGGCCGGCGGCGCCGGTGGTGCCGCCGCTCGGCCAGAACTGCCACAGCGTGATCAACCCGATGACGACCGCGATGACGACCGTCGCCCGGCGCCGCGCGATCTGTCGGGGGGTGGGTCGGCGCAGGTTCGATCGTCGGATGATCGGCGGCCCGTTCTGCACCGCGCGAGTCTACCCCTGGGCTTCGGCGCCAAGGACCGCCAACACCGACCGGTCGCGACGTGCGAGCGCCCGGGCGCCAGGCACGTCGACGACGTTGTGCAGCTGCCACGTATCGCGGGCACGGTAGAGCTCTTGGAAGCCGTCGACGTTGCGGACGTACGTGCCCTTGCGCGTCAGGACGCCCTGCCACGCGGGCGCGTAGTCGTCGCCGCCCCAGTCCAGGAACACACCCGGCCGTGGCGGCAACGGGTCGCCGCGGATCGCAGGGCCGAGGTCCGACCCCATCTGCTCGAGGCCGGGCGTCACGCCGGCGAGCGCGGCGATCGTGCCGGCGACGTCGACGTTGGAGACCGGTTGGCCGACCGTCGCGGCGGGCGCCCACGGGGTTCGGATCGCGAACGGCACCCGCACGGACGGCGTGTACGGGTAGCGCTTGCCGTCGAGCCGATGCAGCCCGAGCGTGTACCCGTTGTCGCCGAGGAACACGATCACCGTGTTGTCGAGCTCGCCCCGTGCGGCGACCGCGTCGACGATCTGCTGGAACCAGGCGTCGACCGACAACAACATCGCCCGTTCGTTCCGGTCGTCTTGGATATAGCTCTGGCGCTCGGCCTGCGTCTTCGGCGCCAGGTCGCGGACGTACGCCGGCTTGCCGCGCACGTCGTTCATCGTCGCGAGATCCGGGATCGGTGGCTGCACGCCGTCGAATGCGCCCGCATGCGCGGGCGAGGGGACCCACGGGAGGTGGGGCGCGTTGGGGCTGAAGTACAGGAACCACGGCGCATCGGCCGGCGCATCCTGCACGAACCGGAGCGCCTGTGCGCCGAGCACGTCGGTCGCATAGTCCGACGGCGCGTCGCCGTAGTGCCGCACGATGCCCTGATCCACGACCTCGTAGTCGTAGTAGGCGGTCGATTCGTCGGCGTTCTCCTTGGCGAACCAGCGGTCCCATCCCGGCGGCACGAACGGCGCGCCGCCCCACGGATAGAAGTTGAGGTACTTGCCCACGAGGCCGGTGGTGTAGCCGGCGTCGTCGAGCCAGACGGGCAGCGTGTTGGTGTCGTCGAGGTTCGGGCCCTCTTCGTTGTTGCGGACGCCGGTCTGCGCGTCGTACCGGCCGGTGAGGATCGTCGAACGCGACGGACAGCACAGCGGCGTCGATGCGACCGCCCGCGTGAACCACAGCCAATGACCGGCAGGATCGGCGAGCTGCGACTGGAACCACGGCATCGCGGGCGGATCCGAGCCGATCGTGTCGAGCGTCTGGTCGTCGGTCAGAACCAGCAGCACGTTCGGCCGGCGGTCGGGCGCGACGACAGGAGGGCTTCCGCGGAAGACGGCCGCCGCCACGATCGTGCAGATCGCGGCCAGCGCGGCGATCGCCTTCGTCACGTCGCCTCCTTCCGCACCTTCCAGATCTGCTCGGCGGGGAAGTCGCGGGCCCATGCGAGCGTCACGTACTCCGCGAACGCCGTGTCGGCGTCGGCCGCCGGGCGCAACTCGATCAGGTCCTCGACCACGAAACCGTTGGCCCGGAACAACCGGATCCACTCGCCGTACGGCAGCTGATACTCGACCGATGGATCGCCCTCGTCCCACACCATCCGCCGGCTCTCGAAGTAGGACCGCTCGAGGGTCCGGCCCGGCGGACCGTCCACCATCGGCCAGGTCACCCAGATGAACGGGGTCGTGCCGCTGAACACGAACGCGCCGCCGGGCCGAAGGACGCGCGCGACCTGCGGCACCGTGCGCGCGGGATCGGTGAACCCCATCGCGCCGTGATCGCAGAACACCAGGTCGAAGCTCTCATCGGCGAACGGCAGATCCTCGGCGTCGCCCCGCACCAGCGGGAACCGGGCGGCGGCGGCGTCCATGTTCGCCGGCGCCGCCGCGAGCTGGTTCGCGCTGAGATCCAACCCGACGACCGTCGCGCCCCGCAGCGCGACCTGGATCCCGAACTGCGCGGCGCCGCATCCGAGCTCGAGCGCCTGGAGGCCCTCGACGTCACCGAGCGCGTGCACGTCGTCCTCCGGGATCGCCCACGTGCCCCAGCCGAATCGGTCCACGCGCGCGAGGAACGCCGAGTGCCGCTGCTGGTAGGCGGCGCTGTCGGCCTCCCAGCTGGCGAGGTTCGCACGGACGTCGTCACGGCTCATCGGTCGAGCCACCCGCCGTCGGTCCCGTTGGCGTCGGCGATGACGCCCGCGGCGATCGACAGCGCGATCCCGTCGGCGTCCTTGCGCCCCAGATCGAGGCCGACCGGCGCGTGGATCCGCGCGATGATCTCGTCGGGCACGCCCATCGCGCGGACGGCGTCGAGGTGACGGGCGACGTGGCGGCGCGAGCTCATCATCCCGACGAATCGTGCCTTGGAGCCCGCGGCCTCGGCGAGCACCTCGCTCGCGTACGGGGCGTCGTGGTCGGTCAGGACGACGGCGTCGCGCTCGGAGAGCGCGGCGCCGTCGAGGGAGGGCACCACCGGCTCGTCGTCGGCCGCGACGCGTTCGCGTCGCGGCTCGACGACCACCACGCGGTAGCCCAGCGGCGTCAGGTGCCGCCGAAGCGCTCGCGCCACGTCGGTCGCGGACACCGCGAACACGCGCGGCGGCGACCGGTGCGGTTCGATGAACACCTCGACGTCACCATCGGGGTGGTGCAACACGGCGGTGGTCGCGTCGCCGTGCTCGGCCGCGTGCGCCGCAGCCTCCACGGCCTGTGTGTCGAACTCCGAACAGCCGAGCGTGCCGGCCGCCGGGCCCCCCGGAGCGATCGTCATCCGCATGCCGACGCGACACGGCGGCGCGCCGGCGACGACCTTCACCGCCGTGACCTCGACCCGATCCTCGGGTGGTGCGGCGGCGGTCGAGCCGCCACCCGCCGGCGTCTCCGACCCGGCAGGGACGGCGGCCGCAGGATGGGCGCCGGTCATCCCCTCCGACAGCTCCATCGCGTGCGGCAGGATCGGGAGCACCGCCTCGAGGGATTCACGAACGGCCTTCGGCGACCCGGGGAGGTTCACGACCAACGCCTCGCCGATCGTCCCCGCCGTGCCGCGCGACAGCGCCGCCATCGGGGTGTGTGCGAGCCCCGCCGCACGCATCGCTTCGGCGAGTCCCGGCGCCTCACGATCCAGCACCGCCTTGGTCGCTTCCGGTGTGACGTCGCGTGGACCGAACCCCGTCCCACCCGTCGTGACCACGAGCGCGTTGGTCGCCGCGAGCCGCTCCAACGCCGCTTCGATCTCGCCGCGTTCGTCCGCGACGACCTCTCTCGCCGACACCTCGAATCCTGCCCCGGCGAGCAGCTCCTCGGCGGCGTCGCCGGAGCCGTCGGCGCGCGTCCCCGACGACACGCCGTCGGAGACGGTCAGGACCGCAGCGGTCGGTCGCGCCATCGGGTCATCCTCCCACCGGGCCGCCGCGACGGCCTCACACCGTCGGTTGCAGCGCCTCGACGATCCCCGCCGCGACGCCGGGCGCCGTCCGCAGACTCTTGTGCCGCTTGAACACCGCGTGGCCGCGCACGTCGGCTCCGCGCATGTCGAGCCATCCGCTCAGCTGATCGAGGGTCGACCGAGGTGCGAACTCGCACGTGCAGTACACGACGGTGGGCCGGCCTTGGAGGTCCGGCAGCGCCTCGATCGCCTCGCGCGTGCCGTGCGCCGGTCCGACACCCACGAGCAGCAGACCCTTCACCCACGTGCCGACGACGAGCGCGTCGGTCGCCGCGAGCGTCCCGGCGTCCACCGATCGCAGCGGCGACGTCGTCGCCTCCGTTCCCAGCTTGCGGAGCTCGTCGCGGAGCGCCCGCGCGACCGTCAGGGTGAACCCGCGCCGCGACTCGTAGAGGATGAGCACCCGCATCGGCCGTATGGATAGCAGGTCGACGGCATGCCCGACCGAATGCCCAACGGCGCCCCGGGGTACCCTGGTACCACAGATGCAGAACCAGCTTCCTCTTGTGCCCGCCGACGGTCCGCTGATCGACACGTTCGGACGGATCGCCGACGATCTGCGGATCTCGGTCACCGACCGGTGCAACTTCCGGTGCACCTATTGCATGCCCGCCGAGGGCCTCCAGTGGCTCCCCAAGGAGGAGATCCTGTCCTTCGAGGAGCTGACACGGCTCCTCGCGCTGTTCGTCCGGCTCGGGGTCCGCGGCTTGAAGATCACGGGCGGCGAACCAACGATCCGCGCCGATCTTCCAGCTCTCGTGAAGATGTTCCGGTCGGTCGGGCCGAAGCTCGACATGTCGATCACGACCAACGCGATGCTGCTCGACCGCCTCGCCGCGCCGCTCGCCGCGGCCGGTGTCGATCGGGCGACCGTCTCGTGCGATTCGCTGCTGCAGCATCGCTTCGCCGAGATGACGCGGCGCGACGCGCTCGACAAGGTCCTCGCCGGCATCCGCGCGGCCGAGGCGGCTGGACTGACCCCGATCAAGATCAACACCGTTGTGATCGGCGGGACCAACGACGACGAGGTCGTCGACTTCGCACGCTGGGCACGCGAGACGGGATACGAGGTTCGCTTCATCGAGTACATGCCGCTCGACGCGCAGCACGCCTGGGAACGCGCGAAGGTCGTGCCCGGCGCGCGCATCCTGGACGCGATCGACGCGGTGTTCCCGCTCGCGGCTCGCCACCACGAGACCGAACCCGCCACGACCTACCGGTTCGCCGACGGATCGCCCGGAACGATCGGCGTCATCGCCAGCGTGACCGAGCCGTTCTGCGATACCTGCAACCGGCTTCGGCTCACGGCCGAGGGACAGTTCCGTACGTGCCTGTTCGCGCTGGACGAGACCGACCTGCGCGGCCCGATGCGAGCCGGCGCGTCCGATGAGGATCTCGAGAAGCTGATCCGCACGGCGGTGTGGGGCAAGTGGTCGGGCCACCGCGTGAACCACCCCGACTTCGTGCAACCCGAGCGCTCGATGAGCGCGATCGGCGGCTGACCGCCTACAGATCCACGATCGCGAGCGTCGGAACGTCGCCCGCAGGCTCGAACCCCAGGATCTGCGCGTAGAAGGACAGCTCGGCGTTGCGCGCGTCCACGATGGTCTCGGCCTTGCGGAAGCCGTGTCCCTCGCCTTGATACAGCAGGTAGGCGTGCGCGATGTGCTTCGCCTTGAGTGCGCCGACGATGAGCTCGGCCTGGGCGGGCGGCACGACGTGGTCCTCGGCGCCTTGCAGCACGAGCATCGGCGTCGACAGCAGGTCGGTGAAGTTGATCGGGCTCCGCGCGCGATACGTGTCCGCGGCCTCGGGCCACGGGCCGATCATCGTGTGCTCGTAGCGGCTCTCGAACTTATGCGTGTCACCGGTGGCGAACGGCACCAGGTCGGCGATCCCGAAATATGAGGCGCCCGCGGCGAACACGTCGGTGAAGGTGAGGGCACACATCACCACGTAACCGCCGGCGCTGCCGCCGCGCACGAGGATGCGGTCGCCGTCCACGTCGCCCCGGCCGACGAGGAACCGCGCGGCGCTCACGCAATCCTGCAGGTCGACGACGCCCCACATGCCGTTCAGCCGCCGGCGGTACTCGCGACCGTAGCCCGTCGAGCCGCCGTAGTTGACGTCGACCACCGCGAAGCCGCGCGACGTCCAGAACTGCGTCGCCAGGTTGAACGCCGCCGTCGTGTTGCTCGTCGGCCCGCCGTGCGCCATGACGATCAACGGAGGCCGGCTGTCCTCGGGCCCCGTCGCGTCGGGATTGGCCGGCGGGTAGAAGAGCGCGTGGGCCGATAGCCCTTCCTCGGTCGGGAACTCGATCGCCTCGGGCACCGAGAGGTACGCCTCATCGACCGTCAACTCCGTCGACGTCCGGATGACGTCGACGGAGCGGGCGACGAAGTCGAGCCAGACGAGCTCGTCGGGCCGCGTGGCGGACCCGGCGATGAACACGATCGTCGAACCCTCGGCGTCCAGGCACGGGCCGCCGCCCAGGGCGTCGTACGGCAGGTCGAGGTCGGTCAGCTCGCCGGTCTCCGGATCCAGCGCCGCGATCGAGGTGCGCGCGTCGCGGTCGTACATGCACACGATCCGCCCGTCGCCGAGGAACGCGAACGAGCGCTCGCCCATCACCCACTGCGGGTACCCGAACTCCGCGTCGGCCGCATGCAGCACCTGCCGTTCGCCGTCGCGGACGCGCTCGAGGTTCCACCAGCCGCTTCGGTCCGACGCGAACACGAGGTCGCCCGAGGGGCTCCACTCCGGATCCCAGATCGACTCCTCGGCGGCGCGGCCGGCGACCGCGGCCGGCGCGCCGAGCTCGGCGTCGCCCGACAGCGCCGCGACGAAGAGCTCGGTCCCGTCCCACGGCATCCACGGCAGATCCCACTCGAGCCACGCGAGCCGGTCGCCGTCGTGCGTCACCCGCGGCGAGGAATAGAAGTCGCGGCCGGTCGCGAGGACGCGCGGGTCCGCCGAGCCGTCCGTGGGCACGACGACGAGCTCGTTGACCACGTCGGCCACCGCGGGTCCGAGGTCGTGCCGCTCGCGCACGCCGATCCACCACCGGCCGTCCGGCGTGATCGCGCCGTCGGCATACCGATGCGAGCCGTCCGTGTCGGGCGTGATCGGCTCGGGCGCGCCTCCCTCCGGCTGCCGGTACAGCCGAGCGTCGGGGCGGTTCGAGAAGAACACCGTCCCGCGATGCACGGTGTAGGCGCCGCCGCCGTACTCGTGGACGCGCGTCCGCGCGTCGAACTCGGCCGGCGTCACGTCGACGGGCGCCGTGTGTGGGTCCGCCTTGCGCACGACGCCACGGCCGCCTTCGGTCGGGCGCTGTTCGATCCAGTAGACGATGCCCTCGTCCAGCAGCGGCTCACCCAGCGCCACCGTCGCCGCCGCCAGCATCTCCGCCGTGATCGGCGACGGCCACGCGCCGAAGGGAAGGACGGTCACCGGGGGCACTTCCCGACGATCACGCGCGTGATCGGGACCGGCCCGCCCTTCGTCGACTCGACGTCGCGGAATCCGCCCTTCGTCATGACCTTCCGCACGTCGCGAGCGCGATCGGGATCGGTCTCCATCAGGACCCAGCCGTTCGGCTTGAGCCACGTCGGGGCCTCCTCGACGGTCCGACGCACAAGCCCGAGCCCGTCGGGGCTGCGATCGGTGAGCGTGTGCTCGGGCTCCCACTCGCGGATCTCGTCAGGAAGGTCGGCGACCTCGTCGTTGGCGACGTAGGGCGGATGGATCGTGATCACGTCGACCTGGCCGCGGAGCCGCTTGGGAACCGGCGCGAACAGGTCGCCCGAGCCGAACTGCGCCTTCACACCGAGCTTCTTCGCGTTCTTGCGCGCGAGCTTCACGCCCTCGGTGGAGAGCTCCGCCCCGAACACCTCTGCCTTGGGCACCTCGGCGGACACGGCGAGGGCGATCGTGCCCATCCCGCTCGCGAGATCGACGTGCACCGGCTTCTTCCGCTTGCGGAGCCGCCGGATCGCCTGCTCGGCGAGCCACTCCGACGAGTCGCGCGGCACGAACACGCCGGGCTCGACGATCAGGTCCAGTCCCTTGAACTCCGTTGTGCCGGTGATGTGTGCGACCGGCTCGCCCGTGAAGCGGCGCTCGATCCATCCTTCGAAGGTGCGCTGCGTCTTCGCGGAGATCTTGTCGTCGGGGTCGGGCTGCTCACCCAGCAGGTCGAACAGCAGGATCTCCGACTCGATCTTCTCTCGGCCCTTCTGCCAGTGGTCGATCGCCGGTGATTCCTTGAGCCGTGCGGCGCCTTGGCGGATCAGCGTTCGTGCCTTCATGAGCGCCACATGCTAGCCGGGTGACGGTCGGTAGACTCGTGCCATGCCGCGCGCGACCGACGAGAAGGCGTCGACGACGACCGCCAAACCGCGGAAACCGCGCGCGAAGAAGGCGAGCGCGAACGGATCGGCCGAGGTGCGGCTCACGGGTGACCGGCTCGTCGTTCGAACGCCGGGCAGCGGCGAACGCAAGAGCGCGGGCGGCTTGCTGATCCCCGCGACGGCGATGCCCGCGCCGAAGCGACTCGCGTGGGGCGACGTCACTCTCGTGGGGCCCGAGGTCCGCGTTGCGAAGACGGGCGACCGTGTGCTCTTCCTGCCCTCCGCCGGCCTCGAGGTGGAGCTCGACGGCGAGGACCTGGTGTTGTTGCGCGAACGCGACGTTCAAGCGGTGTCGGAAGCGACCGTGCCGAGCGCCAAGGACCGGGCGCCCGGGCAATACCTCTAAGCGGGAACGAAGCTGAGTCTGATCGTGCGCACGTTGTTCTCGCGGTTCGGATCCACGAGCACGATCGACTGCCACGTGCCGAGCGCGACCTCTCCTGCGATGACCGGCACGACGAGCGAGGGCGAGATGAACGCGGGCAGCAGATGGTCGCCGCCGTGACCAACGCTGCCGTGCCGGTGCGTGTAGCGGTCGTCGCGCGGGAACGTCCGCTCGAGCAGTTCCTCGATGTCGACGTCCGATCCGGCGCCCGTCTCCATCAGCGCCAGCCCCGCGGTCGCGTGCGGCGCGAACACGTGAAGCAGCCCATCATCACCGACCTCGCGCGCGAACGCGGCGACCGGCTCGGTCAGATCCGTCGTCCGACGACCCTTGGTTGAGATCTCCAATGTCGAGGAACGCATATGCGATCAGTCCTGCGGCTCGGTGACCTCGTCGAGATCCATCTTCGTCCCCTCTCCGTCGGCCGACCGGGCCGCCTCGGTCATCCCGCCGACGTCGCGAACGTCGGCTCGGCGAGCACCTCGGTGTGCTCGCCCGCCTCGAACCGCTCGAACCCGAGCTCCCAGACGTGGGTCGGCCAGATCAATCGGACCTCGCCCAGCGTCGGGCGATACGCCGCCGTGTAGAGCGTCCCGAACCCGTTGGCATATGAGGTCGAGAACAGCGGCGCCCGGCGGAAGCTCTCGGTGAACATGTCGGCGCCCACGGCCGGGTCCTCGAGAAGCCCGATGACCGTCTGCTCGCGCTCGATCGTGCGCGTCGCCTTCGCCTGCTCCGGCCATTCGACGATCCCCTGGTGGTTCGTCGCCACCGGGAACGACCGGAAGATGGGCTCGCGGTCCGGCGACAGGTACGCGGTCACGACGTCGCCGGACGCGTCGACGACGGTCAGGTTGTGGCTGAGCGAGTACGGCAGCCGGATCAACGCCGCGCGCGTTTCCTTCACGGTGGAACACGTCTCGAGCAGGTACCGCACCACGATGGGGATCCCGAACCCGTCGCCGAGCACACGCCGACCGCCGAACGTCAGCGAGACCCCCAGGCCGTCCTCGTTCATCCCGTCGAGCAGGCCCCACAGGCAGTCGCTCATCCCGATGACGCGCTTGCACAGGTTGGTCGACCAGACGACGCCTTCGAACCGTGACGGCGCGTAGTCGTAGTTGCGGACGAGCAGCGGGGCGCCGTCTCGTGCCCACACGCCTTGCGAGCAGGCCGCGAGGTACGGCGGCGGCTTGTACAGCGAGAGCATCCGCGCCGCGAGGTCTCCGCCGCCCGCCAGCTCGACCACCCGCTCGTACGCGGGCATCAGCTCCGGCATGTGCGCCCGAAGCATCCGCACGCTCGTCGCGTACGACGGCCGAGCCGCCTCGCCCTCACGCAGGAACCAACGCTTGTAGTGCGGCCAGCGTGCGTCGAACTCCGCCCGCCACAGCGGTCCGAGCTCGAGCTCTTCCCGCGCACGGAACGTGAAAGGGAGCATCCGCATGTTCGGCAGATGTTCCCAGGTGGAACACCCGGAAGCCACCACCGAACGGCGCGTCACAGCATCTTGAAACCGAAGGGCTCGGGCGCGTGCGCAGGAGGTTGATCGGCCGCCGGCGGCTCGCTCTCGAACTCCGCCTTGATGCCGGTGATCCACGACCGGGCGCGATCGAGCAGCTCGTGATGCTCGTCCATGAACCGGCCCCTCGTCACCATGATCCCGAGGTCGGCGCCGGGATACCGGTATTGCCCGACGCCTGCGATGCGCAGGTAGAACGCCTCCGCCTCGTCGGCCACGGTGTGCCAGTCGGTGTCGCGGCGTGCGAACGTCAGGCCCCGACCGTTCGTCCGCCAGATCCCCGAGCGAGGCGCCTTCGTGATCATCTCGGTGACATCCTCGGTCTGCTTCAGGATGAACTGCGTCCACTCGTCGAGATTGTGCGCCTGCGCCCAGCGGTCGTTCAGCTCCTCGACGTCGATCTCGTAGTCGACGTCCATGAACTCCAGGAGATGGAACAGGAACAGCGGCATGTCGCCGTACGCGACGGCGGTGACGTTCGTGATGCTGCTCGCACCGGTGACGCGGGGGTTCAGCTCGCCGAGCCACAGCTCGCCGGTCGCCGCGTCGAGCAGGAAGTCCAGCTCGAAGTATCCGCGGTAGCCCTCCTTCCGCAAGCGCTCACCCATCGCGACCGTGCGCTCGCGCGCGGTCCGGCGTTGCTCCTCGGTCAGCAGTTCGGGCGAAACGTCGTTGCCACACCAGCCGCCGTCGTAGGGCGTCAGCTCGGGGAAGCCCGTGAGCTCGGCCATCAGCGGGCCGACCAGCGTGCCGTGGCGCGTGATCACGCCCTCGATCGCAAGCTCGCGCGGCTCGATCCGTTTCATAACCTTGATGTCGTGATCGATTATCTTCGCGGCGTGCGCGCGCCAGTCGGCTTCGTTCGCGATGAAGAACGTCGTCTTGCCCCGAGTCGCCGTAGGGCGTCTGCACGACGAGGTCCTCGCCGAGCCCCGAGGCCGCCGCGAGCGCGCGTAAAGCGGCGTAGTCGGTGCCGCGGCCCATGGTGTTCGGCACGCTCGGCACGTCGGCCTCGTCGCCGAGCCGCGTCGTCTCGATC
>JBJMLQ010000094.1:0-11040 GCA_045805225.1 Actinomycetota bacterium | reverse complement strand
TCACGCTCGGCGTCATGGTGTTCTCCCTCGCGCCGCGAGGGATCTGGCGCCGCCGGGCCTTCGTCGTCGCGCTCGTCCTCGCGCTCGCGGTGGTGCTCGGCCGCGCGATCCTCGGCGCGACCTACGTCTACGCCGGCGCATACTCCGTCGCGCTCGGGTTCACCGTCGCCGCGTTCGCGTTCGGGTGGCTCGCGCCCGATGACGCGTTCCCCGTCTCGTATCGACGCGGTGGGAACGCCGCGCACCACGAGCTGACCGGCGATCGTGTCGAGGCGATCACCCGCGCCCTGCACGACCAGCTCGGTCTCACCGTCACCGGCGTCGAGCCCTTCGGGGCGGAGGGCTCCGGCGGATCGACGCCCCTGTTGATGACGCTCGAGGACGGGTCGCGCGTATTCGGCAAGATCCTCGCGACGAGCCACGTCCGGTCCGACCGCTGGTACCGGATCGTGCGCACGATCATGTACGGGCGGCTCGAGGACGAGACGTCGTTCTCATCGGTCCGTCAGTTGATCGGGCAGGAGGACTATGCCCTCCGCCTGCTCGACGACGACGGGTTCCACGTCGCGCGCACGTACGGGATCGTCGAGCTCTCCCCGAACCAGGAGTACCTGCTCGCGGAGCAGTTCTTCGACAACGCCGACACCCTCGGTCACGCGACGGTCGACGACGAGATCATCGACCAGGGGATGCGGCTCGTGCGACGCCTCTGGGATTGGGGGCTCGCCCACCGCGACCTCAAGCCCGCGAACATGCTGGTCGTCGACGGGCATCTCCAGGTGATCGACGTGTCCGGGCTCGAGGTGCGCCCGTCCCCGTGGCGCCAAGCAGTCGACCTTGCGAACATGATGCTCGTCCTGGCGCTGCGGACCGACGCACCGCGCGTCTACGAGGTGGCGCTCCGATCGTTCACGCCGGACGACGTCGCCGAGGCGTTCGCCGCCGCACAGGGCATGGCGATCCCCACCGAGCTCCAGCGCTATCTGCGCGATGACCCGCGCGACCTGATCGCGGAGTTCCGCGCGCTCGCGCCCGCGCGCCCGCCGATCTCGATCCAACGGTGGAGCTCCCGCAGGATCGGCCTGACGGTCTCGGTCGTCGGCGGCACCGTGGTGCTCGCGATCTGGTCGCTCGCCGTCTTCTTCCGCGTGCTCGACTGAGCTACGCCGGCGCGAGGATGACGAGGGGGCGGGCCTTCCCGCCGTCGTCTCGGTACACGCCCACGAGCCGCCCGTCGGGGTCGTACACGCCGTAGGGACCCTCGATCGCCGCGGGGCCGAGGATCCGGCCGTGGGAGGCCGCGATGGCCTCCTCGGCGATCAGGTCGCACCGTGGCAGGTGCGCGACCGCTCGGTCCAGCGGCAACGGGTCGCCGGGGTCCTCGGGCGGGCGGGCGTCGGCGACGTCGAACGGCCCGATGGCGGTGCGCCGCAGAGACGTCAGGTGCGCCCCGCATCCGAGCGCAGCGCCGACGTCGGCGGCGAGGACGCGGACGTAGGTGCCGCCGCTGACCGCGGCGGTGAAGCTGACGTCGGCGCCGGCGCGTGCCGTTCGCTGGAACCGGTCGACACGGACGATCCGCGCCGGCGCCTCCAGGACCTCGCCCTTGCGCGCCGCCTCGTGCAGGGTGCGGCCGCCGACCTTGACGGCGGAGAACGCGGGTGGCCGCTGCGCGCTCGCGCCGAGCTTCGCGGCCATGGCGCCGTCGATCGCGTCGTCGGTCACGTCGACGGGCGCGGTCCGCGTCACCTCGCCGTCGGCGTCCAGCGTCGCGGTCTCGACCCCGAGCCGCATCGTGCCCTCGTAGACCTTCGTCAGGTCGCCGAGGAATCGCAGGAGCCGCGTGGCGCGGCCGACACCCATCACGAGTAGGCCCGTCGCCATCGGGTCGATCGTGCCGGCGTGGCCGACCTTCCGCGTACCGAGGCAACGCCGGACGATCGCGACGGCGTCGTGCGACGTGATACCCGACGGCTTGTCGATCAGCGCGACGCCATCGGGTCCGGCGCTGCGTCGCTCGTCGCTCACGTGCCGGGCGCGGCCGTTGTCACCGCCGCGCGCAGACGTCGGATCGTCTCGGCGGGGCCGAACTCACTCGTGTAGCCGGCCGCCAGGCGGTGACCGCCGCCGCCGAAGGCGGCGGCGACGGCGCTCAGGTCGCGCGCCCCGCGCGACCGGACGCTCACCTTGAACCGGCCGTCGCGCTGTTGTTTCACGAACGCCGCTGTGTCGGCGTCACGCGTCGCCCGCAGCACGTCGAGCAGGTCATCGACGTCGGACGGCTCCGCCCCCGCTCGCTCCAGATCCGACCACAAGACGTAGGTCCACACGAGGTCGGCGACCGGATCGAGCTCGGCACGCTCCATCGCGACCCCGAGCACATCGAGGTATGCGACCCGGTTGTTCTCGTACAGGACCTGCGACAGCCGGGCGTGATCGAACGGATGCTCGCGCAGCCGAGCCGCGAGCCGGAGCGTGTCGGGCGATGCCGCCTCGTACTGGAACCGTCCGGTATCGGTGACCAGCCCGGCGTACAGGCAGATCGCGCTCTCGTCGCTGATGTCGCCGCCGATCGCGTCGAGCAGCCGCGCGACGACCTCGCACGTGCTCGATGCATCGGGGTCGACGAGCCGGATCGTGCCCCGCCCGTCGTTGGACCGGTGATGATCGATCCAGATCAGCTCGGTGGCGGCGTCCGCGGCAGCGCCGAGCACGCCGAGGCGGTCGAACGCCGCGCAGTCACACGTCACCATCACCGCCGGCGCCGCCGGGAACGCGTCGACGGGGACCACGAGGTCCCCGACCGGCAGCGCGGCCGCCCACACCGGAAGCTCGAGCGGCTCGTTCGGGAAGCCGACAACGACCTGGGCGCCGCGCGCGACGAGGTGGTGCGCCAGCCCGAGGCTCGACCCGAGGGCGTCGGCATCGGGGTTCACGTGACACGCGATGGCCACGTCCCGCGCCTCGCGCAAGACAGCTACGGCGCGGTCGAGGTCAGTCATGGTCGCCATCGGCGTGCACCTGGTCCAGCAGCGTGTCGATGCGCTCGGCCGCGGCGGGGAGCTCGTCGGGCTCGAACCGCAGCTCCGGCGTCACCTTGAGATGGATCTGGCGCCCGAGCTCGCGGCGAAGATGTGGCGCGGCCGAGCGGAGCGCGGCACGGGTGCCGGCAGCCGCCTTGGCGTCGCCGAGCACCGTGTAATAGACCCACGCGACGTGCAGGTCGGGCGAGACCTTCACCGCGGTCACCGTCACGAAGCCCACCCGTGGGTCCTTCAACCCCTGGATCGCCTCGGCGAGGATCTCGCGGAACTCTTCGCTGACCCGTGCGGTGCGTGGACCCTGCGGCATCTCTTCAGGGTACCGGCGCGCACCGCGTCCTCGGGCGGGTCGCCGCTACTCGTCGTCGGGCCACCACAGCTGCAGCTCGCGGTCGATCACCTCGACCTCCATCCAGGCCTCGACCCGCTTGCCGACCGCCTGCATCACACGGCGAAGGTGATGCTGATCCGGGCCGACCGCCGCCACCGCGATGGTCGCGCGTTGCCAGAGGTCGTGGTGGTCGACCTCCGCCACGCTGACCTCGAACGTCTGCCGCAGCGCCGCGGCCAAGCCTTTGACGACATGGCGCTTCTGCTTGAGCGACCGCGCCCCGGTGATCCGCAGGTCGAACCGTTCGACGGCGACGACCACGGCGCTAGATGCTGCGGGCGACCTCTTCGACCTCGTAGGCCTCGACGATGTCGCCGTCCTTGAGGTCCTGATAGTTCTCCAAGCCGATACCGCATTCGAAGCCGTCGCGCACCTCGGCGACGTCGTCCTTGAACCTACGGAGCGACGCGATCTTGCCGTCGTACACGACGACGCCGTCGCGCACCAGTCGAGCGCGGGCGTTGCGCCGGATCGTGCCGGACCGCACGTAGCTGCCGCCGATCATGCCGAGCTTCGGCACCCGGAACGTCTGGCGCACCTCCGCCTCGCCCAAGATCCGCTCACGCTGCTCGGGCTTCAGGAGCCCCGACAACGCCGACTTGATGTCGTCGATCGCGTCGTAGATCACTCGGTACGTGCGGATGTCGACGCCTTCGCGCTCGGCGAGCTCCCGCGAGGTCGCCGACGGCCGCACGTTGAAGCCGACGATGATCGCGTCCGACGCCATCGCGAGCGTGACATCGTTCTCGGTGATCCCGCCTGCGCCCGCGCGCACGATGTTCACGCGCACCTCTTCCTGCGGAAGCTTCAACAGCGAGTCCTCGAGCGCCTGGACGGAGCCCTGAACGTCGGCCTTCACGATGATGTTCAGCTCGGTCACGGCGTCGACACCCGTGCGGCGCAGGAGGTCTTGCAGCGTCGCGCGCCGGGCCGTGACCAGCTCTGCCTGGCGCGACTTGGCCTCGCGCTCCTCCGCGATGTGGCGCGCCTCGCGCTCGTCCTCGACCTCGCGGAAGTCGTCTCCCGCGCTCGGCACGTGACTCCACCCGAGGATCTGGACGGGCTTGGATGGGCCGGCGAAGTCGACCGCCTGGCCGTTCTCGTCCTGCATCGCCCGGATCCGGCAGTACGCCGTGCCGGCGATGAGCGCGTCGCCGACCTCGAGCGACCCCTTCTGCACCAGCACCGTTGCGACCGGCCCGCGGCCGCGGTCCAGGTGCGCCTCGAGGACCGTCCCTCGGGCCAGACCGCTCGGGTCGCCCTTCAGGTCGGCGAGGTCGGCCACGACGAGCAGCGTGTCGAGCAGCGTGTCGAGGTTGACATTGGCCTTGGCCGAGACGTCGACGAACTCGAAGTCGCCACCCCACTCCGACGGGACGATCCCGCGTTCGACGAGCTGCGTGCGCACGCGGTTGGGATCGGCCTCATCCTTGTCGATCTTGTTCACCGCGACCACGATCGGGACGTTCGCCGCCTTCGCGTGGTCGAGCGCCTCGAGGGTCTGCGGCATCACACCGTCGTCCGCGGCGACGACGAGCACGGCGATGTCGGTGACGCTCGCGCCGCGGGCGCGCATCGCGGTGAACGCCTCGTGGCCGGGCGTGTCGATGAACGTGATCTCGCGGGTGCCGACGTGCGCCTGATAGGCGCCGATGTGTTGCGTGATGCCGCCGAACTCTCCCGCGACCACGTCGGTCGAGCGGATGGCGTCCAGCAGCTTGGTCTTGCCGTGGTCGACGTGGCCCATGATCGTGACGACCGGCGCGCGCGCGACGAGCTGGTCCACGTCGATGTCGTCGACGCCCTCTTCGCCTTTGAGCTCGTCCTCGAGCCCCACGATCTCGGCGGAGTAGCCGAGCTCGGCGGCGATGAGCTCGATCTGGCCGTCGGTGAGCGAGGTCGTCGCGGTCACCATGTCGCCCGCCATGAACAGGATCTTCACGATCTCGGCAGGCGACCGGTCGGTCTTCTCGGCGATCGTCTGTGGCGTCGCGCCGTGGATGACCTGCAGGACGGGGCCCGAGGGGATCACCGGCGCGGCCGGCTCGGGGCGGCGGCGTTGCTTCGGCGCCTGCTTCGGCTCGCTCGGAGGCGTCGGCGTGGTGGGCGCGGCCGGCGCCGGCGCCGTCGCCGCAACCGGGTCCGCCGCGGGCTTGGGCTTCGGCTTGGCGCGCGGCTTCCGCGGCTGCGGCGGCGGCTCAAGCACCTCGCGGGGCTTCGCCGGCGCGACCGTCGCCTTGCCGCCCGATGCGCGCAACCGCGGCACCATGTCCTCGGGCACGCTGGAGGAGGCGGACTTCCCCGCGACGCCCATGTCCGCAAGCGATGCCAGCAGCTCCTTGCTGCTCACCCCAAGCTCTTTGGCAAGCTCGTGAACCCTCACGTGTCTTCCTTCACCTCGAACAACTCCAACAATCGGTCCGTAAGCCTACTTGCTTGCTCCGCGGTGATGCCCGTCCGCAGCGCCCGCGCGATCCCGCGCGGGACCGCGGCTCCGATGCAGTCCGCTACCGGATGGACGTAGGCCCCGCGCCCCGGCAGCCGCCCGGCCAGATCGACCTCGACCGAGCCCTCGGGCGGGCGCACGATCCGCAGGAGCGTCGATCGCGGCACCGTGGCCCGGCAGCCGGCGCAGGTGCGCAGCGGGACATGGCCCCGCCGCACGCTAGGCGCCCGCGGGAGCCTCCGGCGCGGCGGCCGCCTGGGACTCCGACTTGATGTCGATGCGCCAGCCCGTCAGGCGGGCCGCGAGCCGCGCGTTCTGGCCCTCCTTCCCGATCGCCAGCGAGAGCTGGTAGTCCGGGACGATGACCTGCGCGGTCTGCGAGTCGGGATCGACGATCACCCGCGTCACCTTGGCCGGCTGCAGCGCGTTGGCGACGAGCTCGGCCGCGTCGTCGGACCACGGGACAACGTCGATCTTTTCCCCCCGCAGCTCGGTCACGACGTTGCGAACCCGGGAGCCCTTCGGCCCGACACACGCGCCGACGGGGTCGACCGCCGGCTCGTTGGACCACACCGCGATCTTCGAGCGGTGCCCGGGCTCACGCGCGACGCCGCGGATCTCCACGACGCCGTCCTCGATCTCGGGCACCTCCATCTCGAACAGCCGCTTGAGCAACCCCGGGTGGGTCCGGCTGACGACGATCTGCGGGCCCTTCACCCCACGGCGAACCTCGGTGATGTAGGCCTTGAGCCGCTCCCCGCTACGGTAGGGCTCCGACGGAACCTGTTCTGCCTGCGGCAGCAGCGCTTCGACCTTCCCGAGGTCAAGGAGGGTGTACCGCCGCTCGGACTGCTGGACGATGCCGGTGACGACGTCGCCCTCACGGCCGGCGAACTCCTCGTAGGTCATCTCCCGCTCGGCGTCGCGGAGCTTCTGGAAGATCACCTGCTTGGCCGTCTGTGCGCCGATCCGTCCGCGGAAGTCCTCGGTGACCTCGACCTCCTTCTCGGACAGCACCTTCATCTCGACGCCCTCGCCGTCCTCGGTGTCGACCTCTTCGAGCTCTTGCTCGAACATGCGCATGTCGCCGTTCTCGGGGTCGATCTCGGCGCGGAACCCGACGAAGTCGTCGTCGGCGTCGGGATGCTCCTGCTTCCAGGCCGTCTTGTAGGCGGCGCCCATGGCCTCTTCGAGACCCTGCAGGATCGTCTCGAACGCGACGCCCTTCTCCCGCTCGAGTTCGCGGAGGGCGGTGATCATGTCGGGGTTCATACCGCGCTCCTCTTCAGCTCGGCGCTCCAGTCCGCGACCGTTCGCGCAGAGACGATCGCCCCGAGAGGGATCGTGCGCGTCACGCCCGCCACGTCGAGCTCGATCCGCTGGTCGTTCGCGGCGAGCAGGACGCCGTCGTGCACGCGGGCGTCGTCGACGTGCTCGTCGGTCTTGACCGTGACCCGTGATCCGATGGCCCGTGCGAAGTGTGCCGCCGTCTTGAGGGGGTGCTCGATGCCGGGCGAACTCACCTCGAGCTCGTAGCGGCCCTGCCCGAAGCTCTCGAGGTCGAGCCGGCGAGCGATCTTGTCGGACAGCGCGGCGATCGTGTCGAGGTCCAGCGCGCCGTCGCGATCGACGATGACGCGCAAGGTCGGGCGGCCACCGACGCCGCCGCCGAAGGTGAGGTCGAACAGCTCGAAGCCAGCCCCTTCCACGACCGGCCGAACCAACGCTTCGGCATCCACGACGACCCCAACCCTTCCCAAACGAAAGGTGGGCCCGACGCCCACCTCGACAACACCATCCGGAACGTTTCCGCAGGCAGTATAGCGCGAGACGCTCGCGACGAAGCGCGGTTCCGGCGCACCCGATGCCGCCGTTGACGTGCGCGGGCGCCCCATGCGACCATCCCGAACCTGATGACGACGCGGCGTGCGTGGTGGTGGCGAGAGGGCTCGTGGAGCCCGGCGCCCGCCCGCGCCTGACGCGCTCGATCACCGAGCGTCACCACGAGCCCCGGACCGACGGTCCGGGGTTCACGTGTATGCAGGACCCGTACGAGAGGATGGAGCCGATGACCCCGTCACTGCAGGTGCACCCCGACCGCGAGACGTTCGACCGTCTCGCGTCGGCGTGGCCGCTGGTGCCGGTCTGGGCCGAAGTGCTCGCGGATGTCGGCACCCCCGTCGGCCTGTTCCCGGCGATCGCCGGAGATGGCCCGGGCGTGCTCTTCGAGTCGGTGGAACGATCCGAGCGATGGGGCCGGTACTCGTTCGTCGCGGGCGACCCCGCCGCCGTCGTGATCGCCGACGACGCCGGTGTGCATCTGCGCGACGTCGCGCGGGAGCTTCCGACCGGGGAGCCGTCGCGTCGATTGACGCCGCGCGAGGCGCTGCGCGCGGTGGTCAACGGACTGCGCGCGCCGCGGCCCGAGGGCCTCCCGCCGATCACCGGCGGGCTGATGGGGTGCGTGAGCTACGAGGCCGCGACGCTCCTGGACGGGCATCCCACACCGCACCCGGCCGATGCGCCTGTGCCGCCGGTCGGGCTGCTCGTGATCGACCGCGCCGTGGTGTTCGATCACTGGCGCCAGAGGCTGGTGTTGATCGTGCACGCCTTGCGCGGCGGGTACGACGACGCGCTCGGGTCCCTCGAGGAGTTGGCGGCGAAGGTGGCCGCGGCGCCCGCACTGCCGCTGCTCGCGGCCGCGGACGGGTCGACGACCGGCGGCGACGCCAACATGGAGGACGAGACGTACCGGACCATCGTCTCGAGCTTCAAGGATCACATCGCGGCCGGCGACATCTACCAGGGCGTCCCGTCCCGACGCGTCACGTTCCCGGCGCCGGCCGGCGGCCTGCCGATCTACCGGCAGCTCCGCGTGTCCAACCCCGCCCCCTACATGTTCTACCTGCGGCTCCTCGACATCGAGCTCGCGGGATCGTCACCGGAACCGCTGGTCCGCGTCGAGGGCCGGCGCGTGACGACGCGGCCGATCGCGGGCACGCGTCCTCGCGGCCTGACGGACGTTCGCGACCGGCTGCTCGAGCACGAGCTGCTCGCCGACCCCAAGGAGCAAGCGGAGCACGCGATGCTCGTCGACCTCGCGCGCAACGATCTCGGCCGTGTCTGCATCGCGGGGAGCGTTCGCCCGACGGAGCTGATGGAGGTCGAACGCTTCTCGAAGGTGATGCACATCGTCTCGACCGTGGAGGGCGACCTGCGCCCCGACATGGAGCCGATCGACGCGCTGGCCGTCACCTTCCCCGCCGGCACGGTCACGGGCGCTCCGAAGCGACGCGCGATGGAGCTCATCGCCGAGCACGAGCCGACCGCCCGGGGGCCGTACGCAGGGGCGGTCGGCTACCTCACGTTCGCCGGCGACCTGGACTTCTGCATCACGATCCGAACCGCGGTGGTCGCCGGGAACGCGGTCAGCATCCAGACCGGTGCGGGCGTCGTCGCCGACTCCGACCCCGAGACCGAGCTCCGCGAGACGCGCGCGAAGGCGGCCGCGTTGTTGCCGGCCGTCGCGCCGGAGGGGGCCAACGCATGATCCTCGTCGTCGATCACTACGACTCGTTCACCTACAACCTCGTGCAACTGATCGAGAGCCTCGGTCGATCGACCGTCGTCGTGAAGTCCGACGCGAAGCCTGCGTCGGAGCTGGTCGCGATGAAGCCCGACGCCGTCGTGCTGTCTCCGGGCCCGGGCCACCCGCGAGAGGCCGATGGCTTCACCGAACTCCTCGGGCTGCTCCCCGGCTCGACGCCCGTGCTCGGCGTCTGCCTTGGACACCAGGCGATCGGTCTTGAGGCCGGCGGGACCGTCGACCGCACGACGCCGATGCACGGCAAGGCGTCGCTCGTGTATCACGAGGGCCGCGGGATCCTCGAGGGCATCTCGAACCCGTTCGAAGCGGCCCGCTACCACTCGCTCGTCGTTGAGCGCGACGACTTGCCGAAAGAGCTAGAGCTCACCGCATGGACGCAGGACGGCGTGGTGATGGCGACGCAGCATCGCGCGTTGCCGCGGTTCGGCGTCCAGTTCCATCCGGAGAGCATCCTCACGCCGCAGGGTCCGAGGATCGTCGAGCGGTTCCTCGCGTTGGCCTGAGCCGCTACGGGACCGGGCACCCCGGCCCGGCGGCGAACGCGCCGCTGTTCGGCGCGACACGGCACGCGTGCTCGTCGATCGCGACGAACGCGCGGGCGGGGATCTGCTTCAGCTGATCGACGAACGCATACGTCCATCGCGGATCGACGGCGCCCTGGAAATACCAGTCGCTCCCGTTGTCGGCGACGATCAGGCCGTAGCGCTTCATGGCCGTGATCACCACGCGTGCGGCCGGACTGAACCCACGCGCGTCGAACCCCGCCTTCAGTCGGAACCGCGCCCCCATCGGCGGGCACCGGCGGTGCGTCGTGCCCGCTTCGTGACGTGCCGGCCATATGTAGGCGTCGTGCGTGCAGGACGCCGTCACCCGGATGGCGTGGTCGACCTCGCCCGAGGCGACCTCGTCAAAGCGGAGGAGCCCCGCCATGATCGGCAACCCCGCCGCATCGGCGCTCGTCCAGCCGGCCGGCCGCAGCGCGTCGGATGCAAGATCGAACACCGCGCCTGAGCCGGCCGTCGGGCTTCCGCCGTTCCAGTGCGCGTCGTACAGCTCGTAGAGGGTGCACGTGTCCCGGTCGAGCATGAGGGCGTGGCGGTCCGATCCCCCCTCGATGTGGGTGTCCGATCCGAACGGATACGGCCCCGGATCGCTTTCGTCGGCGTAGGTGAAGGCCACCGACACGTCGGCGTGCGACGCATCGACCACGTCGAACGGGATCCCGTAGGACGGCGGACCGAAGTCAGGATGCAGGGATGTGCGCCGCGCGTGCATCGCGCGCTTCCAGACGTCGGAGCGCGGGCTCACCGGCAGCTTCGACACGTTCAGGTGCCAGACGTTGTCAGCCGGGAAGATCTCGCATGTGCTGCCCTCGACGGGCACGGCGGGAGCGGGCGTGATCGCCGCGGCGCCAAGCAGCGTTGCCACGATCAGCACCGCGGCGGTTCGTGTCCCTCGCACCTCCGAGTCATCGGCCGCGCGGCAGGCTACGGTTGAGCCCGAGATGGCGCACGCCCCAGCCGAGCGGACCGGCTTCCTGCAGCGTCCGTCCACC
>JBJMLQ010000093.1:0-14506 GCA_045805225.1 Actinomycetota bacterium | reverse complement strand
CACATCGGCGAGGTGCTCCCCCTGTTCGTCCTGGACCCCCGCGTCCTCCGACGGTCGCAAAACCGTTCGTCGTTCTTGACCCAGAGTCGCACCTGTCGGCGTACCTGCGTTTCGGGTGTGTCTCCCCGCTCGAGCTCGCAACGCTCGCATCCGAGCGCGACGGCGATGCCGCCGTGGACCTCGTCGACGCTGCGATGCGCCAACTGCTCGAGGAAGGCTGGATGCTCAACCGAGCACGCCTCGTCGCGGCCTCCTACCTCACGCGAACGCTGGAGCTCGATCGGCGCCTCGGCGCGGCGCATCTCGACCGGCACCTGGTGGATGGTGACCCGGCCAGCAACATCGGCAACTGGCAGTGGGTCGCCGGCACGGGGGCCAACCCTCGGCGCGGCACGGCGCTGAACATCGACCGGCAAGCATGCCGGTTCGACCCCGGCGGCGAGTACGTCGCGCGCTATCAGCGCCGGTCGACGGCCCGTTAGTCTGTGCCGACGCTCCGTCTGGAGCGCCCACAGGAGGCACCGTGTCCGACAAGGCACTCCCCGCGCGCGCCCAGGTCGTCGTGGTCGGCGGCGGCGCGATCGGCACCAGCATCGCGTACCACCTCACGAAGCTCGGGGTCACCGACGTCGTGTTGCTCGAGCGCAAGGAGCTGACTGCTGGCACGACGTGGCACGCCGCCGGCCTGATCACCAGCGCGGGCATGCCGACCGAGACGTTCCTGTGGATGTCGCGCTACACCACGGAGCTCCTGCCGACGCTCACCGAGGAGACCGGCCAGGACACCGGCTTCCGCACGATCGGACACCTGCATCTGGCGTGCACGCCGCAGCGATCGGAGACCGTGACCCGGGAGGCGATCTTCGCGAAGGCGCACGGCGTCCCGGTCGAGATGGTCGGCCCCGAGGAGGTGCAGCGGCATTGGCCGTCGGCGAAGGTCGACGACATCCTCGCTGCCGCCTGGGTGCCGGACGAAGGGCGCGCGAATCCCGCCGACGTGGCACAGGCATACGCCAAGGGCGCGCGGGCAGTAGGCGCGAAGATCCTTGAGGACGTGACCGTCACCGGGTTCACCACGGCGAACGGTGCCGTGACCGGCGTGGAGACCGACCGAGGCACGATCGAGACCGAGACCGTGGTGGTCGCCGCCGGGATGTGGGGCCGTCAGCTCGGCGCGCTCGCCGGCGTGTCGCTCCCGCTGCAGGCCGCGGAGCACTATTACTTGCTGACCGACGAGGTCGAGTGGGCGCATCCCGACCTGCCCGTCGTCGAGGATCCCGACCGCTACGGCTATTACCGGGAGGAGGGCGGCGGCGTGTTGGTCGGTTTGTTCGAGCCCAAGGCGGCGCCGTGGTCGCTCGACACGATCCCCCAGGACCTCGGGTTCGCGGTGCTGCCGCCGGATTGGGACCGCATGGCCGGGTTCTTGTCCGACGCGATGGACCGTTTCCCGTCGCTGCACGACGCGGGGATCAGACAGTTCTTCTGTGGACCGGAGAGCTTCACGTCCGACAACGGGCCGTTGCTCGGCGAGGTGCCCGAGCTCCGCGGGTTCTTCGCGGCGTGCGGGCTGAACTCGCTCGGCATCCTGCTGTCGGGCGGCGCCGGGTCGCTGGTCGCGCAGTGGATCGTCGACGGCGAGCCGCCGCTCGAGGTCACCGGGATCTCGCCGGACCGGCTGATGCCGTTCATGGGCACGCGCGCGTTCCGCGAGCAGAAGACCGTGGAGCTGCTCGGCACGCTGTTCGGTGACGCGGGCTTCCCGTCGTGGCGTCCGCGGACCGCACGGGGTGCTCGCCGCTCACCGATCCACGACCGGCTGACCGACGCCGGCGCCGACTTCGTCGTGCTGACGGGCTACGAGGTGCCCGAGTGGTTCGCGGCGCCCGGCGTCTCGCACGAACGGCCGCAGGGATGGCTCCGCGATCAGTCGTTCGACGCCTCGGCCGAGGAGCACCGAGCGGTTCGCGAGGCGGTCGGCATCATGGACATGTCGTTCATGGCGACGCTGAAGGTCCAGGGGCCGGACGCGCTCGCATTGTTGAACCGGGTGAGCGTGAGCGAGCTCGACGTGCCGGTCGGCAAGATCACGTACACGCACTGGTGCACCCCGAACGGCAAGATCTGGACCGACCTGACCGTGACGCGGACCGCCGAGGACACCTTCCTGGTGATCGGCGCCGATGTGATCCACCGCCGCATGATCGGGTGGCTCGAGCGCCAGCGCGCCCGGGGCGAGGTCGTCGTCGTCACCGACATGACCAGCTCGCGGATGCTCCTGACCGTGCAAGGGCCGCGGTCGCGCGACCTCCTGTCGCGCCTGAGCACCGCGGACCTGTCGAACGAGGCGTTCCCCTACATGCGAGCCAAGGACATCGAGGTCGGGATGGGCCTCGCGTACGCGATCCGCGTCACCTATCTGGGCGAGCTCGGGTGGGAGCTGCACGTGCCGAGCGACCAGGCGGTGACGGTCTACGACGCGCTGCTGGAGGCGGGGCAGGACCTCGGCATCCGCCACGCCGGCCTGCTGGCCCTCAACTCGCTCCGGCTGGAGAAGGCCTATCGCGATTACGGGATCGACATCGACAACGGCGACACGCTCATCGACGCGGGGATCGACTTCACGGTCGCCTGGGACAAGCCGAGCGGGTTCATCGGCAAGGAGGCGCTGGTGAAGCAGCGCGACTCAGGTGTACGGACCGCGCGGATGGTGCAGGTGCTGGTCGGAGATCCGGAGCCGCTGCTCTACGGCGACGAGCAGCTGTACCGCGACGGGGAGCACGTCGGCGAGGTGCGCAACGGCGCGTACGGCCACACGCTGGGCGGCTCGGTCGGGCTCGCGATGATCGAGCGCGAGGAGGACATCGCGGACGAGTTCCTCCTCAGCGGGTCGTGGGAGGCCGACATCGTCGGGCGGCGCTACCCCGTCACCGTCTCGCTCGAGCCCATGTACGACCCGAAGCGCGAGCGGATCAAGGCGTAGCGTCGCCGGGGACGTTGGTCGGGCCGCGGGGTAGGGTCGGCGGGTGCGTCGGATCTGGGACGTTCCGGCCGGTGTCAAGACGGTGCATCTGTGCGCCTGCACGCCCGAACACGCCGCGGAGATCGGCGAGCATCTCGAGGCCGCCGGCATCGTCTGGTGGGTGAAGGCGCCGAGCAGCGGGTTCCTCACGTTCTTGGAGCGCGACGCGAACCTGTTCGTCGATCGCGAGCGGCTGGACGACGCCCGCGCGATCGCCCGTTCCGTCCTGGAGCCCGCGGAGGACTGAGCGGATGAACCGTCGACGGTTCGTGATCATCGGAGCCGGGGTGGTTGGGGCGGCGCTCGCCGACGAGCTCGTGCTGCGGGGCGAACCGGACGTCACCGTCGTGGACAAGGGGCCACTGTTCGCGACCGGCGGCTCGTCCTCGCACGCACCCGGGCTGATCAGCCGCACCAGCACGTCGCGGTTCATGACCGAGACCGCCGACGCCACCGTGCGGAAGTTCGCGACGTTGGTCACCGCCGAGGGTCCGGCGCTGCTGCCGGTGGGCACGCTCGAGGTCGCCTACACCGAGGAACGGCTCGCCGAGCTGTGGCGCCGGTGGGGCGCGGCGCGCGCGTTCGGCTGGCGCGGCCGGATGATCGGGCCCGACGAGGCGATCGCGATGTGGCCGACGATCGAACGCGACGGGCTGTTGGGCGCGTACGCCACCGACGGGGAAGGGCTCGCAGCTGCGCTGCGAGCCGTGGAGGCACAGGCCGCGCGCGCCGCCGAAGGCGGCGCGCGCTTCGTCGGCGAGACGGCGGTCTCCGAGATCATCACCGACCGCGGCGCCGTGCGCGGGGTTCGGACGACGACCGGCGACACGATCGAGGCGGACGTCGTGATCTGCTGCGCGGGCGTCTGGGGGCCGGCGATCGCCGAGACCGTCGGACTGACGCTTCCGATGCTCGCGACCGAGCACCAGTACGCGGTCACGTCGCCGATCACGGCGCTCGCAGGCGCTGCCGGCCGCGAGGCGACGCGGCCGATCATCCGGCATCACGACATCGGCATCTACTACCGCGACCACGGCGACCGGGTCGGCATCGGCTCGTTCCATCACGGTGTGCTTCCGGTGCCGTCCCAGACGCTCGACGTGCGTGCGCGCAACGAGGACCGCAGCCTCGCGTTCGCATTCACGCCGGCCGACTTCGCCGAGGCGTGGGAGCTGACGTGCGCCTTCATGCCGGCCCTCCGCGGGGCGCGCTTCGAGCGCCGGTTCAACGGCGTGTTCGGGTTCACCCCCGACGGCTACCCGTTGATCGGCGAGCATCCCGACCTCCGCGGCTTCTGGGTGGCGGAGTCGGTCTGGGTGACGCACTCGGTGGGCGTCGCGCAGATCGTTGCGGACGTGCTGTGCGACCGCGCGCCGGCGATCGACGTCACGCCGGCGGACCTCGGGCGGTTCGACGAGCGCGAGCTGGAACCTTCGTTCTTCGAGGCGCGCTCGGCGGACCAGTACACCGATGTCTACCTGGCGCACCACCCGGCCGAGCCACATGCGTCGGCGCGCGGCGTGCGATCCAGCCCGGTCGCCGAGCGCGAGCGGGCGCTCGGCGCGGCCTTCGTCGACGTCGCCACCTGGGAGCGGCCGCAGTGGTACGACGCGAACGCCCGCCTCGGCAACGGCGTGCCGAAGCGTGATGCCTGGTCGGCGCGGCATTGGTCGCCGACCGCGGTCGCCGAGCACCGTGCGGTCCGCGAGCGGGCCGGGCTGTTCGACATGACGCCGCTGACGCGGATCGAGGTGCGTGGCGACGGGGCAGCCGCGTTCCTACGGGCGGTCGTCGCCGGCAACGTCGACCGGCCGGCGGGCGCGGTGACGTATTCGGTGATGCTGGACGAACACGGCGGGATCGTCTCCGACGTCACGGTGGCGCGCTTCGAGGACGACCGGTTCGTCGTCGGCGGCAACTCCCCACGGGACGTCGCGTGGCTGCGGCGACACGCCTCCGGCGACGTCGAGATCAGGCCCCTCACCGAGGAGCGTGCGTGCCTCGCGCTATCGGGGCCGCTCGCGCGCGAGATCCTGCAACCGGTCGCCGACGCGGATCTCTCGAACGACGCGTTCCCCTACCTCACCGCGCGGGCCGTCACCGTTGCGGGCATCGACGTCGACGCCGTTCGGATCTCCTACGCCGGCGAGCTCGGGTGGGAGCTGGCGTGCGACGCCACCGACGGCCTGCGCCTATGGGACGCCGTGTGGTCCGCGGGCACCGCGCACGGCATGATCGCCGCCGGCCGCGCGGCCCTCGGAACGCTTCGGCTCGAGAAGGGCTACCGCGCGTGGGGCACCGATATGACCCGCGGCGACGCGCCCGAGGACGCCGGCCTCGGCTTCACGGTCCGGAACGGTGACCGCGACTTCATCGGCGGGGATGCGCTTGCTCGGCGCGCGCCGGCCGGACGAACGCTGAGAACGATCGTGCTCGACGACGAGCAGGTCGCGATGGGCGCCGAGCCAGTCGAGGTCGACGGCGACGCCGTCGGCTTCGTGACGAGCGCCGGGTGGGGCGCCACGGTGGAGCGAAGCATCGCGTACGCGTGGGTCCCTCGGGACCTCGCGACCGGCACGGAGGTGGACATCCGGTACTTCGATCGCTCGCTGCACGGGCGCATCGCGCCGACGACGCTGTTCGACCCCGACGGCGCCCGGGTGAGGAGCTGACGAGGGCCGTGCGTTCCATCGATGCCGTCATCGTCGGGGCCGGCCACGCGGGGCTGTCGATCAGTCGCGCACTGGCCAACCGCGGGATCGACCATGAAGTGCTCGAGCGCGACCGGATCGCCCAGACCTGGCGCGACCGATGGGACAGCTTCTGCCTCGTCACGCCGAACTGGCTGACCGATCTGACCGACCAGGGCTACGACGGTGAGGACCCCGACGGGTACATGCCGCGCGACGAGGTCGTCGCGTTCCTCGAGCGATACGGCGAGGGCGCGCCCGTGCGCACCGGCGTCGATGTGCGGCGCATCGCGCGCGACGACGACGCGTTCGCGCTGGACACGTCCGAAGGGCCGCTTCGCGCGAAGGCGGTGATCGCGGCGAGCGGCGCCTTCCAGCGTCCGTTCGTACCCGACGCGATCTCGTCGCTCCGAACGTCGCTCGCCGTCCGGACCGTCGACGCGTACCGGTCTCCGGCCGACCTGCCCGGCGGCGGGGTGCTCGTCATCGGCAGCGGCCAGACGGGCGCGCAGCTGGCCGAGGAGCTGCGCGACGCCGGGCGCGACGTGGTACTCGCGTGCGGGCGCGCGCCGACGACGGTCCGCCGCTTCGGCGGTCACGACATCGTGTGGTGGCTCAACGAGATCCGGTTCTTCGACCAGACGCTCGAGGCGATCGGTGACCCCGGCGCGCGTCTGATCTCGAACCCGCTGGCGACCGGTCACGGCGGCGGCCACGATCTCGGCTTTCGCACGCTGCAGGCCGCCGGCGTCGAGCTGGTCGGCCACTTCGAGGGATCCGAGGGCCGCGACATCCGGTTCGCCGATGACCTCGCGACAAGCGTCGCGTGGGCCGATGCACGGTTCGACATGATGAACGGCGCGTTCGGGAAGCTGATCGCCGAGCGCGGGCTCGACGTCGAGCTCCCGACGCTCGAACCATTCGTCTGCGACCCCGCGACCACGATCGCGGCCGACCGGTTCACCAGCGTCCTGTGCACCGGCGGGTTCCGCCCCGACTATGGCACGTGGATCCCCTGGCCGGACGCCTTCGATGCGATGGGATTCCCGATCCAGACCGACGGCGAGAGCGCCGTGGTGAACGGATTGTTCTTCATGGGCGTGCATTTCTTGCGCACGCGCAAGTCCTCGATCCTGTGGGGCGCCGGCGACGACGCGAACGCGGTCGCCGACCGTGTGGCGGCGCGGTTGGGCGCGTCCGCGAGCTGACCGCAGCCCGCGAACGCGCCCGTCGCGTCACATCACCTCGAACGTCTCGAACACCGAGACCGAGGCACCGCCCTGCAGGACCGGGCAGCCCTTGGCCAGGTCGGTCGCGGCGTCGAGCGAGTCGGCCTCGATGATCGAGTAGCCGCTCGCGTCCCCCGCCCCCGACGAGATCGAACCGTCGGCCGAGATCTTCTTCGAGGCCGAGATCGGGTTGCCGCCGTCGACCAAGCCCGTGCCGAGGGTGTGGAACCAGCCGTCCCACGCCTTCATGACGACGTCACGCTGCTCGTCGGTCTCGGGCATGCTGCCACCGGCGTACAACAAGAGGTACTTCGCCATCCGTGCCTCCCTTCGCGTGGCCCGGCCAGTTCCGGACCATCTGCTCAGTGAGACGAAGGGCGGCACCCGCATCCGACAGTCCGGGCCACGATCGGGTCAGACCGTCATCCCGACGCCGGATCGGACCCCGGCGGCACGGACGGCGTCGAAGAAGAACGTCGACCCTTCGAGCCCCGGCAGCTCGTTCATCGTGGCCTGCATCTCCTCCAGCGTCGCCCGCCCGCCCGCGTCCCCGAACAGGTAGGTGGCGACGTGGTCGGTCTCGGTCTGGGGCCGGACGCCGGTGCCGACCGGCGCCCATAGATGCTCCATCGACCACCGAGTGATCCTCCGCGCCGCCGGGCTTCGCAGCCGGAGCCTCGCCTGGGCTCGATAGAACGCGAAGTGCCGCCGCTCGTCCTTGATGATCGCCTGGAGCATCTGGATCAGCTGCGGGTGCTCGGTCTTGGCGATCAGCCGGTGGTATGCGGACAGCGTCGTGAGCTCGTTCGCGGCGCCCCACGTCATGTGGATCGCCACGAAGTCCTTGAACAGCGCCGAGCCGACCAGCGTGGCGACGTGGGAGACATAGCCCTTCCGACCGAGCGCGCGGCGGATCAGCTCGGCGCGCGCCTGCCGAGTCGGATAGCTGTCGTCGGCCCCGACGGCCACGTGGTCGGGCCCGAGCGTGTACCCGGCCTCGCCGAGGAACCGGCTGAACGCCTCGCCGTGCCAGACCTCCTCGTAGGCCCAGCACGACAGGAACGCGGTCACGTCCGGATCGAAGCCCGCCCGGGTCGCGAGCAGGTCCCGGAGGAACACGGCGGTATGCGTCTCGATGTCCATCATGTACGTGAGGCATCGCGCATGGGCCTCCGGCACCGGCGTCTTGCGGATCAGGCTCCACTCCACGCCGGACAGATCCACGCGCTTGGAGGCGCGCAGGTACCGATCGAGATCGAACGCCTCCATCGCGACCACCGCCATCGACCTCGTTTCGCAGCATGTGCGGGGCCGGATCACCGATGTGCCCGAGCCGACGACGGGTGTAGGGTCTCGTCGGCCATGAGGAGGACCGCATGAGCATCATCACGGTGAGGGTCCGTGGGCGCGCCGAACGCGCGCCGGCGCGGGAGCGGCAGTCACGCTCGCGGACAACATCTCCTTCGTAGCGACGCCATCGCCGCGGAGCTCGTCGCGCAGGCCGAGATCGGCCGCGACGAGCTCGTGCTCGAGATCGGGGCCGGGCTCGGCCGACTGACCGGTCCCCTCGCGACGAGCGCCGCACGCGTGATCGCGGTCGAGATCGACGAACGGTTCGCCACGAGACTCGCGCGCCGCTTCGGCACCGACTCGAGCGTCGAGGTCGTCACGGACGACGCCTTGCAGGTCGCGCTTCCGAACACCGGGTTCCGTGTGTTCGGGAACCTTCCGTTCGGCGCCACGACGGCGATCCTTCGGCGGCTGCTCGATGATCCGAGGCTCGCGCTCACCGCCGTCGATGTGGTGGTCGAGTGGAACGTCGCCCGAAAGCGCGCGTCGCCTCGGCCGAGCAACCTCGTCTCACTCGGCTGGCAGCCGTGGTGGGAGTTCCGGCTCGTGCGGCATCTTCAGGCCTCGTCCTTCGAGCCAACGCCCTCGGTCGATGCCGGCTTCCTGTCGATCCGGCCGCGTCGCGTACCGCTTCTCGATGTCGAACATCTGCCCTCCTACCGATCGATGCTGGCGCACGCCTTCAGGCGGGCCAACGTGCCCGTCGGCCGGTCGCTCGCGGCATCCGTCCCACCGTCCGTCGCGAACGCGTCTCTCCGCGATCGCGGCGTCGCACCGAACGCGCGACCGAGCGACCTGGACGTCTTCGACTGGGTCGCGCTGTTCGTCATGGTTCAGGCCGCCGGTGCGCAGAAGAACTCGAGCGCGATGCCGTCGGGATCACGGAAGCTCAACCCCGAGCCATAGCTCGCGTCCTTGATCTCACCGTGCTCGATGCCGAGCTCGTCGAGACGAACGGCCCACTTCTCCAGCTCGGCGCGGTCCGCAACCCCGAACGACACGTGGTCGAGCCCGATCCGGAACTCGCTGAAGTCGCCGTCGGGCGCCGGCGTCGCGTGCTGATGAAGACCGAACAGCTGGCCGCCGTCGCCGATCAGGTACACGGTGTGATGGAAGTCCGGCTCGGTGTCCTCGTCGAGCACCGGTTTCGCGTCGAGCAGCGCCTCGTACCACGGAACGCTGACGGAGAGGTCGCGCACCGTGAGCGCGACGTGGTTCAAACCTGGGAACGATGCCATGGTGTGTCCTCCCTTTCCCGATGAACGGTTCCCGATGAACGGTTCCCCATGAACGGTTCGACGGTGGTACGGGTCGAGACATCGCCGGGTTCATCCGGTTCAAGGAATGTGATGAACGTCACCGAACGAGGCGGGGTGGTGACCCCGCCTCATTCGGCCGACAGCGGAAGTTGATCCGTTAGCTGTTCGGGTGTGCCGCCGGTCGCGTCTGATGGAACGTCTTGTGAAAGATCAGCGTTGCCGGCTGCGTGTGGCCCTTTGGCACCGTGACCTGCACGACCGGCGGAACCGTCGTCTGTGGCTCGGCGGTCGCGGCCCGGACGCCGATCGCCGCGCCGCCGAGCAGCACGACGCCGATGATCGCCGCGAGGACGCCGCGCCGGGTCGACGTGGCGCCGGTCCGCTGCACCTGCTGCGTGGTGGTGTCCATCTCCGCTCCTTCCGTCCCCGGCGCTCCTTGCGCCGCACGACCACAGAGTGGGCGTCGGCCCTCAACCGGCCCTCCTGATCGCTCAAGGAACGCTCAAGCGGGGGTCTCGGGCGGTCGCGCGGGCGGTCGCGCGGACGGTCCGTGCTAGCGTCCGAACGGTTGCGCGGGAGGACGGATGGAATTCAGGATCCTCGGACCGCTCGAGGTGGTCGACGGTGAACGGCGCATCGCGCTCGGGGGCAGGAAGCGTCGCGCCCTGCTGACCGCGCTGTTGCTGCATCGCGGGGAGGTCGTATCCGTCGACGAACTCGTCGCGGTCCTGTGGGGAGACGAGCCGCCGAAGACGGCGGAGCACAGCATCCAGGTGTACGTGTCTGAGCTTCGCAAGGCGATCGGTTCGGGTGGCGGGATCGGCGTCGCGTACCGAGACCCCGGGTACACGCTCGACGTGCCCGAGACCGCGCTCGACGTCCACCGGTTCGACGCGCTCCGGGAGCGAGGCCGGGCGGCCCTGCCCGAGGATCCGGCGCGGGCGGCGGCGCTCCTCGGCGAGGCGCTCGACGTGTGGCGCGGTGCAGCGCTCGCGGACTTCCGATACGACGACTTCGCCCAAGGCGACATCGAGCGGCTCGAAGAGCGTCGGCTCGCCACCATCGAGGACCGCGTCGATGCGGAGCTCGCGCTCGGGCGCCACGCCGACCTCGTCGCCGAGCTTCATCCGCTCGTCGACGGGCATCCCGACCGCGATCGGCTTCGCGCGGCGCTCATGCTTGCGCTGTATCGGAGCGGCCGCCAAGCGGAGGCGCTCGAGACGTTCCACGAAGCGCGCGCTCGCCTCGGCGAGGAGCTCGGGCTCGACCCCGGGCCGGAGCTCGCCGAGCTGGCGAGTCGCATCCTGGCCGCAGACCCGGCGCTCGACCTGGCCGTCGCGCCGCGTGAGGCCGGCGTCGGCTCGGTCGCGGAGCCGGTTCCCGACACCTCCGTCGGGCAGCCGACGCGGAAGTTCGTCAGCGTCGTCGCCGTCGACATCGGGTTGCGCGCAGCGGACGGTTCGGCAGCCGACCCGGAGGCGACCGAACAGCTGCTGCCCCGTGTCGCCGATCAGCTTCGTCCGACGCTCGCGAGCCACGGCGCCTCGTCGATCCCGTCCGACGGCGCCGAGATCGTCGGTGTCTTCGGACATCCGCGGGTGCACGAGGACGACCCGATACGGGCGGTCCGGGCGGCGGACGAGGTGGCGCGATCGCGCGACACGCTGCGTGTACACGCGGGCGTCCCCGACGCGATCGACCTCCTGATCGGTGTCGGCGTCAGCACCGGTGCGACCTTGAGCACTGATAGGCCGGCCGACATCGCCCGAGACATCGTCCGGGACGCCCGACGACTGGCCGCCAACGGTGCGGGCGTGTTCGTCGATCCAGCGACCCTCGCAGCGGTTCGCGACGCCGTCGACGGCGGCCCCCTCGCCGAGGACCCGGACACGTTCCGCGTCGACCGGATCGCTCGCGGCGAGCGCGGCGTGGCCCGCAGGATGGATTCGCCGATCGTCGGTCGCGACGACGAGCTGACCGAACTCGCGCGCGCGTACGGACAGGTCCGTGACGGGCAGGGATGCCGGCTCGTCACCGTGTCGGGGGACGCGGGGATCGGCAAGACCCGGCTCGCGGACGAGTTCGTGCGACGCATCGCGGCGGACGCCCGCGTGCTGATCGGCCGATGCCTGTCCTACGGCGAAGGCATCACGTACTGGCCGATCGCGGAGGCGATCCGCGCGGAAGCCGGCATCCACGACGATGACGATCCGGACGACGTCCGCCGCGCCCTGCTGCCGCTCGTCCCTGCGTCCCCCGACCGCGAGCGGATCGTCGACGGCATCGCCGACATCCTCGGCGTCGGCGACGCGCGCCTCACCGAGGGCGAGGCGCTCTGGTCGGTCCGGCGCTTCTTCGACGGGCTCGCCTCGACCGGAACCGTCGTCCTGTTGATCGAGGACGTGCACTGGGCCGAACCGACGTTGCTCGACCTTCTCGAACGCCTGATCGACTGGATGCGCGATGCGCCGCTGCTGGTCGTGTGCACCACGAGGCCGGAGATCTTCGAGCGCCCGACCGGATGGGGCGGCAGGCCCGAGGCGACGACCGTGACGCTGCGGCCGCTGTCGCGCGCCGACGTCGACCGGCTGATCGAGAACCTCGTTCGCGACCCGACGCTGGACGCCGGCGCCAAGGGGCGCATCGCGGCCGCGGCCGAAGGCAACCCGCTGTTCGTGGAACAGCTGCTCGCGATGCTGATGGACGAAGGCCTGCTCCACCAAGACGGGGGCGCGTGGTCGCTCGCGGCCGACCTCTCCACCGTGTCGTTGCCGACGAGCGTGCACGCGTTGCTGAACGCCCGTCTCGATCGGCTGTCACCGGACGGACGAGGACTCCTCGGGATCGCGTCCGTGATCGGCCGCACGTTCGACATCGAGACGCTCGCCGGGCTCGCCGACGACGATCCGGCGACGGTTGCCCCGATCGTGCACGAACTCGTCCGCAAGGACCTGGTCCGACCGGAGCGCACGCCCGAGGGCGACTCGTTCCGGTTCCGCCACGTCTTGATCATGCAGGCCGCGTACGAGATGGTGCCCAAGTCTCGGCGCGCCGAACTCCATGAAGAGGTTGCGGAACAACTGGCAGCGACGGCCGGCGAACGCTCGGCGGGCTACGACGAGATCATCGGCGACCACCTCGCCAGGGCCGCCGGCGCGTACGCAGACATCGGAGGCGATCCGGTGCGGGTCGAGGCGCTCCGAACGCGTGCCGGCACACGACTCGCGGCGGGCGCCGCACGCGCGTCCGCGCGTGGGGACATGCCGGCCGCCGCGACGCTGTACGGCTCCGCGATAGAGCTGCTTGCACACGACGATCCCGATCGGCTCCCGCTCCTGCCCGAGCTCGGCAACGCCCTGATCGAGATCGGCAGGCTCGAGGACGCAGGCCGAGTGTTCGACGAGGCGATCGAGCGTGGCACCGAGCTCGGCGAGCTCGGGGTCGTTGCGGACGCCCTGCTGTTCCGGTTCGAGGCCGAGGCGTTCTCGGGACGCGACGTCGACGCGAGGCGATCGATCGAGCGCGCCAAGCAGCTCATCCCCGTTGCCGAGGCGGCGGGCAACGAGATCGCACAGCAGCGCGCCTGGAGCATCCTCGGCATCTGGGGCGAGACCTACGCCGATCAACGCGGCTTCACGGAGCGGGCGTTCTCGCTCGCAGACCGCGCCGGCGACACGAAGGGCCTGCACGAGAACATCCAGATGCTGTGCGGTCTCCTCGTCATGGGGCCCGGCACGGTCGAAGAGGGGATCGCCGTCGTCGCCGACTTCCATCGCCGGACCGAAGGCGATCGCGTGATGGAGGCGGCGATCGGCGTGAACGCCGAGGCTCAGCTCCTCGCGATGAGCGGCCGGATAGACGAGGGTCGCCGTGTCTACGAACGGGCACGCGCGACGTTCCGAGAGCTCGGTCTGTCGCTCTGGCTCGGCGCGAGCGGCACGGTCGGCCCGACGACGGCCGAGCTGACGGGCGGCGATCCACGGCTCGCGGAGGCGCTGCTGCTGGAAGGGATCGAGATCCTCGAGCGCATCAGCCCGAACGGTCACTGGTTGATCGAGGACCTCCGATTGTTGGTCCAGGCGCAGGTCGAGCAAGAGCACGCGACGGAGGCAGCAGCGACGCTCGAGCGCCTTCGCGCGATGCATGCCGTCGACGAGCCGTGGTTCCAGTTCTGGCCCGGTGAGGTGCTCCGGGCCGAGGGACGGTTCGACGAAGCGGCGGACGTTCTGCGGTCGACCTTCGACAGCGTCCAGCAGGACTGGGTCCTGTCCCGAAGTTTGATCGCGTTCTCGCTCGCGAGAGCTCTCCGAAGCGCCGGGCGCGAGGAAGAGGCACTCGACGCCGGCAGGACGGCGCTCGCGATCGTCGAACGCAAAGGCGACATCGCCTCGACGGCGAAGGTGCGGGCGTTCCTCGAGGCCTAGCTGCCGAAGATGAGCTTCCCGTCGACCAGGTCGACGGTGACGGTTGAGCCGTCGTGGATCCGGCCGGACAGCAGCTGGAGCGCGAGGGGGTCTTGGATCTCGCGCTGCAGCACCCGCTTCAGCGGGCGCGCGCCGAACTGCGGCTCGTATCCCTTGTTCGCGATGTACGCGCGTGCCGCGTCGGTGAGCTCGAGGATCAGGTCCCGCTCCGCGAGCCGCTTCCGCAACAGGCCGAGCTGGATCTCGACGATCTCGCCGATCTCCTCGCGGCCGAGCGGCTCGAACACGACGATCTCGTCGATCCGGTTGACGAACTCGGGCCGGAAGAACGCACGCACCTCGTCCAGCACCGCGTCCTTCTGCTTCGCGCGGTCGAGCGACGGATCGGCGAACACCGCCGACCCGAGGTTCGACGTCATGATCACGATCGTGTTCCGGAAATCGACCGTCCGGCCCTGCCCGTCGGTGAGCCGGCCGTCATCGAGCAACTGCAACAAGATGTTGAAGACGTCGCCGTGCGCCTTCTCCATCT
>JBJMLQ010000092.1:0-5251 GCA_045805225.1 Actinomycetota bacterium | reverse complement strand
TGTTCTTCTTGCCGACGCTCGCGCCGGCGGTCGCCGCGGCGCTCGCGTTCGTGTTCCTCTTCAACCCCTCGATCGGGCCGATCAACCAGATCCTGTCGGGCCTCGGGATGAAGAACACCCCCCTGTGGTTCCAGAGCCCGACGTGGTCGAAGCCGGCGATCTTGGTCATCGGCCTGTGGGGCATCGGCGACGCGATGGTGATCTTCCTCGCCGGGCTGTTGGACGTGCCGCGGCAGCTGTACGAGGCCGCCGACATCGAGGGTGCCTCGCGCTACCAGCGGTGGCGCCACGTGACGCTCCCGATGATCTCGCCGGTGATCTTCTTCACGTTGGTGATCGGGGTGATCGAGGGGTTCCAGACCTTCACCGAGGCCTACGTCGCCAACGTCACGGCGAGTGGCGGTGATGTGAACGCGCTCGGTAGCCCGCTGCAGTCGTTGTTGTTCTTCACGACACGGCTGTACCAGGTCGGTTGGCTCCGATATCAGATGGGGTACGCATCGGCGCTGGCATGGCTGCTGTTCATCATCACGCTGGTCTGCACGCTGATCATCCTGAAGAGCTCGAGCCGGTGGGTGTTCTATCAGGGAGGTGAGTCTCGATGAGCGTGCAGCCGACGCGGACGAGGTCGCTGGCCGCGGTCGGTCCGTCGCTCAAGGGCCGGGACGTGCCGGCACCCGTGCGGCGGCACCGGCTGTTCGAGACGATCCGGAGTCACGCCGTGTTGATCTTCGTGTCGGCGCTGTTCTTCGTGCCGTTGATCTTCGTGATCCTCACGTCACTGATGACCGACCAGCAGGCGAACACGAAGCAGCTGTGGCCGTCGCCGTTCGTGCCGGGCAACTACGCGGACGTGTTCAGCACCGTCCCGTTCCTGCGCTACACGTTCAACACGATGACCGTCGCGGTGTTGTCGACGGCCGGCGTCGTGGTCTCCTCGATCCCGGTCGCCTACGCGTTGTCTCGGATGAAGTGGCGCGGCCGCCAAGCCGTGTTCGTCCTCGTGCTCGCGACGCTGATGTTGCCGTATCAGGTGACGGCGTTGCCGCTGTACATCGTGTTCGTGAAGGTGTTCCACTGGGTGCCCGGGCTGAAGCCGCTGATCGTCCCGAGCTTCTTCGGCGATGCGTTCTCGATCTTCCTGCTGCGTCAGTTCTTCCGGTCGATCCCCGACGAGCTGGCCGACGCCGCGCGGGTCGACGGGGCGACCGACTGGCAGATCATGACCCGGGTGATCGTGCCGCTCGCGAAGCCGGCGATCGCCGCCGTCGCGCTGTTCAACTTCCTCTATGCGTGGAACGACTTCTTCGCGCCGTTGTTGTACCTGGGGGAGGACAGCAAGAGTTGGACCCTCGCGATCGGCCTGTCGGAGTTCAAGGCGCTGCACCACGTCCAGTGGAACCTGACGATGGCGGCGTCGCTGGAGTTCATGATCCCGGTGGTGATCCTGTTCTTCGTGATGCAGCGCGTGTTCATCGAGGGCATCACGGTCACCGGCGTCAAGGGGTAGTGTCCCGCGCCATGAAGGTGGCGCTCTTCGGCTGCGGCTGGATCCAGGATTTCCATGCGCGCGCCGTGGTGGCGTGCGGCCACGAGGTCGCCGTGGTGGCCAACCACCGGGAGGAGACGGCCCGCGCGTTCGCCGAGCGTCATGGGATCGGCGCGGTGACGACGGATTGGCAGGCGGTCACGGCCGACCCGTCGATCGATGCCGTGGTGATCGGAACGCCCAACGCGTTGCATGCGCCACAGGCGATCGCATCGCTTACGGGCCGCAAGCACGTGTTGGTCGAAAAGCCGATGGCCGTCACGGTCGCGGAGTGCGACGCGATGGTCGCCGCGTCGGCGGCGTCGGGCTCGGCGCTGATGGTGGCGCACTGCTGGCGGTTCCATCCCGACGTGCGCGCGATGCGCGATCGGATCGCGGCGGGGACGCTCGGCGAGATCGTGAAGACACGTGGATACGGCGTGCACGCGGGGTGGGGCCCGTCGGGCTGGTTCGTCGACCGGGCGCTCGCAGGCGGGGGCGCGCTGCCGGACATGGGCGTGCACGCGATCGACACCGCGCGGTTCCTGCTCGGCGACCCGTCGCCGGCGAGGGTCTGCGCCGCGATCGGCACGCGGTACGGCGACTACGACGTCGACGACGACGCGATCTTGTTGATCTCCTGGTCGCAGGGAACGAACTCCATCGTCGAGTCGGGCTGGTGGCAGCCGCACACCGAAGGGCTCGAGGCCGAGACGGAGGTGTACGGCACCGGCGGGTACGGGCGGATCTTCCCGCGTGAGGAGCCGAGCGAGGACTACGAGCACTGCACACAGCCGATGTACACCGAACAGATGCGCGAGTTCGTGGGCGCGATCGAGGGGGGGCGTCCGCCGCGGCCGAGCGGCGAGGACGGCCGCGTGGTGATCGAGATCGTCGAGGCGGCCCACGCGTCGGCGGAGGCGCTCGCATGACGCGTGTGCTCGGGGTGGACGGAGGCGGTCGCAAGACGTACGCGGTGGTCGTCGACGATTCGGGGGCGGTGGTCGGCGCCGGCGAAGCCGGCGCCTCGAACTGGGAGGTCACCGGTGCCGACGGCGCCTCCGGCGCCGTCGGCACCGCCGTCCGCAACGCGCTCGCAGACGCGGGCGTCGGCGTCGAGTCGCTGGCGGCGTCGGCGTTCGGGCTCGCAGGCCTGGACTGGCCTTCGGACGAGCCGCGGCTCGGCGCGTTGGCCGAGACGGTGGCGCCGGGCGTCCCGCATCGCGTCGTCAACGACGCGTTCATCGCGTTGCGCGCCGGCGCCTCGGAGTCGTGGGGCATCGCGGTGGTGGCGGGCACCGGGACGATCGCCGTCGGCCGCGACCCGGTCGGCACCGAGTTCCGCACGATCGGCGAGGGCAGGGTGTTCGGCGACTTCGGCGACGAGTTCGACGTGTCGGAGCTCGCCGTCCGCGCCGTCGCCGATCACTTCACCGGCCGCGGACCCGCCACGATCCTGACCGAGATGCTCTGCGAGCGGCTCGGCGAGGCTTCCGTCGAAGCGTTGCTGGAGCGGCTCGCGCGAACGGACCCGCGACTGCGCTCACCCGCCCTGCAGAACCTGACGCCGATGGTGCTGGCGGCGATCGAGGCGGGCGATCTGGTCGCGCGGACGGTGCTGGAGCGGATCGGACAGGCCCTGGGCGAGGCGGCCGGCGTCGTCGCTCGGCGCCTGGACATGACGAACCTCCCGGTCCAGGTGGTGCTTGCCGGCGGGCTGTTCCGTACGCCCAACCGCTACCTGCTCGACGAGCTCGAGCTCGGCGTGCGGCGCACGGCGCCGCGCGCGGAGGTACGCAAGCTCACCGCCCCGCCCGTCGTCGGTGCCGCGCTGATGGCGTTGGAGCTCGCGCAGGAGCCGATCACCTCGAACGCGTCCTCGCGCGTGCGTGACGAGGCGACGGCGCACTTCTGGGGCGTGCCCACGTCGTGAGCGACACCCAGGTGTGGCTGGTGCCGCACACCCACTGGGACCGCGAGTGGTACGAGCCATTCGCTGTCTTCAGCCAACGGCTCGTTGCGATGATGGACGCCCTGCTCGATCTCGGCGCGGCCGGGTTCCCGCATTTCCACCTCGATGGGCAAACCGCGATGATCGATGACTACCTCGAGCGCCGGCCGGAGCGCGCCGAGGATCTCGCGGCGCTGGTCCGCTCCGGGCGGCTGTCGGCGGGGCCGTGGGTGACGCAGATGGACGAGTTCCTCACGAGCGGCGAGTCGCACATCCGGAACCTCGAGATGGGGCTCGCGCGAGCCGAGCAGCTCGGCGGCGCCCTGCGGCTCGGATACATGCCCGACCAGTTCGGGCATATCGGGCAGATGCCGCAGCTGTTGCGGATGGCGGGGCTCGAACGAGCGATGGTGTGGCGCGGCGTGCCGGCCTCGATCGAGCGCTCGAGCTTCCGGTGGCGTTCGCCCGACGGGAGCGAGGTCGTGACCGAGTACCTGCCGCACGGCTACTCGAATGGGTCGTCGTTCGAGCAGACCGATGACGAGGCGTCGCTGGCGGCGGCGATCGCGGCGAGCGTCGATGCGCTCCGGCCGTTCTCGATCGACGATCGCGCCGTCGTGATGGTGGGCTACGACCACGCGGGCCCCGACGCGACGCTTCCGGATCGGCTGCACGAGCCGGGCGTGCGGATCGCCGGCCTCGCGTCCTACGTCGAGGGCCGGGACGCGCCCGACGATCTTCCCGTGTGGACCGGCGAACTGCGCTCGTCGGCTCGGGCGCACCTCCTGCCCAACGTGTACTCCGCGCGCGTGCATCAGAAGCGTGAGCGCGGCCGGGTCGAGGCGCTGGTCGAGCGCTACGCCGAGCCGCTCGCCGCGCTCGTGCCCGGGTTCGGATGGCCGCAGGAGGAGCTGCGTCGAGCATGGACCCTGCTGTTGTGGAACGGGGCGCACGATTCGGCGTGCGGGTGTTCGCACGATCAGGTCGCGATCGACGTGGATGGCCGATTCCTCGAGGCGCGTGCGATCTGCGGGGACGTCGTCGAGCGCGCGCTGATATCTCTGGGTTCTCGGGTCCAGGGTGGGCCGGGCGTGCTCAGGTTCAACCCCTCGCCGTTCGAGCGCGAAGGGGTGCCGGCGCTCGGCTATTCGGTCGGCGCGGTCCGCGAGCCGGCGGTGAGAACGGTCGAGGTCGCCGAGCACGGCGATGCCATCTCGATCGGCGGGCTGCAGGTGCGGCTGCTCGACGAACCGGACGTCGGCGACCTCTACAACTTCTGCTACGCCCAACCGGACCAGGTGCCGTCGCCGCCGGCGTCGATGGAGGTCCGCGGCCACGAGGTCGTGGCCACGTGGGATGGCCTGCACGTGCTGGCTCGGGTGACGCGCCGGGACGGAGAGCCGTTCATCCGTCTCGACGGCGTGATCCGCAACGACCGCCCCGACCACCGGCTGCGACTGGTCGTCACGCTGCCGAGCGCGGCGACGTGCTCGCTCGCGGGCGCACCGTTCGAGCTCGTCTCGCGGCCGCTGATCGGAGAGGGCAGCGGGCTCGAGGCGGCCTCGGCGACGTGGCCTGCCCGGCAGGTCGTCGTCGCCGGCGGCGTCGCGGTGTTGCACGACGGCGTCTTCGAATACGAGGTCGTTGACGGCGACGCGCTGGCGATCACGCTGCTGCGGTGTGTCGGCCGGATCAGCGGGAGTTTCGCGACTCGTCCGTGGGACGCGGGGCCGCGCACGCCGACGCCAGGCGCGCAGATGATCGGCGAGACG
>JBJMLQ010000091.1:0-8991 GCA_045805225.1 Actinomycetota bacterium | reverse complement strand
GGCACGATCAAGCGCCGCGCGATCGCCGCACTCGATCCGATCAACGGGATGCCTCTGGCCTGGAACCCGGGCCGCTCGCCCGGTGAGGGCGTCTTCATCATGATCTCGACGCCCGACGGCCTGTGGGTCGGCGACGACACCAACACGATCGCGAACGAGTTCCACCCGAGGCTTGCATTCTTCCCGCTCGCGGGCGGGCACGCCGTCGTCCAGAACACGCCGGCGACGCTTCCCGGTCAGCTGTATACGTTGCCGAGCGGGGCGTGCCCGGGGGTTGATCCGGCGGTCCTGTACCGCGTCAACGCGGGCGGCCCGTCGCTGTCGAGCGCGGACTGTGGTCCGGATTGGGCAGACGACTCCGGGTCGAGCAGCCCGTATCACAACACCGGCAGCTCCACCGCGACCTACAACCCCGTGCCCACGATCGACTCGACCGTACCGGTGACGACGCCCGGTGCTGTGTTCTCGTCGGAACGGTACGACCCTGCCGCGAGCCCGGAGATGCAATGGAACTTCTCGGTGCCGGCCGGCACCCATGTCGAGGCGCGCCTCTACTTATCTGACCGGTGCTTCTGCACGAGCACGGTCGGCTCCCGCGTGTTCGACGTGCAGATCGACGGCACGACGGTCCTGGACAACTGGGACGCGAACGCGGCGGTCGGGCACAACGTCGGCACGATGCGGGCGTTCAACGTCACGTCGGACGGCTCGGTCACGATCACGTTCCTGCACCAGGTGGAGAACCCGACGATCGACGCGATCGAGATCATCAACAAGGACGTCACGCCGATCGAGCCGGGACCCCAGACGTGGATCGCCCATCGCACCTTCGACGGGACGACCGCGGGCCCGCGCGTGCAGCAGAGTTCCTCGATCGACTGGTCGCGCGCCCGCGGCGCCTTCTACGCCAACGGCTCGATCTACTACGGTTGGGACGACGGCAAGATGTACCGGCGCAAGGTCAAGACGACCGGCTTCGGGAGCGCCACGGTGGTGTCCACGAACGGCCTTTCGCCGACGTACTTCCCGATCCCGAGCGTGACCGGGATGTTCCTGTCCGACGGCCGGCTCTACTACACGGTGCGGGGTGACGACCGCCTGTACTACCGGTACTTCGAGCTGGACGCGAACGGTGTCGGCGCGGTGACGTTCGTTGCCGATGGGCCCGGCACGGGGTTCGATTGGGGTTCGGTGCGCGGCATCACGCTCGCCGGTGGCGACCTCTATCTCGCACGCGCCGACGGCACGCTGTGGAGCGCGGGCTGGACCCCGGGTCTCGAACACGGCTCGCCGGTCGGCGGATCGCTGCACCTCATCGACAACGACCCGTCGCAGATGTGGGCGTCGCGCGGGATGTACGTCCGCAACTAGCCGGCCTGGACGCACACCGACCCGTCGCCGGCGCTGACCGTGAAGGGCTGTCCGGTTCCCGTCCAGCTGGGTAGGTCGAAGACGCCTCGCGATCGCACGCTCGTGGCCCGGATCCGTTGGGTCACGAGCGGTTCGCGCGGCACGCAGGTGAGGACGTCGTCGGCGTGCATCCGCAGGAACCACGCGGCTCCGTCGCCCTCGACGGTCGCGGTGCCGTCGGGCGCGACGAGCACGGCGGTCTCCTCGTCGATCCCGATCCCCCGGACGTGCGAAGCCCATCGGTCGACGACGATTCGCGCCATGAAGGCGAGCAGGCGACCGAGCCGCTCCCGTTCCGAGAAGTGTGAGTCGGTGATCGTCGCCTCGAGCGCGGGCACGGTGAGGAACCCGCGAGCGAGCCGCACACGATCGTCGAACGGATCCGCGAGTGCCTCCGCCGAGGTGATCGTGTCGCGTTCGGCCGTGAACGCGAACCCGCCGAGCACGGCGAGGCCCGCGCTGATGCCGCCCACCGGGACACCTGCGTGGATGGCGGCGTCGACCCCGCGCTGGATCGCCGTGCCCGCCCACGCGCGCACGTAGTCGAACTGGTCGCCGCCGGCGATGAACAGCCCGTCCGCATGCTCGATCGATCGGAGCACGAACGGGTCGTCGGCCGCGGCGCGATCGGTCAGCTGCAACGTCTGGAAAGAACGCACGGGCTCGAGCTCACGGATCCACTCGTCGTACCCCTCGTCGGGCGTTGCGCGCAGCACGACGATGTCGCCGTGACCGGCCCGCTCCAGGAACCATCGCCAGGCGGTCGCGACGTCCTCGGCGCCGCCTTCGAGCATCGCGCCGCCGGGCCGGTTCGACCGGTCGTCGACCGGCGTGCCCCGGGTCCATGACCGGAACCCCGGCCCCGCATGCAGCTCGGGCGTGACGTCGGGATCCGTCATCGGCACACCTTAGGATGCCCCGATGCACACGATCGTCGCGCTCCTTCGCGGGATCAACGTCGGCGGTCGGAACAAGATCCCCATGCGCGACCTCCAGCGGACCTTTGCCGACCTCGGGTTCGTCGCGCCCACGACCTATATCCAGAGCGGCAACGTGGTCGCCGGATCACGCAAGGCGAACGGCCCGGCACTCGTCCGGACGATCGAGTCGGGACTCTCCGATGCCTTCGGCTACAAGGCGCGCGTCGTCGTGCTCGACCTCGCGCAGATGAAGACGGTCGTGCGGCAGATCCCGAAAGACTGGGACGTCGACGACGCCTCGATGCGCTTCAACGTGATCTTCACGACGGCGGCGCTCACACCGAAGCAGTTGCGCCAGCGGATCGAGCCGAAGCCCGACATCGAGCAGGCCGTGGCGGGCACCTACGCGCTGTACTGGTCGGCCCCGTTCGCGACCGCGACCAGAACCGCGATGGTGAAGATCAGCGCCCACGCCGACTACGGCGAACTGACGATCCGCAACCTGCGCACCACACAGAAACTCCTCGACCTGATGCAGGCCCACACGGCAGGGTGACCGTCAGGTCGTCGTGCCGCCGCCGAACAGCCGCCGGAAGAACGCGACGATCGTTGCCCATAGGGCGGACAGCCCGAGGCCGATGCCACCGACGGGCTTGGCCCCGGCAGTCGCGGGCGGCGACGCGTGCGGTGGGGCGGCGGGCGTATCGAAGGTGGACACCGCCGCCGCGGGCACCGTTCGCGCGGCCATGCCGGCCTGGAGGCAATCGGCGAACTGCTGCGTCAGCTTCTTCGAGATCTCCGGCAGCAGCCCACGGGACATCTGGGCGGCCGCGCCGGTCAGCGTGATGTCCGCCTGGATCTTCACGGCCGTCGTCCCCGGCTCGCCCGCCGGCTCGAGCCACGACGTGACGGATGCGTTCGCGGCGCCCTTGCCCTTCTGCTCCATCCCGTTGGCTTTGAGCACCACCCGGTGCGCGGTGTCGTCGCGCTCTTCCATCGTGACGGTGCCGGCGAACGACATCGACACCGGGCCGAACTTCGCGTGCACGGTCCCTTTCCAGTTCCGGTCGTCGATCACCTCGGTGAGTTCTGCGCCCGGCATGCACGGCGCGACGCGCTCGACGTCCAACAGGTAGCTCCACAGCTCCTCGGCGGGCGCCGCGACCGTGAACTGGTTCTCGATCTGCACCGAGTCAGGCCTCGGTCGGCACGGGAACGAACGCCGCGGTGCGGCCCTTGTGCGTCGTCGCGTAGCGTCCGCTCGCCACGCCGACCGTCATGCCGCGGGGATGAGGCTACGCCCGCCTGCCAGCACCTTGGCGTCGTCGCCCGGCTGCGACAGGAGCGAGCGGGCTTCGTCGATGCAGCCGGCCGGGTGGCACTCGAAGGACGACGGCAGCATGCAACTCTCCTTTCGGGGGGGGTGGCCGCGTCGTGCGCAGCCGACCGTTCCATCTGAACACCGTTGCCGAGATCGGGCAAACCCGTCGGGCACACCGATGTCCGAACGAGCGGGTAGCGTGGTTCATCCGTGGACAACGCGACCTTCTCCCCGGCCGCCATGCGTTGGTTCGAAGGGTCGTTCGACGCCCCCACCGACGCGCAACGCGGCGCGTGGCCGCCGATCGCGGCCGGGTCGAACACGCTCGTGCTCGCGCCGACCGGTTCGGGCAAGACGCTGGCGGCGTTCCTGTGGGCGATCGACCGGCTCGCCGCCGAGCGGGCGCCCGAGGCCGAACGGCGAACACGGGTCCTGTACGTATCCCCGCTGCGTGCCCTCGCCGTCGACGTCGAGAAGAACCTGCGAGCGCCGTTGGCCGGGATCCAGCGCGCCGCCGAGGAGCTCGGTACGCCCCTGGCGCACGTCCCGACAGTGGGTGTGCGGACCGGCGACACTGACGCGAGCGAGCGGCGTCGCCTGCTCCGCCAGCCGCCCGACATCTTGATCACCACGCCTGAATCGCTCTATCTCTTGTTGACCTCGTCCGCCCGCGAAACGCTTCGGGGGGTCGAGACGGTGATCCTCGACGAGATCCACTCGGTGGCCGCGACCAAGCGCGGCGCCCACCTGATGCTGTCGCTCGAGCGCCTGGAGGCCGAGACCGGCAGGCCACTCCAGCGGATCGGGCTGTCGGCGACGCAGCGACCGTTGGACGAGATCGCGCGGTTCCTCGGCGGGTTCGCCGAGCCGGGCCGCCAGCGCGACGTCACGATCGTCGACGCCGGCGTCCGCAAGCAGCTCGACCTGGAGGTGATCGTTCCGGTCGACGACATGACCGAGTTCGCACGGCCGAGCGACACGCCGGAGGGCGGCGTCGATCGCTCGTCGATCTGGCCGTCGATCCACCCGGTGCTGCTCGAGCTGATCCGCGCGCACCGCACGACGATCGTGTTCGTCAACAACCGCAGGACCGCCGAGCGGCTCGCGAGCAGCCTGAACGAGCTCGCCGACGCCGAGATCGCGCGTGCGCACCACGGCTCGCTCGCGCGCGAGCAGCGCCTCGGCGTCGAAGAGGCGCTGAAGAACGGCTGGCTGCCGGCGATCGTCGCCACGTCGTCGCTCGAACTCGGGATCGACATGGGAACGGTCGACCTGGTCGTCCAGGTGGAGGCGCCGCTGTCGGTCGCGAGCGGGCTGCAACGGATCGGTCGGGCGGGGCACCAGGTCGGCGCACCGAGCGTCGGCAAGTTGATCCCCAAGTTCCGCGGCGACCTGCTGCAGATGGCCGTCGTCGCCGAGCGGATGCTCGACGCTGACATCGAAGCCACGCACTACCTCCGCAACCCGCTCGACGTATTGGCGCAGCAGCTGGTGGCGATGTGCGCGGTGCGGGAGTGGCGCGTCGAGGACCTGCGGACCGTCGTTCGTCGCACGGCGAGCTTCGCCGACCTGTCAGATGCCGTCTTCGAGGCCGTGCTGGACATGCTCGCCGGCCGCTACCCGAGCGACGCCTTCGCCGAGCTCCGCCCGAGGATCGTCTGGGACCGCGCGAAGGGCACGGTCCGTGGCCGGGAGGGCGTCGGACGGCTCGCCCTGACCTCCGGCGGCACGATCCCGGACCGCGGCCTGTTCGGCGTGTTCACCACGGAGGGATCGCGGGTCGGCGAGCTCGATGAGGAGTGCGTGTACGAGTCGCGCACCGGCGAGGTCATGCTGCTCGGCGCCTCGGCGTGGCGGATCGAGGAGATCACCCGCGATCAGGTGATCGTGACGCCCGCGCCTGGCGAACACGGCAAACTCCCGTTCTGGAAGGCACCGGGGCCAGGCCGTCCCGCCGAGCTCGGCCGGGCGATCGGGCGGTTCACCCGCGAGCTCCGGTCGACCCACGCCGACCAGGCGCTCGCGTCGCTCCGCGACGACCTCCGTCTGGACGAGCGCGCGGCGCAGAACTTGGTCAGCTATATCGACGAACAAGCCGAGACCAGCGCGGTCCCCGACGACCGGACGATCGTGATCGAGCGGTTCCGCGACGAACTCGGCGACTGGCGGATCTGCATCCTGTCGCCGCTCGGCGCGCGCGTGCACACCCCGTGGGCCCTCGCGATCCAGGACCGGCTGCTCGCGAGGTACGGGCCGGGCGCACAGGTCCTGTGGGCCGACGACGGCATCGTGCTCCGTCTGCCCGAGGCGGTCGACGCGATCCCGACCGACACGCTGCTGTTCTCGCCCGAAGAGATCGAGGAGGCGGTGATCGCGACCCTGCCCGGCACGGCGCTGTTCGCGACGGTCTTCCGCGAGGCCTCGGCACGAGCATTGCTCCTGCCGCGGCGCCGGCCAGGCTCTCGGACGCCGATGTGGCAGCAGCGCCAGCGCAGCGCCGACCTGTTGAGTGCCGCCGGGCGGTTCGCGGACTTCCCGATCTTGCTCGAGGCGACGCGCGAGTGTCTCCAAGATCACTTCGACGTGCCGGCGCTGCAGGAGCTCATGGCGTCGGTCGCCGCGCGCCGCACGCGGATCGTCGCGGTCGACACCGATCACGCGTCGCCGTTCGCGCAGTCGCTGCTGTTCGGATGGATCGCCGTCTACATGTACGAGGGCGACGCGCCGCTCGCGGAGCGCCGGGCGGCGGCGCTGTCGCTCGACCGAGATCTGCTCCGGGACCTGCTCGGCTCGGACGACCTTCGGGAGCTGCTCGACCCTGCGGCGCTCGATCAGGTGGAGTTGGAGCTGCAGCGGCTCGCCGACGGGCGGCACGCTCGATCCGTCGACGGCGTGCACGACCTGCTCCGTGACCTCGGCCCGTTGTCCGAGACGGAGATCGACGCACGGTTCGACGGCGACGCGACGTCCGCGCTCGCCGAGCTCACGCGCGACGGCCGCGCGATCGACGTCGTGGTTGCCGGTGAGACCCGGTTCGCGGCCACCGAGGACGCCGGCCGCCTGCGAGACGGCCTCGGCGTGCCGCTCCCCGACGGCGTGCCCGAGGCGTTCCTCCCGCGCGTGGAGCATCCCCTGCGCGAGCTGCTGGCGCGGTTCGCCCGCACGCACGGCCCGTTCACCACCGCCGAGGTCGCCGCACGCGTGGGCGCCGACCTGGGTGCGACGCGAGCGGCCCTCGAGGCGCTCGTCGCCGACGGCGCCGTCGCGCACGGCGCCTTCCGGCCCGGCGGCGCCGAGCGGGAATGGTGCGACCTCGACGTGATGCGCCGCATCCGCCGGCGTTCGCTCGCCGCGCTTCGCCGAGAGGTCGAGCCCGTCGACCCCGAGACGTTCGGCCGGTTCCTTCCCGCCTGGCAGGGCGTGGACCACCCGAGCGCCGGTGCGCACGCGCTCACGGAGGCGATCTCGCGTCTGCAGGGGGCCGCCATCGCTGCGTCGATCCTGGAACGCGATGTGTTGCCGGCGCGCGTCCTCGGCTACCGCGAGGTGGATCTCGACGCGATGACGGCCGGCGGAGAACTCGTCTGGATCGGGTGTGGCGCGATCGGCGCCGACGACGGGCGCGTGGCGCTCGTCTTCCGCGACCGCGCCGCGACGCTCGTGCCCGCCCGCGAGGGCGATCCGCCCGACGGCCGGTTGCACGACGCGATCCGCGACCGGTTGGCCGCGCGCGGCGCGTCGTTCTGGCCCGATCTGGTCGCGGCGGCGGGGACGGCCGACGAAGCGACGTTGCTTCGCGCGCTGTGGGACCTCGTGTGGGCCGGCGAGGTCACGAACGACACGTTCGCCCCGCTGCGTGCCTACGCCGGCGCGACCCGCCGCACCGGCCGCCGGCACGGGAAGCCGCGGCCGGGATCGCTCCGCCGCGCTGGCCCACCGGCCGGCGCCGGGCGGTGGTCGCTCGTGGCGAGCCTCGGCGGGGCCGCCTCCGCGACCGAGCAGGCGGTCGAGCGCGCTGAGCGCCTGCTCGATCGGTACGGCGTCGTCAGCCGGGAAGCGGTCCTGGCCGAGGGCACACCTGGCGGGTTCGCGGGCGTGTATCCCGTGCTCCGTGCGATGGAGGAGGCGGGACGCGCGAGACGCGGCTACTTCGTCGCCGGGCTGGGCGCCGCGCAGTTCGCGTCACTCGGTGCAGTCGACCGGCTCCGCGAGCTCCGCGACCCACCATCCGAGCCGTCCGTGATGACGCTCGCCGCCGCCGATCCCGCCCAGCCCTACGGCGCCGCGCTCCCCTGGCCCGACAGCGGCGGTCGGCCGTCGCGCGCCGCAGGGGCCTTCGTCGTCCTCGTCGACGGGGCGCCCTCGGCCTTCCTCGAGCGGGGCGCCAAGACGCTCGTCACGTTCCGCGATGCCGACCCGGCCGCATGGGCCCCCGCGATCGCGGCCCTGGCCAAGGACGGCAGGCTGCGCACGATCGAGCTGCGCCAGATCGACGGCCAGCCCGCGGCGACCCACCCATCCGTCGACGCGTTGTATGCGGCCGGGTTCGCCGACGGGTACCACGGCCCGACGATCCGCGGTTGAGGTCGGTTAGCTCGACCGCGGCCGGAGCTCGATCTTCCCGTCGACCTCGCGCGCGTCGTACGAGGTGAGCTGCTGGGTCGCCGGCCCCCGCCGCACCTTCCCGTCGCGCAGCCCGAAGCGGCTGCCGTGCGCGGGGCAGGTCAAGATGGCGTCCGCGCCGACCACCTGCACCGGCGCGCGATCGAGCACAATGCCCGCGTGGGTGCAGCGGTTCGAGATCGCGAAGATCGCGTCCCCCAGCCGGTACAGGAGCGTGGGCTGCCCGCCGAGCTCGACCCGCCTGAGCCGGCTCGGGAGGAGCGCGTCGGCGTCGAGCACCACCTCCCAGCCGTCGGACGACATGCGCGCAGGCTGGGGCGTCGGTCGAGATCTCGCATCTCGAGCTGATGCCGTCGCGCGCATCCCTCCCGTACAGTTGTCCGGCTCGGAGCACCGCCGGTCCATGAGTCGCCAGCCGCGGGACGTTCGTCCGCGGCCGGCAGTTCTCGGTCGGCCCGTGAAAGGAGAGTTTCGTTGCGCGCTCGCATCGCAGCCTGCCTTGCCCTGACCACCCTTCTCGCCAGCTCGCTGGCCGCCTCGTCCGACGCGGCGACTCCCGTGCCCGCGGCCGCACGCGTCCGCGCCACGGTCGCCACGCAAGCGGCGAAGCTGCCGTGGAACGCCGGCGGCGCCCGCGTCGTCCCGGGCCGGCTCGTCGTGGTGTGGCGCCACAGCGCGCCGACCGCAGCGACGCGCGCCCTTTCGGCCGACGTCGGT
>JBJMLQ010000090.1:0-10600 GCA_045805225.1 Actinomycetota bacterium | reverse complement strand
GGCAACGGATCCGCCTCGCCAGGCTGCGCGACGTCGAGTGGGCGATCGAGCGGCGGTTGCCGTTCCCGCTCGGCCCGTTGAGCCACCGGCCGCGCTACGCCATCGTGGCGGACGCCCCCGCCTGATTGTTCAGGCGACCGCGGCGGCGACGAACGGCCGGACGATGTCGTCCGGCGCGTCGGCGAACGTCAGCTCGAACACGTCGGCGAGGTGCCGGATCGCGACGGGTGCCACCTCGTCGACCGGCACGTCACGGCCAAGCAGCCGCGCGAGCGAGGTCACGCCGTGGTCGGGGAGGCCGCACGCGACGATCCCGTCGAACCACGCGAGGTCGGTATCACAGTTGAGCGCCATGCCGTGCAGGGTCACGCGCGTCCGGAGCAGCCGCACGCCGATGGCGCAGATCTTGTCCTCGCCCGCCCACACGCCGGTCTGTACGTCGGCGCGCCGGCCAACGGCCACGCCGAGGTCGGCACACGTCCGGATCGCAACGTCTTCCAGCCGGCGCAGGTGCATCGCCGCGTCGGGTCGGCCGCCGAGCCCGAGGATCGGGTAGACCACCAGCTGGCCTGGCCCGTGGAACGTGAACGACCCACCTCGGTCGATGCGCCGCACCGAGCCGCCGCGCGCCGTGACCGTCGCCTCGTCCCACAGCAGCTCGTCCTCGGCGGCTCGCCGGCCGGCGGTGAACACCGGCGGGTGTTGCAGCACGATCACCGCGTCGGGGATCTCGTCGGCGAGCCGACGTGCGGCGAGGGTGTGCATCGCTTCGTTCGCGATGTCGTAGTCGATCAGACCGGCGGGCCGGAGCAACCACGCCGGGCGCCGCCCGGTCACAGCCCGAGATCCTCGGCGAAGTCCCAGGTCTCGAGGTTGTACTTCACGCGCGCGAGGAAGCGCGTCGCGAGCTCGCCGTCGATCAAGCGGTGGTCCCACGACATCGAGATGTAGACCATCGAGCGCACGGCGATCGCGTCGTCCTCCACGACCACGGGCCGCTTCTGGATCCCGTCCAGCGACAGGATGGCGGCGTTGGGCTGGTTGATGATCGGCACCGACAGCAGCGAGCCGTACGGGCCGGGGTTCGTGATCGTGAACGTTGCGCCCTGCACCTCGTCGGGCCGCAGCTGATGCGCGCGCGCGCGTGCGGCAAGGTCGGCGATCGCCCGGGCGATGCCGACGGTATTCATCGCGTCGGCGCCCTTGATGACCGGCACGATCAGGCCCGCGTCATAGGACACGGCGATCCCCATGTTGACGAACCGGGGCGTGACGATCGTGTCGCCGTCCAGGCGCGAGTTCACGAGCGGGTATTCGTGCAACGCGCCGATCGTCGCGCGCGTCACCATCGGCAGATACGTGAGCTTCACACCGTAGTTCGCCTGGAACTTCTCCTTGTGCTCCTCGCGAAGACGCACGAGGTGATCGACGTTGACCTCGACCATCGTCCACGCGCGCGCCGTCTGCTGGGTCGACGCGAGCATGTGCGTCGCGATCGCCTTGCGGATATGCGAGATCGGCTGGGCGTCCTCGTCGCGGCCCGCCGGCATCGACGGCGGCGACACCATCACGGCAGCGGCCGCGGGGCCCGCCGCCGGCATCGGGGCGACCGTCGTCGTTGCGGCCGGCGGGGCGCTCGGAGCAGCGGTCGCGGCCAGCACGTCGGCCTTCGTGATGCGTCCGCCCTCACCGGTACCGGCAACCGTGGCGAGATCGATCCCGCGCTCACGTGCGAGCTTGCGCACGATGGGCGACAGGATCTCGGAACGCGGTCCGCGGTCGGGCATCGGTGCGGCCGGCGTCGCAGCTCGGGGCGCCTCGGAGGCTTGCGGCACCTGCGGCGCCGGCGGCGCCGGCGTCGACATGGGTGCCGGCTGGGCCGGTTGGGCAGCCGGCGCGGCGGGCGCATCCGCGTCAGCCGCGTTGCCGGCCGGCGCGGATGAACCGTTCCCGCCCGCGGCCGAGCCGTCGTCGATCTCCATCACCGCGGTGCCGACGGGCACGGTGGTGCCCTCCGCGACCAACAGCTTGGTCACCGTTCCCGCGACCGGTGAGGGGACCTCGGTGTCGACCTTGTCGGTCGAGATCTCGAACAGCGGCTCGTCGGCCTTGACCTGGTCGCCCTCGTTCTTCAGCCATTTCAAGATCGTGCCCTCGACGATCGTCTCGCCGAGCTGCGGCATCTGGATCGACGTCACGACGACCTCCTCACCAGGCGGACAGACGATCGACGGCCGCCTCGATGTCGGCGACCTGCGGCAGGAACGCATCCTCGAGCGGCGGCGAGAACGGCACGGGGTGGTTGGGCGGCGCGAGCCGCATCACCGGCGCATCGAGGTGCTCGAACGCCTTCTCGGCGATAACCGATGCGACCTCCGCCCCGATCCCGAGGAAACGGAACGACTCGTACAGAACGAGCGCCCGCGAGGTCTTCTCGATCGACCGGATGACGGTCTCCTCGTCGATCGGGTAGACGGTTCGTAGGTCGACGACCTCGACCGACACGCCGCGCCCGCCGAGCGTGTCGGCGGCCTCGAGCGCCTTGTGCACCATCGCGCCGTAGGTGACGATCGTGACGTCGTCGCCGGGCCGCTTCACCGTGGCGGCGCCGATCGGCACGAGCGTTTCGGGGTCATCGGGTACCTGCTCCTTGATCCGCCGGTACAGCGCCTTGTGCTCGAGGAACAGTGTCGGGTTGTCGTCGCGAACCGCGGACTTCAGCAGCCCCTTCGCATCCGATGGGAACGCGGGGCACATGATCTTGATCCCGCCGGCGTAGGCGAACCACGGCTCCGGGTTCATCGAGTGGAAGTTCGACGCGCGGACGCCGCCGCCGCTCGGCGCCCGAAGCACCACGGGCATCCGAACCCCCGATCGGTAGTGGTAGCGCGACAGCACCGTGGTGATCTCGTCGAAGCCGCTCGTCATGAAGTCGGAATACTGGAACTCCGCGACGGGGCGCCAGCCCTCCATCGCGGCGCCGACCGCGAACCCGACGATCGTCTCCTCCGCGATCGGCGTGTCCATCACGCGCTCAGGGCCGAACCGCTCGAGGAATCCCTCGGTCACCTTGAACGCCCCGCCGTAGACGCCGATGTCCTCGCCGAGCATGATGACGCGCTCGTCGCGCTCCATCTCTTCCCAGAGCGCTTCTGCGATCGCGATCAGATAGGTGGCCTGGCCGTCCTCGGAGCGCTTGCCCCGTGGTTCGGCGCCGTGGCCGGCCGCGCCGGATTCAACGGTGGTGCTCGCCATCAGCCGGCCTCCGTTCCGCCGCCGCGCCCGGGCTCGGACGTCCAATAGCCGTCCTCGACCCACACGCCCTTGTCGACGTCGCCCGGTTCGGGGAACGGCGAGGCGAGCGCGTAGGCGTGCGCCTCTTCGAACGCCTGCTCGACGCGCGCCTGCACGTCCTCGATCGCGGCATCGTCCACGATCCCGAGCCCACGCAGCCGTTCCTCGAAGTTCTTCACCGGGTCCTTCGAGACCATGTAGTGCTCGAGCAGCTCGCCGGGGACGTACTTCGCAGGGTCGTGCCCCGCGTGGCCTCGCCACCGCAGCGACACCGACTCGATCAGCGTCGGGCCGCCTCCGCCGCGCGCGCGTTCGACCGCATCGCGCGCCGCGGCGAACACCTCGAGGACGTCGCCGCCGTCGACCCGCACGCCCGGGATCCCGTAGGCCACGGCGCGCTCGGCGATCGTCGGCACGGCGAACTCCTTCTCGTTCGGCGTGGAGTACGCGAACTGGTTGTTGTTGACGACCCAGATCACCGGCAAGCGCTGGACCGCGGACCAGTTGATCGCCTCGTGCCACCGCCCGTTGGACGTCGCGCCGTCGCCGCAGATCGCCATGGCGACGCGACCGTCGCCCGCGCGTTGGTACGCCCACGCGGCGCCGACCGCCACGGGGTAGGCGATCGGCAGGTGCGACATCACGGCATAGGTCCGGTTCCCGTCCCAGTCGCCGATGTGGCTGTTGCCGTCACGGCCGCGGAGGTACCCGTCGATCCGACCCCAGAACTGGGCGAGCACGCGGTTCAGGTCGAGGCCCTTCGCGAGCTGGGCGGTCAGGTCGCGGTGGGTCGGGAACAGCGAGTCGCGAGGCTCGAGCGCGAACACCGTCCCGACGTGGGTGCCCTCCTGGCCCCGGCCGGAGTAGATGGCGCCGGGTAGGCGGCCCTGCCGGTAGAGCGCTTCGAGCCGCTCGTCGACGAAGCGTGCGAGCTTGAGCAGGTAGAGCATGTCGCGCAGTTGCTCGTCGGGCAGCGGCACGTCGTTCGCGGGCGCGTCCGATCGCACGGTGGTGGCCAGCGTCGTCCTCCTATGGGGTGTGCAGGGCGCGGCCGGCGAGCGCGAGCATCGCCTCGCCGACGCCCTCGGACAGGGTCGGGTGCGGATGGATGTGTGCGGCGACGTCGCTCGGCGACGCCTCCCACGCGGTGATCAACATGGCTTCGGCGATGAGGTCGGTGACGTGCGGCCCGATCATGTGCACGCCGAGCACGGGCCCATCGTTGGCCTCGGCGACCACCTTCACGATGCCGCCTTCGCCGACGATGTTGGCCTTACCGATCGCCCGGAAGTCGAGCTTCTCGACCACGATCTCCCGTCCCGTTTCGCGGGCCTCGGCCTCGGTCAGCCCGACGCTTGCGAGCTCGGGCGAGCTGTACGTGACTCGGGGGATGCCGTGATAGTCGATCGGCGGCACATCGATGCCCGCGATACGTTCGGCGACCGCCATGCCTTCGGTGAATGCGACGTGCGCGAGCTGCAGCGGCGTCGCGGCAACGTCCCCGACGGCCCAGATGCCCGGCACGGTGGTTCGCAGGTGATCGTCGACCTGCACGTACCCCTTCTGGTCGAGCGCGACGCCGGCGTCGGCGACGCCGAGCCCTTCGGTCACCGGGCCGCGGCCGATCGCGACCAGGCAGATGTCGGCGCCGACCGTCTGGCTCGCACCGTCCGCGTCGTAGGTGACGGTCGCCTCCATGTCGGTCGCGACGATCGAGGTGACGCTCGCACCCGCGGCCGTCGCGATCCCGCGCTTGCGGAACGCGCGCGCGACGGCCTTGGACAGGTCCTCGTCCTCCAGCGGCGCGAGCCGAGGGAGCGCCTCGATCACCGTGACCTCGGCGCCGAACGACCGGTACATCGAGGCGAACTCGAGCCCAACCGCGCCGGCCCCGATCACGATCGCCGACGCCGGGATCCGGTCGGCACGCAACGCCTCGTCGCTCGTCATGATCCGGCCGCCGGCCTGCAGGCCGGGCAGCAGCCGCGGCGCCGACCCCGTCGCGAGGATGATGTCCGTCGCGCTCACCGGGGCGCTGTCGACGGTGAGCGCGCCATCGGGTCCGAGCGTCGCCGTGCCGGTCAAGACCTCGATGCCGCGCTGCGCGACGAGCCCCGTCACGCCCTTGACGAGCTTGTCGATCGAGGCGTCCTCGAACGCTTGGATCGCGGACCAGTCGGGCTCGCCCGCGGCCTTGATGCCCCATTCGGATGAGCGCTCGACCGTATCCATCACCGCTGCGGACTGGAGCAACGCCTTCGTCGGGATGCATCCTCGCAACAAGCAGGTGCCACCCAAGCGGTCATCGCGTTCCACGAGAGCGACGCGTTTGCCCAGCTGCGCGGCACGTAAGGCGGCCGAGTACCCGCCGGTGCCGGCGCCGATCACGACTACGTCGTATGGGTCGCCCATGCGGAGAGCAAGTCTACTGCCGTTGGCCCCAGCGGCTGCCGCGAGCCGATCCGCTCCGGCGTAGCATCGCCGCGTGACCGACGACATCGAGCTGAAGCGCTCGCCTCTGGAGGACGAGCACCTCGCGCTCGGCGCGAAGCTCGGCGCTTTCGCCGGGTGGAACATGCCGATCGAGTACGCGGGCGCCCTCGCCGAGCATCAGGCGGTTCGCGAGCGCGTCGGGCTGTTCGACCTCACCCACCTCGGGAAGGTCGAGCTCGCAGGACCCGGGGCCCTGGCGCTGCTGCAGGGCGTCGTGACCAACGACGTCGAGGCGGTCGAGATCGGCGAGGCGCAGTACAACCTCGTGCTCAACGAAGGCGGGGGGGTGATCGAAGACCTGATCGTGTACCGGCTGGAGCCCGCGCGGTACTTCGTCGTCCCGAACGCGTCGAACACCAACCGGGTGCTGCAGATCTTGGCCGAAGCCGAGAGCCCCGAGCAGGTTCACCTGATGTACCACCAGGACTGGTGCTTCCTGGCGGTGCAGGGACCGAGATCGCCCGCGATCGTGGAGGCGCTGTTCCCGGAGGCAGCCGGGCTCACGTTCATGCGCTGCGCCGAATCCGCGTTCCGGCGCCGGCCGGTGATCGTGACGCGCTCGGGCTACACCGGTGAGATCGGCTTCGAGCTCTTCACGTACCAGGACATCGCGCTCGAGCTGTGGCGCACGTTGCTCGAGGAGATCGCGCCGGTAGACGGCTCACCGTGCGGCCTGGCTGCGCGCGACATCCTCCGCTTGGAGATGGGTTACCCGCTGTACGGTCAGGATCTGTTCGAGTCCTCCACCGCGCTCGAGGCGGGGTTGTCGTGGGCGGTGGCGTTGGACAAGGGGCCGTTCCGCGGGCGCGACGCGTTGCTGCGCCAGCGCAAGGACGGGCTGCCCAGCCTTCTCCGCGGCCTGCGGATGCACGAGCGCCGGCACATCGCGCGCGCGCACTATCCCGTATTCATCGACGATCAGGTCATCGGTGAGGTCACGAGCGGCAGCTTCTCGCCGCTGCTGCAAACCGGGATCGCGCTCGCGTACCTGTGGCCCGGTGACGTGGTCGATGTCGGCGATGAGGTGATCGTCGACGTCCGGGGACGCCGTGGCGCCGCGACGGTGGTGCGCCCGCCGTTCGTCGACCGGAGCCCGCGCTAGACGGGGGTCTTGGCGACCGCCCGCACGAAATCGGCGACGCCGTCCTGCCCGAACCGAACGTTTCGCACGAGCCGGTGCAGGACCCGGCCGGAGCCCGGCGCCGCCGCGGTCGCGGCCATGATCACGTACAACCCCGAGCCGGGGATCCCGCGAGCCTGGGCCGGCCCGAAACCGGGGGCGGCGACGAAGTAGGACCACCGGGTCCGCTCGTGGTGCATCGAGCACGTGCCCCGCGCGGACGCGACGAAGTCGCCGGGGGACCGTGGGTGGCCCGTGATCGCCGCCGGCGCGTGGTTGGCGTAGACGGTCTTGCGCGTCACGGTGCACCGGTGGTTCGCGCGGATGCGCGCCATCATGGGGCCCTTCGCCGCCAGGTAATAGAGGTCGCTCGGCGCGCCGACCTGGGTCGCGTCCACCCGCGTCGCGAGCAATCCCTGCGCACCCGGCACGATGCGTCCTGGTCCGGGCGAGGCGCTCACGCCGGTCGCGAACTCGGCGTCATCGGCCGGCGAGACGACCCAGTCGCCGGGCACCTCCGCCGACACGCCGTACGCCGACACGCGCGTGAACCTTGGGTCGTCGACGGCGGCCGGGCGTCCGGTTGCCGCCGGCGAGGGGTCACCGCCGCAGCTGATGGCGCCGAGCGCGAGCGCGACGAGCAGGGCGAACGATCGAGCCACGTGGGAACCTCCGAGCCCGAGGATACGCCCAGGAACGGACCGATGCTCGAACGGTCGTTCAAGCCGCGTCGACCGGTGGAACCGCCAGCCGCTCGCCCTCGTGGATCGGGACGCAGAACGACATCCGCGTCCCCCCGCCGGGCAGCGGATCCGACCACATCACGCCGCCGTGCTCCCAGACGATCTGGCGGGCGAGGTGCAAGCCGACCCCGACGCCCGCCTTCTCCTTTCGAAGGGTCGCCTCTCCGGTGGAGAACGGCTGCTCGAACGCCTTCATCGCGATCGCGCGGTCCAACCCGTCGCCGTGGTCGGTGACCGAGACGACGACGCCCTCGTCGAGAAGCCGCGCGGCGAGTTCGACGCCGCGGCCGTTCGGCGAGTAGCGGCAGGCGTTATCCAACAGCTCCCGCACGACGCCGCCGATCCGCGGCCCGTCGGCCACCGCACGCAGCTCGTCGGGGACGACGGCGTCGATCGGCGTCTGCGGGTATTCCCGCGCCACTTCGTCAACGGCGTGCCGGATCAGCGGCGCCAGGTCCATCGAAGTGACGTCGAGCTCGAAGGTGCCGCGCTCAAGCTCGGCGATGGTGATGATCTCGTCCACGATCCCCATCAGCTTGTCGAGGGACGCCTGGAGTTGCCCCAGGAATTGCTCGCGCTCGTCCTCGGGCACGGCGGGATTCCGCAGCACGTAGGCGATCCCCTTTGCGACCGTCACCGGCGTGCGGAGCTCGTGGGAGATGTTGGCGAGGAAGTCCGCCTTGGCGGAGGTGCCCTGGCTCACCGAGGACGTCAGATCGTCGAGCTCCGCGCGCAAGCGATGCGCCTCGGCCACCGCGCGTCCCACCTCGGTGCCGAACCCGCTCGCGACCACGGGCGACAACACGACGGCGCCCGTCAGCGCGGCGCGGATCGCGGCGAGCAGCGCGTCGGGGCCGTCGTCTCGGAGCACGTAGCCGGCGGCGCCGGCGCCGAGCACCTCTGCCACCACCGCGGCGTCTCGTGTCGAGGACCGCGCGATCACCCGTGTGCCCGGCGTCGAGGCGCACAGGCGACGGACAAGCTCCGCACCACCGAGTCCCTCCAGCCCGAGGTCGACGGTGACCACGTCGGGACGCGACCGCGCAGCGGACTCCACCGCCTGGAAGGGGTCCGAGGTCACGTCGACGACGAGGTCGCGAGCCTCCCGCAGCAAGTGGTACTGCAGGTAGGCGATCTCGTCGGCGGCGTCGCACACGAGCACGGTCGATGCCATCTCTGTCGGGGTATCGGCCCTGCCCGGCCGGGGTTGAGATTGGGCCGGTCGGGGGACGGTCGGCCGTCGGCCTAGTGCACGATGCCGGTGCGGATCGCGATCGCGACCGCTTGCGCCCGGTCGTTGGCACCGAGCTTTTCGAAGATCCGCTCGAGGTGGGTCTTGACGGTGTGGGGAGAGATCCCGAGGTCGGAGGCGACCTGCCGGGTGGTCGCGCCGTCAGCGACCTTCTGCAAGATCTCGCGCTCCCGCTTCGAAAGAGGGGTGGACCGCGGCTCGTCGCTTGCGGTGCTCGCCTCCTCGATGAACGTCTTGGTGAGATGCGGGTGGATCACGGCGTTGCCTTCGACGGCGTTACGCGCGGCGTCCACCAGGGCGTCGGGCGTCGCGTCCTTCAAGAGGTATCCGGACACGCCCGCCTGGATCGCCTCCGACACAGCGCCGCGGGACTCGTCAACCGTGATCAGGATCACCTTGGTGGAGGGCGCGGCGTCCTTTATCCGCCGGGTTGCCTCGATGCCGTCCATCCCGGGCATCCGCACGTCCATGAACACGACGTCGGGCGTGAGCGAACGGGCCTGCTCGACGGCCTCTTCGCCGGTCGCAGCCTCGCCGACGACCACGATCACGTCGTCGGAAAGTTCGAGCGCCGTGCGCAGACCCTCCCGGGTAACCGGGTGATCGTCCACGATGAGCGCGCGGATCGAAGCCACGTCGGCCGTTCCCTTTCCCTGTTGGCTACGTTCTCGTTGGGCTACGCTGGTAGCCAAGCATATGCCGGAAGGACGGCGCGAGACCGCATGACCGATGACATCCAGACCCAAACAGACGACGCACCCGCGCAAAGCGGCGCTGCGCCCGTGTCGCAAGAGCGCATCCGCCAGGCGCTGATGCAGGTCTACGACCCGGAGCTCGGCATCAACATCGTCGATCTCGGCCTCGTGTACGAGATCGATGTGCAGGACAACGGCGACGTCGACATCCGATACAGCCTGACGACGATGGGCTGTCCGATCGGCCCGCTGATCGAGGACCAGATCCGCGCGTTCCTCGCGCCGATCGACGGTCTCGGCGAGGTACGGCCGGAGCTCGTGTTCCGTCCGGCGTGGAGCCCCGAGATGATGTCGGACGAAGCCAAGGCGGCGTTGGGCATCTTCTAGATCGGCGAGGGGGAAGGGTGATCCGAACGCGCTGCCGCGGGCTCGTGGGCGCGATGATCCCATCCCGGTTGTGCTGTCCGGTCCACGCCTGAGCACGCTCGCCACGCGCCCGTTCATCGAACGTCTCAAGGAGGAACACGACATGACCGACTACGCCAACCCCGACGCCCTGGTGTCGACCGAGTGGCTCGAGGAGCACCTCGAGGACCCCGATGTCCGCGTGATCGAGGTCGATGAAGACACGTCCGCCTACGACAAGGGCCACATCCGTGGAGCCGTCGGCTGGAACTGGAACACCGACCTGCACACGCCGGTCGGCCGTGATTACAAGGATCAAGACGGGTTCGCGGAGCTGCTCGCCGACGCCGGCGTGGGCGACACGACCACGGTCGTGCTCTACGGTGGCAACAACAACTGGTTCGCCGCGTACGCGTACTGGCTGCTCAAGCTTCGTGGCTTCGAACAGGTCCAGCTCTTGAACGGCGGACGCAAGAAGTGGGAGCTCGAGAGCCGCGAGCTGGTGAGCGATGTCCCGAGCTACGAGCGGTCCGAGCACGTGTTCCTCGGCGAGGAGCGCCCGGAGATCCGTGCGATGCGCGACGAGGTCATCTCCAAG
>JBJMLQ010000089.1:0-4939 GCA_045805225.1 Actinomycetota bacterium | reverse complement strand
AGCATGGCCGCTTCATGGACCTGGACGTCTTCGACCGCAACCCGTACGGCACCAACTGCTGGCTGTTGTCCGCCGACGGCGCCGACGAGGCGGTCGTCGTGGACCCCGGGTTCGAGCCCGACGCGGTGCACGCCCTGCTCCAGGCGGCCGGCAAGCGGCCGGCGGCCGTCCTGCTGACCCACGCCCACTTCGATCACGCGGGCGAAGCCGGGACGTTCGCCGGCGAGGTGCCCGTCTACGTCCACCCGGACGATCTTCCCGCGTTCGACGACTACCCGGCCTGGGGCGGCGGGAGCGCGACGGCGCTCGACGCGGTCGCCGACCTGCGGACCATGGTCGACGGCGACGTGCTTCGGCTCGCGGGGCTCACCCTGGAGGTGCTGCACACGCCCGGTCATACGCCGGGCTCATCGTGCTTCCGGATCCAGGACGAGGTCGTGCTGCTGTCCGGGGACCTCGTGTTCGCCGGCACGATCGGCCGCTCGGACTTCGCCAACTCCGATCCGGCCGCCATGCGGCGATCGTTGATCCGGTTCCTGACGTTGCCGGACGCAACACGCGTGCTGCCCGGCCACGGCCCGGAGACGACCGTCGGCGCCGAGCGCGCCTCGAACCCGTTCCTGCGGGAGGCCGGGTGAGCGACTTCGCGCCGAGCCGCGGCACGCGCGACCTGTTGCCGCCCGACGGCGGCGTCATGCGCGCGGTGTACGACCGAGCAGCCGAGATCGCGCGGCTGCACGGGTTCCGCTACGTCGAGACCCCGGGCTTCGAGGCGACCGAGGTGTTCGCGCGCACCTCAGGGGCGACGAGCGATGTCGTCAGCAAGGAGATGTACACGTTCACCGATCGCGGCGACCGGTCGTTGACCCTGCGGCCGGAGGGCACCGCGCCGGTGGTGCGCGCCTATCTTGGCGACCGCCAACGCCTCGGCGCGCCGTTCAAGGCCTACTACCTCACGCGGATGTACCGATACAGCCGGCCGCAGGCCGGCCGCTACCGCGAGCACCGGCAGTTCGGCGTCGAGGTGCTCGGCACCGACGCGCCCGGCGCGGATGTCGAGGTGATGGTCGTCGGTGACGCGCTGCTGCGATCGCTCGGCCTCCAGCGCTACCACGTCGAGCTCAACTCGCTCGGTGACGAGACCTGCCGCCCCGCGTACCGCGAGACGCTGGTCGAGTACCTCCGGGCGCACCGCGACGAGCTGCGTGACGAGCACAAGGAGCGGTTCGACGACAACCCGTTGCGGGTGCTCGACTGCAAGGACGAGGCCTGCCGGGCGGTCGCCGCGGGCGCGCCCGCGATGATCGATCATCTCTGTGACGAGTGCAGGGCCGCGTTCGACGCGGTTCAAGAAGGTCTCGCCGCCGCGGGGATCGATGCGGTGCTGACGAAGACCCTCGTGCGAGGCCTCGACTACTACACGCGCACGGCGTTCGAGTTCGTGTCGGACGCGCTGCAGGGCGCCGGGAACCAGCAGCAGTCGACCTTGTTCGGCGGCGGGCGCTACGACGGGCTCGCCGAAGCGCTCGGCGGGCCGCGGGTGCCGGGCGTGGGCTTCGGGATGGGCCTCGAGCGCGTCCTGCTCGCCGCCGCCGACGAGGGCCTTGAGCCGCCGACGGAGCCGTCGCTCGCCGTCTTCGTCGTCGCCCTCGGCGACGAGGCGCGCGCGGCCGGCTCGACCCTCGTCGCCGACCTGCGGCGCGCGGGTGTGTCGGCCGACGCGGCCTACGAGGACCGTCCGATGAAAGCGCAGCTCAAGATGGCCGACAGGGGTGACGCCAGCTTCGCCGCCATCATCGGCGCCGACGAGCTGGCGGCGGGGACGGTCTCGCTCCGGCGGCTCACCGACGGCGTGCAGGAGACCGTGGCGCTGGCCGACGTGGCCGCTCACGTGGCGGCTGAGGTCGCATGACCGGCGAGCGCTCGGTGTTCGCGACCGCGATGCGCACCCACGCCTGCGGCGAGCTGCGTGCGAGCGACGCCGGGACCAAGGTGACGCTATGCGGGTGGGTCGCTCGGCGCCGGGACCACGGAGGCGTGACGTTCATCGATCTGCGGGATCGCGAGGGCGCGGTGCAGATCGTGTTCCATCCCGAGGACGCCGCCCAGGCACACGCCACCGCCCAGGAGCTTCGTGCCGAGTGGGTCGTGCGCGTGACCGGCACCGTCCGCGCGCGACCCGAGGGCATGGTCAACGCCGCGCTCGCGACCGGCGAGATCGAGGTGGCCGCGAACGATCTCGAGGTCGTGTCGCGGGCCGAGACCCCGCCGTTCCTGATCGAGGACCGCGTGGAGGCCGAGGAGCATCTTCGGCTCGAGTACCGCTACCTCGACCTCCGCCGCCCCGAGATGACGGATGCTTTGCGGCTGCGCCACCACGTCACGCGGCTGATGCACGAGCACCTCGACGCGCTCGGGTTCGTCGACGTCGAGACCCCCTTGCTCGGGCGCGCGACGCCGGAGGGCGCCCGTGACTTCCTCGTGCCCGCGCGCGTCCGGCCCGGGACGTTCTTCGCGTTGCCGCAGTCGCCGCAACAGCTGAAGCAGCTCCTGATGGTCGGCGGTCAGGACCGCTACTACCAGATCGTTCGCTGCCTCCGCGACGAGGCGACCCGCGCCGACCGCGGCTTCGAGTTCACGCAGCTCGACATCGAGATGGCCTTCGTCGACGAAGACGACATCATCGCGGTGATCGAGCCGTTGTACGCCCGGATCATCGCCGAGACGCAGGGCGTCGAGGTGACGACGCCGTTCCGCCGGATGGCGTTCGACGAGATGGTCGACCGCTTCGGTTCGGACAAGGCCGATCTCCGCTACGGCATGGAACTGGTCAACCTGGTTGACCTGTTCGCCGGGTCGGGGTTCAACGCCTTCGCGAAGGTCGCGGCCGACGGCGGTCTGATCAAGGCGCTCTGCGCGCCGGGAGGCGGCGCCTTCAGCCGCAAGGAGCTGGACAAGCTCGTCGAGGACGCGAAGGGCCGCGGCGCCGCGGGCCTCGTGTGGATCGTGGTCGAGGACGACGGCATCCGCTCGCCGGTCGAGAAGTTCCTCGGCGAGGACGAGGTGCGCGAGGTGCTCGCACGAACCGGCGCCTCGCCCGGCGACCTCATCTGCATCGTCGCCGACCGCCCCGACCGCGTGCACGTCGCCCTCGACGGCCTGCGGCGAGAGCTCGCCGTGCGGCTCGATCTGATCCCGGAGAACCGCTGGGAGTTCTGCTGGTACCTGGAGCCGCCTCTCTTCGACTGGAGCGACGACGAGGGCAAGTGGGTCGCGCAACACCACCCGTTCACCGCGCCGCTCACCGAGGACCTCAACCCCGAGACGGCGAAGGCGCGCGCCTACGACCTGATCTTGAACGGCTACGAGATCGGCGGCGGCTCCATCCGCATACACGAACCGGAGGTGCAGCAGGCGGTGTTCGATGTCTTGCAGCTCTCGCCCGAGGAGCAGGAGGAGAAGTTCGGACACATGCTGAAGGCGTTCCGCTACGGGGCGCCGCCGCACGGCGGGGTGGCGATGGGCCTCGACCGGTTGATCATGGTGCTGGCCGGCAAGGACTCGTTGCGTGACGTCACCGCGTTCCCGAAGGCGCAGTCGGGGCTGGATCCGATGACGGGGGCGCCCGCCCGCGCCGATGAGGCGCAGCTCGCCGAGATGGGGATCGCCGTCGTCGTCCCCGACGAACAGGAGGACCAGGCATGAGCGTCGATCTGACGGAGGCGGACCGCGAGCTTCTCCACGCCCCCAACTACGCATGGATCGTCACGCTGAACCGCGACGGCTCCCCGCAGACCTCGATCACCTGGGTCGACGCCGACGAGACGCACGTCTTGGTGAACACCGCGGTGGGCCGGCGGAAGGACCGCAACGTGATCGGGAACCCGCACGTCGCGATCGCGGTGCAGCGCGGCGCCGACGCCTATCGGTGGATCTCGGTCGAGGGCGTCGTCGAGGAGCGAACGCTCGGTCCCGAGGCCGACGCCCACATCGCGGCCCTGGCGCTCGCCTACGACGGCCAGGCGTGGACGCCGGTCCAGGGCCAGCAACGGGTCCGCTGGCGTGTCCGCCCGACCCGCATCGTTCGCTACGGCGAGTAGCCTGCCGCCGTGAGCGACCAGCCGCTCGCGGCGCGGATGCGGCCGCGCACCCCCGCCGAGTTCGTCGGGCAACGACACCTGATCGGCGCGGGCCGCGCGCTCCAGAAGCTCCTGGATCGCAAGGCGCTGCCGTCGCTGATCCTGTGGGGGCCCGCCGGCACCGGCAAGACCACGCTCGCGTACCTGCTCGCCGACGCCGTCGGGGCCGAGATCGTCTCGCTCTCCGCCGTGTCGTCGGGCGTCGCAGACGCGCGCAAGGTCATGGCCGGGGCCGAGGGCGGCCTGTTCAAGACGGTCCTGTTCGTCGACGAGGTGCACCGGTGGTCCAAGGCCCAGCAGGACGTCCTGCTTCCGGCCGTCGAGCAGGGCACCGTGACGCTGATCGGCGCCACGACGGAGAACCCGTACTTCTCGCTGAACACGCCGTTGTTGTCGCGGTGCTTGTTGTTGCGGCTGGAGCCGCTGTCGGCGGAGGACATCGCCGCGCTGGTCGACCGGGCCTTGCACGACGGCGAGCGTGGCCTCGCCGACCTGAACCTGTCGATCGAGGACGACGCGCTCGCGCATCTGGTCGCGATCAGCGGGGGCGACGCGCGGATGGCGCTCACCGGGCTCGAGGCCGCGGCCCTGGCCGCCCAGGAGGACGACGTCACCACGATCTCGCTGGACCTGATGGCCGACGCCGTCCAACGAAAAGCGATCGTGTACGACCGCCAGGGCGACGCCCACTACGACGTGATCAGCGCGTTCATCAAGTCGATCCGTGGCTCCGACGCCGACGCGGCGTTGTTCTGGCTGGCACGGATGCTGGAGGCCGGCGAGGATGCGCGGTTCATCGT
>JBJMLQ010000088.1:0-3719 GCA_045805225.1 Actinomycetota bacterium | reverse complement strand
GAGACGCGCGGCGGGCACGTCGTCTTGAATGGGAAGCCGGTGTACCCGGCCGGCGCGCTCGACCAGAACTACTACCACCCGGACGATGCGGGACCGCGTTCCCCCGAGACGTTCCGAGACGACGTGCGCGCCGCCAAGGCGATGGGCCTCAATCTCTTGCGCTGCCACATCAAGGTGCCGGACCCCCGGTACGTCCGCGCGGCCGACGAGCTCGGCATCCTCGTGTGGGAGGAGATCCCGAACTGGCTGTTCCTGACGGACGCCTCACGGCGCCGCGCGCGCGAAACCTTCGCCGGCATGGTCCGGCGCGATCACAACCGGCCGAGCGTCGTGATCCGATCGGTGATCAACGAAGGATGGGGCGCCGACCTCGTGCAGGAGACCGACCACCGGCGGTGGCTCTCCGAGACCGCCCGGTGGGCCGAGCAGCTCGATCCGAGCCGGCTGCTGGTCGACAACTCGCCGTGCGCCCCCACGTTCCATCTGCGTACCTCGCTGAACGACTTCCATCGGTATTGGGCGCTGCCCGACGAGCGCGCGACGATGGGGCGCTGGCTCGACGAGTGGATCGCAACGCCCGCGTCGACGTTCAGCTCCAACGGAACGGCGGAACGTTCGGGAGCCGAGCCGCTCGTGCTGTCCGAGTTCGGGGCGTGGGGCCTTCCGGACATCAGCAACCTCGTCGATCCCGATCGCGGCGAGCCTTGGTGGTTCACCACCGGCGGTGGATGGATGCACGGCGCGGTCGTCGCCGAGGGCATCGAGGAACGGTTCCGCGCCTGGGGCTTGGAGCGCGTCTTCGGATCGTGGGAGCGGTTCGAGCTCGAGAGCCGCGAGCACCAGTTCGAGAGCTTGCGCGCGCAGATCGAGGAGTTGCGCGGCCGCCCCGAGATCGCCGGCTACGTCGTGACGCAATTCACCGACGTCCATTGGGAGGTGAACGGGCTGCTCGATGCGACCCGCCGGCCGAAGATCGATCCGCAGAGGCTGTTCCGGATCAACGCCCCCGATGCGGTGCTTGCGCGCCCCGCCGTCCCGCGGGCGCAGGTGGGGGAGCGGGTCCCCGTCGAGGTGTCGGTGACGCACTTCTCGGACCATGACCTCAGCACGTGCTCGATCGTGTGGGAGGCCGGCGAGCGCGCCGGGCGGATCGAGGGTTCGCTCGGTCCGGGGACCGTCGGGCCGCTCGGGACGGTTGCTGTCGACGTGGGTGGGCCCGGGCCGCACACGCTGGCGCTGTCGCTGCACGACCGTCGGGACCGGTTCATCCAAAGCGCCGAGGCAACCGTGTGGGGGTTCGACGACGTCGATCCCGTACCCGGCGACATCGTCGTGACCGACCGGTGGTCGGACGAGCTCGCATCGCGGATCGCCGCCGGCGCTCGGTGCATCGTCGCGGTGTCGGACCAGGCGGCGTTTCCGACCGATGCTCGCCTCACCGTCCGCCCGCGCGCGGGCACGATGTGGCAGGGGCACTGGGCGCAGGGGATGGGATGGCTCCACCCGCGGTTGATCGACGGGCTGGGAGTTGGGCCGAGGGTCGGGGCGGCGTTCACCGGGCTCACGCCCGGGCACGTCATCGTGGGGTATGCGCCCGAACAGCACGAAGATGTGTGGGCCGGCTACTACGTCGGGTGGCTGCGCGCGCACGTCGCGACGATCGGCGCGTTCCGGCACGGCGCCGGCGCCGGTGTCGTGTGCACGTTCCCGCTGTTGGAACGTCAGGACGACCCGCTGGCGCGATCGCTGTTGTCGCGGCTCGCGTCGCTCGTCGCATCGCCTTCGTTCGACCCGGCGGTGTCGCTGTTCGGCCCGTCGGTGTAGACGTAGACCTTCACATGCTCAGGCGACGCCGCGGCTTCGAACGCTTGTGGCGCAGCGTCTATCGGGAATCGGCCGGTGATCAGACGCCGCGTCTCCACGCCGCCCGACCGCACGATCTGGAGGGCTCGTTCGACGTCTCGTCGCACGTACATCGCGCTGCCTTGGATCGTGATCTCGCGGTCCTGGACGAGGGGGAGCGCGACCGACCGGCGGTCGGTCGGCACGCCGAGCACGATGACGGTGCCGCCGCGCTGTGCGAGGTCGACCCCGAGATCGATGGTCGCCTGCACGGCGACGCAATCGAAGGTCACATCGGGCCGTTCGCCGAGCGTGTCGCGGATCGCGTCGGCGACCTCGGCCTGCGAACCGGCGAGCGGGTCGAGCGCCGCCACGGCACCCATCGCGATCGCGCGGGCCCGGTTCTCGGCGATGAGGTCCGTCGTCGCGACCACCGCGGCGCCCGACGCTTTCGCCGCGGCGACCGTCAGCAGGCCGATCGTCCCGGTCCCGAGCACCGCCACGCGCTTGCCGTCGACCCCGCCCGCGAGGCGGATCGCATGCGTCGCCGATGACAGCGGCTCGACGACCGCGGCGTCGTCGTCGGAGACGTCGTCGGGGATGCGCACCAGCTTCTCGGCGGGCACGACGAAGCGGTCGGCCATCGCGCCGGGCGTCTGACATCCGACCACGAGCAGGTGCGCGCACTGGTTGTAGACGCCGGCGCGGCAGTATCGACACGTGCCGTCGACGACGTTGGCCTCGAGGAGCACGCGGGTTCCGGGTGTCACGTCTCGGACAGCCGGGCCGATCTCCTCGACGACCCCGGCCACTTCGTGCCCCGGCACGATCGGGAGATCGATGAACGGGTGTACGCCGCGGTAGGCGTGGACGTCCGAGCCGCAGATGCCGACGACGACCGACCGGACGCGGGCCTCGCCGGGAGCGAGCGGACGCTCGGCCGGCGCCTCGCGCACCTCCACCTGCTCGGGCGCCTCGATCACGACCTCGCGGCCGGTCACGACGGCCACCCCGCGCGCTCCATCGGGCCCCACGCTGCGACGTGGGCCGCGCCGGCGGCGTTCGCCGCCGCCAACGCTTGCTCCGGGTCGTCACCCCGGGTGAGCGCCGTGATCAGCACGCCGGCGAACGTGTCGCCGGCGCCCGTCGGATCGACCGCGTGGGACGCGAGCCCGCGGACCCGGTGCTCGGTACCGTCGGCGACGAGCGTCGCGCCGTCGGGGCCGAGCGTGACGCACACCGTTGCGCCGCGTGCGCGAGCGGCGGCCAGCTCGTCGGCGAGCGCGGGCGCCTCGTCGGCGCTCGCCACGATGGTGTCGGCGCGCGACATGACGTCTCGGAGCTGCTGCATCGCGAGCTCGTTCCCGCCGGCGTCGGGCCGGAGATTCGCCTCGACACTCAGACGGCCGCCGGCGGCCCGCACGCGTTCGGTGGCGACGAGGATCACGCCGGCCATCGCCGACGAGAGCGCGAGCGACGCGCCCGACACGTGCAACACGTCGGCGCGCTCCGGGGCATCGCCCAGGTCCTCGACGGTCAGGCGGCCGGGCGCCGCGTCCGCGGCGTGGAAGACGAAGGAGCGGCTGCCGTCGGCCCGGTAGGCGACGAACGCGGTCCCCGTCGTCGCGCCCGCGACCGTCCGGAGCGGACGGAGGTCGACGCCGTCGCGGCCGAGCCGATCCACCACGAGCCGGCCGAACGCATCGTCGCCCACCGTCGAGACGAACAACACCTCCGCGCCCGCCAGCGCCGCGGCGTCGGCGGCGATCGCCGGTGCGCCGCTCGGGAACGGCCCCCGGTACCGGCCGGGCTCGCCGAGCTCCCCCGGTCCCTCGCGGACGAACTCGACCAGCGCTTCACCGACGACGAGCACCGTT
>JBJMLQ010000087.1:0-7366 GCA_045805225.1 Actinomycetota bacterium | reverse complement strand
CCTGCATCCGGCGGGTGGCCTTCTCGTCGGGAAGCCCGGCGATCTCGTCATAGACCGGGATCGGGTCCTCGTAACGGGTCCACAGCCCCTCGAGGTTCAGGCAGGCGAGGCCGCCGAGGCGACCGATCTCGATCGCGGTTGCCGGCGACACGGCGGCGTCCATCGCGCTCGCCATCATCGGCAGCTGGAAGGTGTAGGCGTCGATCTCCCACTCGATGCTCACGTCCTCCGGGTCACGCGTCCGCCGCGAGGGGACGATCGCGACCTCGTCGAATCCGTAGGCGCGCCGAGCCGTCTTCCCGATGCCGATCTCGAACTCCATGCGGGGGTGCCTCCCTGGTCAGCCGATGGACGATGTGGAAAACGCAGAACGCCCACCCCGTTCGGGATGGGCGTCCGGAAGCTGCATGCACCTCAGGGTAGCACCCATCCGCGCATGCTTCCGACGAGTGTCAGGACTTCGACGCGGCCTGCTTCAACTGCTCGGCGCTCTCGGGACTGACCTCTTCCTTGTCGATCGTCTTGGCCTTGGTCAGCGTCTCGTCGACCTTCGGCTTCCACGTGATGTCGAACAGCGCGATGATGCCGGAGGTTCCGGCCGGCAGCGTGTCCTCGACCTCCTTCTTGATGTCGGAGGTGCGATCCATCTTCACGAGCTTGCCGACGCCGGCGCCCACCGCACCGCCGACCACGCCCGAGGCGAGGAACGCGGGCGGGAAGATCAGCCCGATCAACAGGCCGGCGGCCGCGCCGACCATGGTGCCGCCCGCGACCTCGTGGGCGTTCTCCTTGACGTAGAGCTTGCCCTCGTCGTCGCGGCTCACGAGCGCCGCCACGTCGACGAAGATCGCACCCGCCTTCACGAGCTCCTTCAGCGCGTCGTAGTCATCCTGCGCCGCGTTCGGGTCGTCGTAGGCCGCGATATACAGCGCTACGGGGTCATCCTTGCCCATCTCGGTCCCCCTTCGTTCGCGATATCCAGACCGAGCCAGGCTACTATCCGCGCCGACGCGTGTACGAGACAGCGGTTCCGCCACGCCCCACCGCGCGCCTCCTGTCGGTCGTCGGCGACGGCGACGTCGATCGGTTCCGCGTCGCGCTCGCTCGCGCGGGCGCGGCGCTCGGCCCGCACGCGCTGTGGCACATCAACTCCACGGCAGAAGGTGGCGGCGTCGCCGAGCTGCTCCGAGCGAACCTCGGCTATCTCGCCGGGAACGGCGTTCGCGTCCGATGGGCCGTCTTCGAGGGCGACCCCCGGTTCTTCCAGATCACGAAGCGGATCCACAACCGATTGCATGGGGACCAAGGCGACGGCGGCGACCTCGGCCCGGTCGAACGGGCGCACTACGACGACGTCACGCGTCGAAACGCCGAGCAGCTCGCGTCGCTCGTGCAACCGGGCGACGTCGTGGTGGTGCACGATCCGCAGCCCGTCGGGTTGATCCCCGGCTTGGTGGCGGCCGGCGCGCGTGTGGTGTGGACGTGTCACGTCGGTGTCGACGCCCCGAACGACGTGACACGTTCGGCCTGGACGTTCCTCCGGCACTCGGTGGAGGCGGCGTCGGCCCTCGTGTTCACGCGCAACTCCTATGTATGGGAAGGACTTGATCGCGGCAAGGTCGCGCTGATCCCGCCGTGCATCGACCCGCTCGCGCTGAAGAACGTCGAGCTCGCGCCGGCCCAGCAGGAGGCGATCATGGCGATCACCGGCGTCGCGACGGAACGATCCGACGGCGATGCGTCGTTCGAGCGACCGGACGGTACGCGCGGGCAGGTGGTGCATCCCGCCGATGTGCTGGAGGTCACGCGCGTGCCGGTGGGTGCGCCGATCGTCACGCAGGTCTCGCGGTGGGATCGGCTGAAAGACCCCATCGGCGTGCTTCGGGGGTTCGCCGCCGTGTCAGGACTCGGCGACGCGCACCTGATCCTCGCCGGGCCGTCACCGTCTTCGGTGGCGGACGATCCGGAGGCCCAGGCGGTCCTCGCTGAACTGCACGACGCGTGGGCCGATCAGCCGCTCCGCGTGCGCGAACGGATCCACATCGCCAACGTGCCGACCGCCGATGTCGACGAGAACGCGATCGTCGTCAACGCGCTGCAGCGGCGCGCCGACGTCGTGGTGCAGAAGAGCATCGCCGAGGGCTTCGGCCTCACCGTCACGGAGGCCATGTGGAAGCGACGGCCGATCGTCGCGGGAGGGGTCGGCGGCGTGCTCGAGCAGATCGACGACGGCGTGCAAGGTTTGTTGGTCGACCCGCAGGATCTGGCGGCGTTCGGGGGCGCGGTGCGCTCGCTGCTCGCCGACCCGGTCCGCGCCGCCGCGCTCGGCGAGGCGGCGCGCGAACGGGTCTCCGAGCGGTTCTTGCCGCCGCAGTACCTGGCCGCGAACCTCGAGCTCGTTGCCGCCGTCGCCGGCGGCGGGCTCAGCTCTCCTTGACGACGTGCCCCGAGTCCGCCACGCGGAGATCGGTGAGGCCCGAATGCATCCGGTCGCCCTGGACCATGACCTCGTCGGACTCGATGTAGCCGAGCTTCACGAGGCTCCGCAGCACGTTCTGCAGTGACTCCTCTGGCGTCTCGGTCATCGTGTCGACCACCAGCTCGGGGTTCTCGGGCACCTCGTAGGGGTCGTCGACACCGGTGAAGCCGGTGATCTCGCCGGCGAGCGCCTTCTTGTAGAGGCCCTTGGGGTCGCGGTTCTCGGCGAGCTCCTCGACCGTCGCGTGCACGTACACCTCGACGAAGTTGCCGATGAGCGCGCGGTTGGCGTCGCGGGTCTCCTTGTAGGGGCTGATCGGGCAGCAGATCGTCGCAACGCCGTTGCGGGTGAGCAGGTTCGCGACGAACCCGATCCGCATGATGTTGGTGTCGCGGTCCTCCTTGGAGAACCCGAGGCCCTTCGACAGGTTGGTGCGCACGACGTCGCCGTCGAGGATCTCGGTCTTCATCCCACGCGCCTGGAACTCGTGGTACAGCATCTCCGCGATCGTGGACTTGCCCGATCCCGACAGGCCGGTGAACCAGACGGTGAATCCCTGTTGGTCGCTCACTGCAGGAAGCTCCTTCCAACTGCCGTCGGCATCGCCTCCGTCGCGTCGATGCCGTAGATGCTGAGGATGGACGGGCCGACGTCAACGAGGTTCAGCCCGTCGACCTTGCCGGTCGCCTGTCCGCGCAGGCCCTTCATGATGAACACGCCGTCGCGGTCGTGGTTGGCCCCGTCGGGACCGGTGTCGTTCTCGTAGGTGTACAGACTCGGGTTGCCGACCGACCCCACCGAGCGCCACGCCAGGTCGCCGAAGTACACGATCAGGTCGGGCGCGACGCCGCGGACCTCGGGGTAGACGTCCTGCGGCTTCAACACCTTCGTGCCGAGCGACTGCCCGTCGGGCCCGGGCGCGGCCTCGAGCTTGGCGATCAGCTCGTCGCGAACCGCCTCGTAGTTGGCGGGCTCGATCTGGCCCTGCGGCTCGCGGCCTCTCACGTTCAGGAACAGCCTGCCGTAGTAGCCGCCGTCGCCCCACGCCTGCGTGCGCGACCAGTCGATCGTCGCGTCCTTGATCGGGATCGGACCGTCGCTGACGGGCTCGGCGAGCGCCAGGTAGCCCTCCTGCATCAGCCAGTCGTTGAAGCACAGGCCGCCCATCATCGGACGCGCGCCGTGGTCGCTCATCACGATGGTGACGGCGTCGTCGGGCACCAGCTCGAGGAAGTTGGCGAGCTCGCGGTCCAGGAAGCGGTAGTAGTCCTGGAAGATGCCCTCGTACTTGTTCCCGGGCTCGTACAGCGGGTGCTGCTTGTCGTAGAACTGCCAGAACACGTGGTGCAGGCGGTCGGGCGCGATGTCGCACAGCATGAAGAAGTCCCACGGCTTGTTCTGGATCAGCCGGCGACCGACCTGGAACCGCCGCTCGGTCATCTTGAAGACCTGGTCGAGCGTGACGTCGTAGCCGGCCTGCCGGAAGTTCGGGATGTCGAAGATGTACTGGCCCTTGCCGCCGAGCTCCTCCTCGATCTCGACCTCGAGCTCCTGCGGGTACGCCCACTTCTCCGCGGACGGCGGCGTGAGGAAGCACCCGACGCGCCATCCCGGGAAGTCGCTCGGCGGCGGGAACGAGGGCGGCACGCCGATCAACACGGAGCGCTTGCCCTCGGCGCCGAGCGCGTCCCAGACCGCGGGCTTCTTGATCGAGCCGGAATGCACGATCGACAGCCCGTCGTAGGTCGTGTCCTTGCGGTTGCGGAACCCGTAGAGACCGAGCTGCCCCGGGACCGTGCCCGTCAGACCGCACGCCCACGCCGGCACGGTGATCAGCGGCGTGATGCTCGCGAGATCGCCATACATGCCCTCGCCCATCAGCTTGGCGAGGGTCGGCACCTCGGCGTTGAGATCGTCGAACAGCAGCCTCGGGGTGCCGCAATCGAGGCCGATCACGACCACTCTTGGGCCCTGCTGCATGTCCGACTCCTTGGATGCGGTGCGATGAGCGGAGCAGGCGTGCTAGCGCCGAAGGCGGCTCCGCGGTTGGCGTATCCTACCAGCCGCTTCGGCGCCGCCTGTCGGTCCGAGCACCTTCGACATGACGGTCCTTCGACGTGCACTGCAAGCGTTCGCGGCCATCTGGGCCGGCTGCGGCATCGCGTTGATCGTCGTCCCCGGCTGGCTGTTGACCGACGTCTTCGACCAGCCGCGCTACCCGGACTACACGTATGTCCGCGTGGCCGGCGCCGCATCGATCACCCTCGCAACGCTCGCGGTGATGGTCTCGCGCCGCGACGACGCGTGGTGGTGGGCGTGGGCGTTCGCGATCGCGACCGGCCTCACGGCGACGATCACCCTGCTCCACGTACTGCTGGACGTCCCCGACGGCGCCGGGACCGCGCTGTGGTGGCTGTTCGCCGCAACGAGCCTTGTGTTGACCGCCTGGCTCGTCGTCGGGCTCACGCGGGCGAGCCAGGACAACCCGATCGGCTAGCTGCCGGCTTCGGTATGGATCCTGCTGCTCCCGCCGGCGGCGGCGATCCGGGCGCGGGCGATCCCGTCCGCGGCCTCGGCGGTCGATATCCCCGTGGCGGCCGCATCGGCGAAGACCCGGTCGAGCGTCTGCTCGATGCCGGCGAGCCGGGCGCGCATGTGCGCGTCGTCCCAGCCGAGCGTCTCGTAGCCGGCGAGCCAGATCACACCGCCGGCGTTGGCGACATAGTCGGGGGCGTAGAGGATGCCGCGCGCCGCGAGGCGGGCGGCATCCTCGGGGGTGGCGAGCTGGTTGTTCGCAGCGCCCGCGACCGCGTGACATCCGAGACCGGGGATCGTCTTCTCGCTCAAGACGGCGCCCGTCGCACACGGCGCGAGCACGTCGCACGGCGTCGTCAACGCGAGCTCCGTCGGGACCGGCTCGGCGCCCGTCGCGGCGACGCGAGCGGCGTCGACATCGGCGGCCATCACCTTGGCGCCGGCGTCGAGCAGCTCGGCGATGAGTCGCGCGCCGACCGATCCGGCGCCCTGCACCACGATCGTGCGCGCCGACAGGTCGTCGCTTCCGAACGCATGCCGGCACGTCGCCCGGATCGCGTGGAAGACGCCGATGGCGGTCCCCTCCCCCGGATCGCCCGCGCCGCCGTTGGACGGAGAACGGCCGAGCACGTGCGGCGTGCGCTCGGCGATCGCGTCCATATCGGCCGGACCGGTGTTCATGTCGGCGGCCGTCACGTACGTGCCGTGCAGCGAATCGACCAACGCCGCGTAGCCCGCAAGCACGGCGGCGCGTTCGGCCGAGCCGCGCGCCGGCACGGACGGCACCGCGAGCACCGCCTTCCCGCCGCCGTACGGAAGGCCCGCCGCGGCCTGCTTCATGCTCATCGCCTGCGACAGACGCAGCACGTCGCGGACCGCGTCGTCGGGCGACGGGTACGGCTTCATCCGGGTGCCGCCCATCGCCGGCCCGAGCGCGGTCGAGTGCACGCCGATGAACATCCACGTCGACGTCGCGTCGTCGAAGCGGGCGACGAGCTCCTCGCCGTCCCAGCCGACGAGCTGTTCTTCCAGCACGACGGCAGTCTAGGACCGCTGCGGCGCAGCGGCGGCGCCTAGACCGTCACGCGTTCGAACGGGGGAACCCACGCAGAAGGGGCGGCCCTTCGGGCCGCCCCTTCGGTAACGCAGGTGCCGAGGTGAACTAGTGCGCGTGCCCGTGGCCGCCGGCGGCCTCGGCCTCGTCCTCCTCGGGCTTCTCGACGACGGCGGACTCGGCCGTCAGGACGATCGCCGCGATCGACGCCGCGTTCTGCAGCGCCGAACGGGTGACCTTGGTCGGGTCGACGATGCCGGCCTTGACCATGTCCACCCACTCGCCCGTCGCGGCATCGAAGCCACGGCCGTCGCCTTCGCTGCGGGTCTGGGACACGATGACCGCGCCTTCGTAGCCCGCGTTCGACGCGATCCGGCGCGTCGGCTCGGCGAGCGCGTTGCGAACGATCTTCGCGCCCGTGGCCTCGTCGCCTTCCAGGTCGAGCTTGTCGATGGCCGCCTCGGCGCGGATCAGCGTGACGCCGCCGCCCGGGACGATGCCCTCTTCGACCGCAGCGCGGGTCGCCGAGACGGCGTCCTCGATGCGGTGCTTCTTCTCCTTCAGCTCGACCTCCGTGGCCGCGCCGACCTTGATCACGGACACGCCACCGGAGAGCTTCGCGAGCCGCTCCTGCAGCTTCTCCTTGTCCCAGGAGGAGTCCGTGTTCTCGATCTCGTTCTTGATCTGCGTGATCCGCCCGGCGACCTTCTCGCCGTCGCCCCCGCCCTCGATGATCGTCGTGTCGTCCTTGACCACGACCACCTTGCGCGCGCGACCGAGCAGATCGGTGGTGACGTTCTCGAGCTTCAGACCGACCTCTTCGGAGACGACCTCGCCGCCGGTGAGGATCGCGATGTCCTGAAGCATCGCCTTGCGCCGATCGCCGAAGCCCGGCGCCTTGATCGCGATCGCGTTGAACGTGCCGCGGATCTTGTTCACCACGAGCGTGGCGAGCGCCTCGCCGTCGACGTCCTCGGCGATCACGACGAGCGGCTTGCCGCTCTGCAGAACCTTCTCGAGCAGGGGCAACAGCTCCTGTGCGCTCGAGATCTTCTTGTTGACGAGCAGGATGTACGGGTCGTCGAGGACGGCCTCCTGCCGCTCGGGGTCGGTCACGAAGTACGGGGAGATGTAGCCCTTGTCGAACTGCATCCCTTCGGTGAACTCGAGCTCGATCCCGAAGGTGTTGGACTCCTCGACGGTGATCACACCGTCCTTACCGACCTTGTCGAGCGCCTCGGCGATCGTCTGGCCGATCGCAGCGTCGGCGGCCGAGATCGACGCGACCTGCGCGACCT
>JBJMLQ010000086.1:0-5286 GCA_045805225.1 Actinomycetota bacterium | reverse complement strand
GGTCGCGATCTATCCGTCGATCGGCGCCTACGTCGGCGCGGACATCGTCGCCGACATCGTCGCGACGGGATTGGTCCGCGACCCCGAGACCCGGCTCCTGGTCGACGTGGGCACGAACGGCGAAATCGCGTGCGGCAACGCGGAGCGTTCCGTCGCCACCGCCGCCCCGGCGGGCCCCGCGTTCGAGGGCGGGGAGATCCTCTACGGGATGCGCGCGACCGAAGGCGCCATCGAAGGCGTGGTCCTCATCAACGGCGAGGTCGAGCTGCAGGTGATCGGCGGCGACGTGGAGCCCAAGGGCATCTGCGGGTCGGGACTGATCGACATCGTCGCGCAGCTGCGGCTGGCCGGCCTGCTCGACGACGGCGGCAAGATGGTGACTCGAGAGGACGCCGAGGCCGCCGGGCATCCGCTCGCCGGCCGCATCGTGATGCGCGAGGACGTGCGCGCCTTCGCGCTCGCCGGTGAGATCGTGCTGACGCAAGCCGACGTACGGGCGCTGCAGTTCGCGAAGGGCGCGATCTCGACCGGGATCGAGACCGCGATGCGCGCGCTCCAGCTGAGCGCCGGCGACCTCGACGAGGTCATGCTCGCGGGCTCGTTCGGGTCCTACATCAACCCTCGGAGCGCACAGGTGATCGGGCTCGTTCCGGCCGTGACCGTCGACAAGATCAAGGCGGTCGGCAACACCGCGAGCGAGGGCGCGAAGATGGCGCTGATGTCGTTCCGCGAGCGCGAGGTCGCGTGGGAGATCCCGACGTTCGTCGAATACATCGAGCTGTCCGGCGTCGAGGACTTCAACGATCGGTTCATCGGCAACCTCGGGCTCCCACCGCTCGACACGCTGCCGGACCTCGACGCGGAGGAGCCCGCCGCCCAGGAGGCCACGGGGTGACGCGCACCGGCGCGCGCATCGCCCTGATCGCGTGCGGCGCCGTCGCCAAGGACACGGCGACGCTGGTGGATCGGCACGGCTGGGACGCCGACGTCCACGGGATCTCGAGCGACCTGCACATGACGCCGGTCGAGATCGGCCCGGCCGTCGAGGAGAAGATCCAGAAGCTCCTGCCGACCTACGACCGGGTGATCGTCGTGTACGGCGACTGCGGCACCGGCGGCCGGCTCGACAAGGTCCTCGAGCGGTATCCGGCCGTCCGCCCGGCTGGGGTCCACTGTTTCCAGTGGTACGCCGGAGATCTGTTCAGCCGCTTCGACGAGGACTACGGGATCTACTTCCTCACCGACTGGCTCGTGACGAATTGGGACCGGGCCGTGATCAAAGGCCTCGGACTCGATCGGTTCCCGTGGCTCAAGGAGACCTATTTCGGGAACCTCACCCGCGTGCTGTTCGTCCGCCAGCACCCGGACCCGGACCGCGAGGCGAAGGCGCGAGAGATCGCGGCGTACATGGACAAGCCGCTCGAGATCCACGATCTCGGGATCGAGCCACTCGACGCGCTGCTCACCCCGCTGATCGAGCAGACCCAGGAGGACGCCGATGCTGTACACGCCTGAGCACGCACCACGCCTGTTGACCGAGGAGCAGGAGGAACAGGTCCACACGTACGCGATGCGGATCCTCGAGGAGATCGGCCTCGACGTGCTCCACGAGGAAGCACGGCAGCTGCTCGAGAAGGCGGGACAGAAGGTCGAGGGCGAGCGGGTCTACTTCGACCGCGGGTTCGTGATGGAGCAGCTCGCCAAGGCGCCGCACACGTTCACCCTGCACGCGCGCAACCCGGACAAGACGACGGAGGTCGGCGGCGGCACCACGTTGTGGATGGGGGTCGGCGGCCCGCCGTTCCTGAGCGACCTGGACGAGGGACGGCGCGCCGGCACGCTCGAGGGGCACGACACGATCATCAAGCTCACGCAGGCGGCGTCTCCGTTGAACTGTGCGCAGACGGGCGCGTGCGAGCCCACCAAGATGGACGTCAACACCCGCCACCTCGACATGGAGTACTCGACGTTGCGGTGGTCCGACCTGCCGTACACGACGTACGGGACCAGCGGGCCGAAGGCGCGCGACGGGATCGAGATGGCACGGATCGTCCACGGCGGCGACCTCGGCGATCGCACGGCGTTGATGGGCGTCGTGAACTCCGTCAGCCCGCTGATCTGGGACTTCCGGATGGTCGACGCGATGATCGCGTGGGCGGATTCGAACCAGGCGACGGTCGTGACGCCGTTCCTGCTGGGTGGCGCGACCGCCGCGGTGAGCGTCGCGGGCGGTCTCGCGCAACAGGTGGCCGAGGCGCTGTCCGGCGTGGCGCTCGCGCAAACCGTCCGGCCCGGCTCTCCGTGCCTGTACGGATCGTTCTTCCAGGCGACCGACATGCGGTCGGGCGCGCCGGCCCTCGGGACGCCCGAGTCGATCTTCGGCGTGTTCGCCGGCGCGCAGCTCGCGCGGCGCTACGGTCTGCCGTTCCGCGGCGGCGGCGGCCTGTGTTCGTCCAACGCCGTCGACGCACAGGCGGCCGCGGAGTCCTCGTTCATGCTGTGGGCGACGATGCTCGCGGGCACCGACGTGGTGCTGCACGCGGCGGGCTGGCTCGAGGGCGGCCTGACCGCGTCTCTCGAGAAGTTCGCGCTCGACGTCGAGCTGCTCGAACAGCTCCAGGTCCAGCAGCGAGGGATCGGGTTCAGCGAGGAGGAGTTCGCGTTCGAGGCGCTGAAGGAGCTCGGGCCCGGCGGCCTGTGGCTCGCCGCGCAACACACGATGGACCACTTCCGCGAGTGGCAGTACATCTCGCCGCTGTTCATCACGCAGGACTTCACGACGTGGTCGGCCGCCGGCGGAGAGGAGACCGCGGCGCGCGCGAACCGCCGGTGGAAGAAGCTGCTCGAGGCCTATGAGGACCCCGGGATCGACCCGGACGTCGACGCCGAGCTGATCGCCTTCATGGACCGGCGCAAGTCGGAGCCGCCACCCGACGACGACAACTGATGCGCAAGCCGACCAGCGTCTCGGAGTACCTGTCGTGGCAAGACGCCGAGCAGCGCGCGGCGCTCGACCGACTGCGCGACGTCATCTCGGCCGCGGCGCCCGATGCGACGGAGGGGATCAGCTACTCGATGCCGGCGTTCCTGCTCGGGGGGAAGGGGCTCGTCTGTTACGCGGCGTTCAAGGACCACTACAGCTTGTTCCCGATGAGCGGCGGGGTCCTCGACCAGCACCGCGAGGCGCTCGGCGAGCGCGTGACCGGCAAGGGGACGATCCAATTCCGCTACGACGAGCGTCTGCCCGTCGGCCTGGTGAAGAGGGTCGTGAAGACGCGGGTCGCAGAGCTTCGCGACAAGCAGACCAAGAAGCGCTAGGCGTTCGCCAGCGCGAGCTGCCCGCACGCTGCATCGATCGAACGGCCCCGCGTGTCGCGAACCGTCACGTTCACGTGGAGGCGTTCGAGCGTGTCCGCGAACCTGCGGATCCGCGCCGGGGACGAGCCGAGCACGGGGTAGCCGGGCGTGGGGTTCAGCGGGATCAGATTGACGTGCGCGCCGAGCCTGCGTGCGATGGGCGCCAGCAGCTCCGCCTGTTCGTTCGTGTCGTTGACACGATCGATCAGCGCCCACTCGATCGACGGCCGGCGCCGGGTGCGCGCACGCCAGTCCGCGATCGCGCGCTCGAGCTCGAGGAGCGGATACCTGGTGTTCGGCGGGACGAGTTGGTCGCGGAGCTCGTCGCTCGCGGCGTGGAAGCTGACCGCGAGCCCGACCTGCGGCGCGCGCTCGGCCAGTCGTTCGATCCCCGGCACGATGCCGACGGTCGAGACGGTGACATGTCGAGCGCCGAGGCCGAACGCGCCGGGATCGGTCAGCTGCGCGAGTGATGCGAACACATGGCGCTGGTTCGCGAACGGCTCGCCCATCCCCATGAACACGACGTTGGTCAATCGCTGCGGCGTCGACGCGGGGAGCTTCGAGGCCTCACGCCGAGCCCACACCGCTTGGGCGCTGATCTCACCGGCCGTCAGGTTGTTCTGCAGGCCCATCTGCCCGGTCGCACAGAACGTGCACCCCATGGCACAGCCCGCCTGCGATGAGATGCAGACGGTGACCCGCTCGGGATAGCCCATCAACACCGCTTCGACGATGTGGGCGCCGCCAAGCTTGAGCAGGGCCTTGCGGGTCGCGCCTCGGTCGGCGGTCTGTTCGGTCAGGACCTCGACCCCGGGCGGAAGCTCGGCCGCGAGGCGCTCCCGGAGCGCCGGCGACACATCCGACATCTGGTCGTACGTCGCGCCGCGTTTCCAGAGCTGCGACCAGACCTGCTTGGCGCGGAACGCCGGCTCGCCCCACGCGACCAGGCGATCGGCGAGCTGCTGAGACGTGAGGTCGTAGACGGTCGGCACGGGTCCAGACTAGGCAGCGGGTCGGCCCAGGCGACGCCGGCGAGCCGCGGCGGCCGGATCGCAGCTCATCAGCGAGTCATCTCGGCGGCCAGATCCACGGCCGGGAGATAGGCGTCGTCCGCATCCGCCCGCAGAGGCTCGTCGAGTCGGAACAGCCGGTCGGTCACGGCTCGATAGATCAAGGCCCGCAGGAGGAACTGCACGAAGTCGGGCTCCCGCTCGACGAGGGCGAGAACCAGGGACTCGTCCGCGCCTTCCCACACGAGCGCGTCCGCCGCCACGACGGCAGTCGCGAACAGCGCCGGCCGGAAATACGGTGCGAAGTCGATCACCGCCGGCGGCAGACGGTCGTGGAACAACACGTTGCCCGTCAGGTCGCCGTGGATGAGCTGGAAGGGACGCTCGACAGGCTGCAGGCGCTCGATGAGCCGTTCCACGTGCTTTGTCTCGGGGACGTCGTCGATCGACAGTTCGCCCCAGGCCACACGATCCCCGATCGCCCAGGGATCGTTGCGATCGTCCAGGAATGCAGGACGCGGCACCTCGGCGATGTCCCGGTGGAACGCCTCGCCCGCGTCGATGATCTCCCGCCAGCGCCGAGGCAGGTGCGCGCCTTCCAGGAACGTGTTCGCGCACCACCCGTCGACGGCAAGCTCACCCCCCGTCGCCGTGATCGGCAACGGCAGCCTGACGCTCGTGCGGCAGTGCAGCGACGCGAAGAGGTTCGCCTGCCAGTCGAGCTGAGCCGCCGGAACATCGATCGGCTTCAAGACGGCGTCGCCGACGCGCCAGGCGCGCCCCCCGCCACCCGACAGACGCACCGGAACACCGTCCACCTGGAAGGCACCGATGACGTGTGAAGGCGGTGGGCCGTCTCCGATCATGAGGCGACGCGACTCCTCGACCGGCCGAGCGCACGTACAGGGGCGTTCGC
>JBJMLQ010000085.1:0-2571 GCA_045805225.1 Actinomycetota bacterium | reverse complement strand
GGCCAGTTCTTCACCAAGGAGGCGTTCGGCGAGGACAAGCTCGTCACCGGCGATCCCATGCGTATGGTGGCCGACGACATCCCGATCGGCCGGATGCACGAACGCTCGGCGGAGGACTTCATCGCCGACTTCCCGCTGCCCGAGGCGTCGCGCCGCGCGCTCGTCGAGCTGTACACGTCCGAGCGGGATCCACTGCCCGGGCTCGACGCCGAGGCGAAGCACGACGCGCTGTCGCGGATCAGCTATCGCGACTACATCCAGCGCTACTGGGGGCTCGACGACCTCGCGGCCGACACGTTCCAGGGGCGCTCGCTCGACTTCTACGCGATCGGCGTCGACGGCGTGACGGCGTTCGACGCGATGGAGACCGGCTATCCCGGCTTCGCGGGGATGCGGCTCGCGTCGGACCCACGCGCCCAGGCCGAGATGGAAGAGCCGTACATCTATCACTTCCCCGACGGGAACGCATCGATCGCCCGGCTGATCGTGCGATCGCTGATCCCCTCGGTCGCGGCCGGATCGACGATGGAAGACGTCGTGACCGCTCGATTCGACTACGGCGCCCTCGACGGCGGCGCCGAGCGCGTCCGGCTGCGCCTTCGCAGCACCGCGGTCCACGTGGCCAACGACGGCGACGGCGTGCGGGTCGCATACATCCGCGACGGCGAGCTCGCCCGCGTGCGCGCGCGGCACGCGATCCTCGCCGGCTACCACATGATGATCGGACGGATCATGCCCGAGCTGCCACGGGATCAGCGGCGCGCCCTCCGCGGCAACATCAAGCCGCCGCTGTCCTACACGAAGGTCGCCGTCCGCAACTGGCGTGCATGGGTCGCGTCGGGCGTCCACGAGATCACGAACCCGATGGGGTTCTTCTCACGAGTGAAGCTCGACTATCCCGTGAGCATGGGCGACTACCGGTTCCCGAGCTCGCCCAACGAGCCGATGGTCCTGCATCTCGTGCACGTGCCGACGGTTCCCAACCAGGGTCTCCCGCGCCGCGAGCAGAACCGGCAGGCGCGGCAGCTGCTCTACGACACGACGTTCGAGGACTTCGAGTTCCACGTCCGCGACGAACTCGGGCGGATGCTCGCCGGCGGCGGCTTCGACCCCGACGCGGACATCGCCGCGATCACCGTGAACCGGTGGGGCCACGGCTACTCCTACGCCGGCGATCCCCTGCACGCCCCCGATGAGGACGCCCGTCGGCCCTACGAGCTCGCGCGCGCGCGCTGCGGCAACGTCGCGATCGCGAGCGCGGACGCCGGATGGATGCCGCTCGCATCCGAGGCGATCGCCCAGGCGCACCGGGCCGTGACAGACCTGTCCGACTGAACGCTGCTGGGGCGCGACGGCCCGCGCGTCACCACATCGACAACTGCTCGGCCTGTGGCTGGCGTGGCGCCCGCGCGCCGCGGAACCTCGGCGCCGGCGGCGTTCGGCGCGGCGTCCGGGCGACGATCAGACGCGCCTGCGCCGACACGGCGTCGCGCTCGGCCTTCGGCCCGTACGGCTTGCGATACAGCTCGGTGTAGCGCTCCACGAGCTCCGGGTGCGCCTGTTCGAGCCACGGCCAGAACTCCTCACGCACCCCCGGGCGCAGGTGCAGCATGATCGGCGACACGTGGGACGCCCCCGCCTGAAGCGCCGCCTCGATCACCGCTTGCATCTGCTCCGGCCGGTCCGAGATCCCCGGAAGGATCGGCGCCATCAACACGCCGGTCGGGATGCCCGCGTCGACAAGCGTGCGGAGCGCGTCGATCCGCGCGCGCGGGCTCGGCGTCCCCGGCTCGGTCGAGCGCCAGACGTCCTCGTCCAACGTCCCGATCGAGAACGCGGCAGAAACCTCGGCGTGCTCGGCCGCCTCGACGAGGAGGTCGATGTCGCGGGTGATCAACGTGCCTTTCGTGAGGATCGAGAACGGATTGCGATGGTCGGCGAGCGCCCGGATGATGCCGCGCATCAACCGGTACCGGCCCTCGATCCGCTGGTACGGGTCGGTGTTCGTCCCCATCGCGATGTGCTCGCCCTTCCAGCGCTTGGCCGCCAGCTCGCGCCGGAGCACCTCGGGCGCGTTGACCTTGACCACGACCTTGGTCTCGAAGTCGCGGCCGGCGTTCATGTCCAGATAGGTATGGGTCGGCCGGGCGAAGCAATAGACGCAGGCGTGCACGCAGCCGCGGTAGGGGTTGATCGTCCAGTCGAACGGCATCGCGTTGCCGGGGACCTTGTTGATCACCGACTTCGCCTCGACCTCGATGCATTCGATCCCGCGGAACTCCGGGGTGTCGAACGTCCGACGGGCGAGCTCGAACAGCTGCTCCTTCGCCATCCGCTCAGGGTAGAACACATGTTCGGTTGGGTCAGTCCCCTCTTCGGCCGAGTGGAACCGGCGCAGGTGGGAACATCGCCTCCATGGCATCCATCCTGGTCGCGACCGACGGCGGACTCCACGACGTCGGCGGCGGCGATCCACCGGCGTTCGAGGACCGCGAGGTCACGTTCCTCGCCCCCGGTCCGTCGGGCGTCCTCGCGATCGTCGACGGACGCGAGATCTGGGCGGCCGAGGGC
>JBJMLQ010000084.1:0-22321 GCA_045805225.1 Actinomycetota bacterium | reverse complement strand
GGCCCGCCGACCGCAACGACGGACCACTGCTCCGTCACGCTCGTGCAGTACACGCGCAGCTCCGTCCACTCGGTCTGGAGCCATTCCTCGAAGCGGTCCATCACCGCCGCCGCGCCACCGGTGGTCGTCGTGACGACATAGTGGTCGTCGGCGATCCGCATCGCGACGCCGTCGTCGAACACCATGCCGTCGAGTCCGAGCATGAACCCGTACCGGATCGAGCCGACGGCGAGGTTGGACATCCGGTTCGTGTACATCCGGTCGAGGAACACGCCGGCATCCGGTCCGCGCACGTCGATCTTGCCGAGGGTGCTCGCGTCGAGCACGCCGACGCTCGTGCGGACCGCTCGCGTCTCGCGCGCGACGGCCGCGTCCATGTCCTCGTCGCCGCGCGGGAAGTACCGGGGGCGTTTCCACTGGCCGACGTTCTCGTGGACGGCGCCGTGGGCGTCGTGCCATCGCTGCATCGGCGTGACGCGGATGGGGTCGAGCAGGATCGGGCCGGTGTCGGGCCCGGCGATCGCGGAGAACGGCACCGGAGTGTACGGCGGCCTGGCGTTGGTGGGTCCCTGCGCCCCCGGCGCCCACCCCAGGAGCCGGTTCACGATCTCGGCGGTCAGGACGCCGCTCGTGCGGCCTTGATCGATCGTGGTGCCGATGTACGTCGCGCGCTTCACGTGCTCGGCGTTCGTGAGCCCGCCCGCGACGGCGGCCGCAACGTCGGCGATGGTTTGATCGCGCTGCAGCTCGACGTACTTCTCGTCGTCGTCTCCGTCGTCAACCACCCAGATCGGGAACGACGCCGGCACGTCGCCCGCCGCGCGCCCCACGACGGTGAGCCACGCGGGCCCCGAGCCGTCGTGCACGAAGCAGGTCTTCTCCTCGTCGTAGCGCAGACCGATGCCGAGAGCTCGCGCGAGCTGGATCGCCGGGTTCCAGCCGCCGCTGACGGCGAGGACATCCGCAGCCAGCGTGGTGCGTTGGCCGTCCGCGCCGGAGACCATCACGCCGGTGAGCGCCCGGTCGCCGTCGGTGGCGACCACCCTGGCGTTCAGTCGCACGTCGATCCCGGCGGCTCGCAGCCGTTCGGCCGCCGGACCGGGCCGCGCGGCCGGGTCGACGACGACGACGTCCGCGCCTGCCCGCGCCAGCGCCTCGGCGGCGTCGTGGCCGGCGTGGTTCGCGGCGAAGACCACGATCCGTTCGCCGACGAGCACGCCGTAGCGCTCGAGGTACGCGCGGGCCGCCGACGCGAGCATGACACCGGGCCGATCATTGCCGGCGAAGGCGATGGGTCGCTCGTGCGCCCCGGTCGCGAGCACCACGCGGGTCGCGCGGATGTGGTGGAAGACGTCGATCGCACCGGCTCGTTCGTAACAGAGCACGTAGCCGTCGTCGTAGATCCCCGTCGCGGTGGTCGATGTCAGTGTCGTCGCGTTCGGCGGCGGATCGACGACGACCGGGTGCTCGTCGATGAGGAGCACGCGCCCGTCTGCCACGGTCGCGGCCGCGCGGCCAGAGGCACCGCCGCCGATCACCAGGGTGTCGACGTGCCGGTGCGCGTGCCGTGCCGGGCGGGGCGCGACGGGCTCGAGCGGCAGAACACCGACGCCGGCTCGGCTCCGCACGTCGAGACCGTCAACTATGTTGACCATCGGCGCGGGACGGATCGGCTCGAACCACGGCTCGACGATCTCGACGAAGGCGTTCGGCTCTTCCACGCCGGCGGCGTACACGCCACGGGGGCGGCCTGCGATCGGCGAGACGAACCCACCGACCTCACCGCTCGCGAGCAGGGCGCTCCCGACGGTGTCGCCGGCGAACCCCTGGACGGCACGTCCGTCGAACACGAACGTGACGGGGCTCCCCCGGTCGATCCACGAACCTGCGCCGTCGACCCGTCGGCCGGTCATATCGGCGGGTCCTCGCCCATCGTGTACGTGGCGACCATCCGGTGGGTCGCGGTGTCACGGATCGCGTTGAACCACCGGCGGCATCCCGCCGCGTGCATCCACCGCTCGGCCCACTCGCCTTTCCGGTTATCCCGCATGAACAGGAAGTCGGCCCACTCCGCGTCGGTCAGCGCCTCTGGATCGACGGGGTAGGCAAGGTGTGCCTGCCCGCCGTATCTGAACTCGATCTCATCACGGTCGCCGCACCAGGGGCATCGGATCAGCAGCATCTATGCGCTCTCCTGGTCGAACGACGCGACGAGCCGTTTCGGCGCGGTCATCCGCCACGCCTCCGTGATCAGCTCCTCGACCTCACCGCGGTCGGCCTTTGAGACGACGACCCCCACCCATCCCTTCGAGCCGACGTACGACGGGACGAAGAACGCGTCCGGGTTCATCGCGATCAGCGCCTGCTGTTCGTCGTGCGTCGACTTGATCCAGAGATGCCGTTCCTTCTCGTCGAACATCGTGAAGATCTTGTTCCGCACGCGGAAGGTCGCCGTCTCCCATGTCTCTCGCTCCTCCGCTCCGGGAAGCGACAGCGCGAACGACCGAACGGTCGCGGCCCGCATCAGTGCGCGACCCCCGCGGCGCCGTGTTCGTCGATCAGGGCTCCAGTCGTGAAGCGTTCCAGTGCATACGGCTTCGCGAGCTCGCTTTGTTCGCCGGTGGCGATCGTTTCGGCGAACACCCAGCCGCTGCCCGGCGTCGCCTTGAAGCCGCCGGTTCCCCAGCCGCAGTTCAGGTACAGGCCCGGGATCGGCGTGACGTCGATGATCGGTGAGGCGTCGGGACACACGTCGACGATGCCGCCCCACGTGCGCAGCAGCGACGCGTGCCTGAACACGGGGAAGAGCTCGCACGCCGCCGCCATCTGGTGCTCGATCACGTGGAACGAGCCGCGCTGGGCGTAGCCGTTGTAGCTGTCGATGCCCGCCCCCATCACGAGCTCGCCCTTGTCCGCCTGCGACACGTAGACGTGCACCGCGTTCGACATCACGACACAGTTGAGGATCGGTTCGTAGAGCGCGCTCACGAGCGCCTGCAGCGGGTGCGATTGGACCGGCAAGCGAAGGCCGACCATCGACGCGAGCACGCTGGTGTGCCCGGCCGCGACCAGCGCCACCTTGTTCGCACGGATCGCTCCTCGCGTCGTCTCGACGCCGGTCGCCGCCCCGCCGGCGCCGCGGAGGAACCCGATCACCTCGGCGTGCTCGACGATGTCGACGCCGAGGTCGCTCGCGCGCGTGGCGAGCCCCCACGCCACCCGGTCGTGGCGGGCGGTGCCGCCTCGGCGTTGCAGCGCGCCGCCGAGCACCGGGTAGCGCGCGCCGGGGGAGATGTCGATGATCGGGCAGAACTCCTTCACCTGCTCGGCGTCGAGCATCTCGGCGTCGATCCCCTGGAGATGGTTCGCCTCGACCCGCCGGGTCGAGTTCCGGATCTCGCCGATGTGATGCAGGATGTTGAGGACGCCCTTCTGGTCGAACTGCAGGTCCCAGCCGAGGTCGTCTTCGAGCCCCTCCCACAACGTGAGCGAGTGTTCGTAGATGGCGGCGGAGGCGTCCCACAGGTAGTTGGAGCGGATCACCGTGGTGTTGCGCGCGACGTTGCCGCCGGCGAGCCAGCCTTTCTCGACGATGCACACGTCGGTGATGCCGTGGTTGCGGGCGAGGTAGTACGCCGTCGCCAGCCCGTGCCCGCCGCCGCCGACGATCACGACGTCGTAGGCGTCCTTCGGCTCGGCGCTGCGCCAGTAGCGCTGCGGTTCTTCCGTCATCCCGGCCTTCCCCCTGGGCCGCAGTCTGTCCGACGGCCTGGGTTCCGGCAACGCGGAGGTGCGCGCAACGCAACCGGCGGTTCGACCGGGCAACGGCTCTCGCACTACGATGCGCAGGCACGTCCCGAGGGGGTTGCTGCGTGCGCGACGAGACCGGTGGTTCGCTCCAGTCGGTGAACCGTGCGCTGACGGCGCTCGAGCTCGTCGCCGACGCCGGTGAGCTCGGGGTCAGCGAGCTCGGGCGCCAGCTCGGGGTCCACAAGGCGACCGCTTCCCGCCTGGCGGCCGTGCTCGCGGATCGCGGTCTGCTGGAGCGCGATCCGCTCACCGAGCGCTACCGGATCGGGTTCGGACTGGTCCGCCTGGCAGGGGCGGCGATGAGCGGTCTGGACCTCGTCCGGCTGGCCCGGCCCATCCTGGAGACGCTCGCCGAACGCGCACGCGAGGCGAGCAACCTCGGGGTTCGAAGCGGCGACGACGTGGTCTACGTCGACCAGATCTCCGGATCGCGTTCGATCGTCACGGTGAGTTGGGTAGGACGACGGACGCCGATGCACAGCACGTCCAACGGGAAGGTACTGCTCGCGTTCGCGGAGCAAGCCGACCGCGACCGGGTCCTGGCGGAGCCGCTCGAGCGGTTCACGGACCACACGATCACCGATCCCGCGGTGCTCCGCCACGAGCTCGACGCCGTGCGCACCCGCGGCTACGCGCAGGCGCTCGAGGAGTTGGAGGACGGGCTCAACGCCGTCGCCGCGCCCGTGCGCCAGGCCGACGGTCGCGTGATCGCGGCGCTCGGCCTGTCCGGCCCCGCGTTCCGCATGCACGCGGTCGACGTGCCCCGGCTCGGGCTGTTGACCGCCGAAGCAGCGCAGGCCGTCTCGCGGCAGCTCGGCCATCTCGATCGAGGACGCGTGGCCGGGTGAGCGACTGGGACCGGAACGCGCGCCCTGCGTCGTCGTTGCTCGATGCGCTCGGCGCGACGCCGCTCGTCCGGCTGTCGCGCGTCGCGCCGAACATCGAGCTGTTCGCCAAGGTCGAGTGGTACGGGCCGACGGGGTCGGTGAAGGACCGGATCTACGCGCACATGCTCGGCAAGGCCGAAGCGGCCGGACGCCTGCGTGCCGGCATGACGATCGTCGAGTGCACGACCGGCAACGCGGGCATCGCGTGCGCGGCCGTCGCCGCGATCAAGGGGTACGAGTGCGTGATCGTGATGCCCGAAGGCATGAGTCCGGAGCGCAAGCGCATGATCGAGGCGTACGGGGCGCATCTCGAGCTGACGCCCGGCGCCGGCACCGACATCGATCTCGCCCTCGCGCGCATGCGCGATCTCGTCGCTGCCGAGCCCGACCGGTACTTCTTCCCGGGTGAGTTCGAGAACCCCGACAACCCCGAGGCGCAGCAGCGAAGCGGCGACGAGATCTGGGAACAGATGGACGGCCGTGTCGACGTCGTCGTCGCGGCGCAGGGCACGGGAGGCTGGATCACCGGCGTGACACGGGCGCTCAAGGCGAACGACGCGACGGTGCTCGCCTACGCCGTCGAGCCCGCCGAGTGCCCGCTGATCAGCGAGCAGCGGTGGGGCCGCCACGGCGTGCCGGGGATCGGGGACGGCATCATCCCGCGCAATCTCGACCTCTCCGCGATGGACGGCGTCGTGACCGTGAGCACGGCCGAGGCGCTCACGATGGCGCAGCGGATGGCCCGCGAGGAGGGCATGCTCTGCGGCCCCTCCAGCGGCATGAACGTGGTCGCTGCCCACAAGATCGCCGAGAAGCATCCCGAGCTCCGGCGGATCGTCACGGTCGTCGCCGACACCGGGCAGCGATACCTGTCCGGCGAACTGTTCGGCGAGGGCGTCGAGGTCGACGACGACGATCGGGACCACACGCCCGACCGCGACATCTTGGATCAGGTTGCGCGCCACCGCGACCGCTTAGAGTTCATCGCGTGACCGAAGCGTTCGAGCTGAGCGCCACCGACGCGCTCGCACAGATGCGCCGAAAGGAACTTTCTCCCGTCGAGCTGCTCGCGTCCGTGCGCGCGCGCGCCGACGCCGTCGAGCCGACGGTCAACGCCTTGACCGAGCGGCTCGACGAGGACGCGCTCGCGGCGGCGGCAGCCTCTGCCGAGCGGTACGCAACCGGCGAGGACATCCGGCCGCTCGAAGGGTTGCCCGTCGCCCTCAAAGAGGAGGTCCCGGTCCAGGGCTGGCGCATGCGATACGGATCGCTCGCGGTCGACGAGATCGCCGACGAGACGGCACCGATCGCCGAGCGCATCTTCGCCGCCGGCGCCGTGGTGCACGCTCGCACGACGACGCCGGAGTTCTCGTGCACCGGCTACACCCACTCGAAGCTGTGGGGGATCACGCGCAATCCGTGGAACCCCGACGTCGCGGTCGGCGGTTCGAGCGGTGGGTCCGGTGCGTCGCTCGCATCGGGGACGTCGACGCTCGCGAGCGGATCGGACATCGGCGGCTCGATCCGGATCCCGGCCTCGATCAACGGGGTCGTCGGGTTCAAGGCCCCGCACGGCCGGGTGCCGACGGGTGCGCCGTACAACCTGGACCGCTACTGCCACGACGGTGTGCTCGCGCGGACGATCGCCGACTGCGCCCTCTTCGAGAACGTGGTGGCCGGCCCGCACACCGCCGACATCGCGAGCCTGCGGCCCAAGCTCGAGATCCCCGAACGGCTCGAGGGCATCGACGGGATGCGGATCGCCGTGTCGACCGACCTCGGTGCGTGGGACGTGGACGACGAGATCGCAGCGAACACACACGCGGCCGGCGCGGCGCTGGTCGACGCGGGCGCCAAGGTGGAGGAGGTGGGGATCCCGTGGACCCTCGGCGTCCTGATGGACACGGCGCGCAGGCATTTCGCGGCGATCTTCGGCGCCGAGATCGCGAGCGCGGCCGACGCCTTCCCCGACCTGGTCAACGATTACGTGCACGCGTGGGCCGACGAGGCGCGCGTGCTGATGGCCGAGCCCGGTTCGTTCCTCCGAGGCCTGCACCAGGAGGCCGACGTCTGGACGCCGATCGGGCAGCTGTTCGAGACCTACGACGCGCTCATCTGTCCGACGTGGGCGGTACCGGGGATCCCCGCCGGCGACAGCATCCTCGGGCAGCTGTTCGACGCCGGCGGCGGGAACGACCGGCAGTTCGCCTGCTTCATGACGACGCCGTTCAACATCCTCGCGCCGTGCCCGGTGTTGGCCGTCCCGAGCGGCATCGCGGCATCGAACGGTGTGCCGACCGGGATCCAGATCGTCTCGCGGACGTACGACGACGTCACCGCCTTCCGGATCGGCGCGGCCTTGGAGCAGGTGCGGCCCTGGACCGGCCTCGCGCCGATGGCTCGATGAGCATCGAAGACCGGTTCCAGCGGTTGGTCGACGCGGATGTTGCCGCGTGGCCCGAGATGCCCGGGCGTCTCCTGCACGTGCTCGCGCCGGGCCTCGGCGTGGACGTCGAAGTGGCTGCGGGTGTGCAGGAGCTGGGCGACGGTCCGCTGCAACCGGGCTCTCGGTTCCGGATCGCGAGCGTCACGAAGCCCTTCGTTGCGGCGGCGACCCTGCGGCTGGTCGAACGGGGGCGGCTCTCGCTCGATCAGACGGCGGCCGAACTCCTTGCCGGCCCGTACGACGAGCTCCTGCGCAGCGGCGGCTACGAGACGGCTTCGATCACCCTCCGACACCTGTTGACCCACACCAGCGGCATCTACGATTTCGCCGCGGATGCGTACGGCGACGAGCTGACGGACGGCTTCACGGCGCAGGTCGCGAAGGACCCCGGCCGCCGCTGGACCCGGTTCGAGCAGATCCGATGGGCGGTCGAGTACGGCAAACCCTATGGGCCTCCCGGCACGGTGTTCGGTTACTCCGATACCGGCGCTTGCCTGGTCGGGGAGATCCTCGAACGCGTGACCGGCCTGTCCATGGGTGCGGCGATCCGCGAGCTCGTCGACTACGAGCGGCTCGGGATCCGGACGACCTGGCAGGAGACGATCGAGGACGAGCCGCCGGACGTGCCGCCGCTGTCGCATCAGTACGAGCGCGCTCTCGATGTCGCCGACATGGACGCGTCCGTGGACCTCTACGGTGGCGGCGGCCTGATGTCGACGTGTGGCGACGTCGCGCGGTTCTTCCGGGCGCTCCTTCGAAACGAGATCTTCGAGCGTCCGGAGACGCTGGCGACGATGACCGAGACGCTTGCCGGTCTGCCACGTGCATCCGCAACGTCCGACGAAGTCGTCTCGAACGCCGCGATGTTTCTGTTCCGTGCCGAGGCGGCGGACGTCACGTGGTGGGGGCACGACGGCTATTGGGGAACCACGGCGTACACGTGCCCGACGCGCGACGTGACGATCGTGACCAGCCACCAGCGCTCCGACATGCCGGACGGGTTCAAACGGATGGCGCTCATCGCGGACGCCTTCATCGCGCTCGAGGGGCTGTGACGACGGCTCGTTGACGGATGCGACGCCGCGAGCCATATCCTGCGGCCATGACCACCTACCCGCTTTCCGATACGGACCGTGAGATCCAACAGCGCGCCCGACGCTTCGTCGACGACGAGCTGATCCCGTGGGAGCTGCATGCGGAGGAGCACGACGGCAAGATCCCGGAAGAGGATCACCGCCGGCTCGAGCAACATGCCCGCGACCTCGGCCTGTCGGGCATGAATCTCCCCAGGGATCTCGGCGGCGGCGGCTTCACCACCTTGCAGCAGGTCTTGGTCTCCGAGCAGATCGGCCGGGTCACGAACGCGCTCGGGTGGTGCGTCCACACGCCGGCCGAGTGGGCGCCGGAGGTCATGACCGACGAGCAGATCGAGCGGTGGTTGAAGCCGGCGATCCGGGGTGAGCGGAGCGAGTGTTACGCGATCACCGAGGCCGGCGCCGGCTCGGACGTCGACGCGATCGAGGCGACCGCCCGGCGCGAGGGCGACGAGTACGTGCTGGCCGGCGAGAAGATGCACGTGACGTCGTTCAACCGGGCGGATCACATCTTCTTCCAGGCCAAGATCGCCGAGGGCGCGCACGCCGGCGAGCACGCGATGTTCGTGGTCGACAAGGACACCCCCGGCGTGCGGCTGGTCCGCGAGCCGCGCTACACCCACACCTATCCGGACACGCACGCGATCGTGGCCTTCGACGATGTGCGGGTGCCCACGTCGCAGCTGATCGGCGCCGAGGGCGACGGGATGAGCTTCACCTACGCGTGGTTCCGCTATGAACGGCTGATGATCGCGGCGCGGTGCTGCGGCGCGGCCGAGCGCTTGATCGAAGAGGCGACCGCCTTCGCGAAGGACCGCGTCCAGTTCGGGCGGCCGATCATCGAGAACCAGGCGATCTCGCACATGCTGGCTGACTCCCTGACGGAGCTCTGGGCCGCACGGTTGATGACGTATCGGCTCGCCGAGAACATCGACGCCGGCGCCGACGTGAAGGTCCAGCACGCGCAGTGCTCGATGGCCAAGCTGTTCGCGAGCGAGATGGCCGGGCGCGTGGCCGATCGCGCCGTCCAGATCTTCGGCGGGCGGGGGTACATGCGCGAGAACGTTGCGGAGCGGTTCTGGCGCGAGGTCCGCGTCGACCGGATCTGGGAGGGCACGAGCGAGATCCAGCGGGAGATCGTCGCCGCCCAGCTGGTCAAGCGGGGCGTCGCCGCGCTGATCTAGAGCGAGCTGTCCTCGGTGGCCGCCCGAACCTCGTTGCGACGCCGAGCCGCGATCACGTTGATGATCGCGATGACCAAGCCGGCCAGGAAGATCGACGTCCCCATCACGAACACCTGCGGCGGGATGCCGACCTTCACCGCGCCGTAGACCCACAGCGGGAAGGTCACCGTCTGCCCCGCGACGAAGTTCGTGGTCACGAAGTCGTCGATCGACAGGGCGAACGCGAGCAAGCCGCCGGCCAAGATCCCCGGCCAGATCAGCGGCAGGGTCACCTTGTAGAACGTCACCCACGCATCCGCATAGAGATCTTGCGCGGCCTCCTCGATCTCTCGATGGAATCCCGACAAACGTGCGCGGACGACGATCGCGACGAACGCGATGTTGAACATCACGTGGGCCACGAAGATGCTTAGCAACCCCATCGGGAAGTGCAGCAGCACGAAGAACGACAACAGCGCGGCGCCCAGGACGATCTCGGGCGCCGCGATGTTCATGAACATCACCATCTCGGTGGTCCCCGAGCCGCGGAAGTGATACCGAACGAGGGCGAGCGCGATCAGCGTTCCCAAGATCGTCGCGACGATCGTGCTAACGACCGCGATGTAGAGCGAGTTCCATAGCGCCGACGTCAGGTCGGGCACCGCGTTCCATTGCTTCCACCACTCGAAGGTGAAGCCCTGCCACCGGAACGAGACCTTCGGCGTCACCGCGGTGCCGGACGCCGCATTGGAGTTGAAGCTGTAGAGGATCATGACCGCGATCGGGATCAGCAGGTACGCGATCACCAGCATGGTGTAGGTGGCCAGCACGATGTCGGAGAGCTTCCGTTTGGACTTGTTCGTCGCGGGGCGGTACTCCACCTCGGCCGGGATGACGGGATCGACGGTGGTCGGGACGGAGGTCACAGGTACTCCTCGATCTGCCTTGTCCCGAGCACGCGCGCGTACAGGATGATCCCGACCAACAAGATGAGCATCAGGATGAAGGACAGCGCGGAGGCGAGGGGGTAGTTCTGGTCGTTCAGGAACGCCCGCTGGATCACGTTGCCGATCATCGTCGTGTTGGTACCACCGAGGATGTCGTTGTTCACGTAGTCGCCGACCGCGGGGATGAACGTCAGCAGGAAGCCGGCGAAGATCCCGGGCACGCTCAGTGGCAGCACCACCTTGCGGATCACGTCACGTGGCGTCGAGTACAGATCGCCGGCCGCCTCGATCACGGACCGGTCGATCTTCTCGAGCGACACGTACAGCGGCAGCACCATGAACGGCAGCGAGTTGTAGGCGATGCCCGCGATCACGGCGGTCGGTGTCGCGAGGATGTGGAACCCCTGCGGCAGCACGTGGATCCGTTCCAGCGCGGTGATGATGATGCCACCGTCGGACAGGATGAACTGCCATGCGAGCGACCGGATCACGAACGACACGAAGAACGGCAGCAGCAGCATGAACAGGAACGTGGTCTTGTGCCGCCCGCCCTTGAACGCGATCCAGTAGGCGACCGGATACCCGACGACGAGCGTTGCCAGCGTGACGATCGCCGCGTACACGAGCGAGCGGATGAATTGCTCGTGGAAGGCCGAGAGCGCGCTCGCGTACTCGCCGAAGTGCCACGTGAACTGGTAGCCGAGGTCTTTGAATCCGCTCGACGGGACCGGGGTCTCCAGCGACAGCAGGAGCATCGCGACCATGGGGATGATGAAGAAGATCGCGAGCCACAACCCGCCGGGACCGATCAGGCCGTACGGCGCGATGCGCTTTCGAACGCTGGGCTTGCGCCGAGCTACCCCGTGATGATCGGATCGAACGTGTTGTTCCATTGGTCGAGGTCGTCCGTCCCCGTGTAGACGTAGTACGTGTGCGTCTGGCTGTACATCGCCTGGTCCGGGAAGACGAGCGGACTGTCGGCGACGGGCTTGCCGCCCGGGAGTCCCGCGACGATCGGCTTCGCCGCGGGCACCGGCGTGACGTACCAGATGTAGTTCGCCATCAGGGCGGCGACGTGCGGGTCGTACGCGTAGTTCATGTACGTCAGCGCGTCGAGCGGGTTCTCGGCGCCGACCGGGATGAGCATGTTGTCGTGCCAGAACATCACGCCTTCCTTCGGCACGATGAACTTGAGCTCGGGGTAGCCCGTCTGGTTCGCCAGGAAGACGTCGCCGGACCACGCCTGTGTGAGCCACGTGTTGTCGTCCTCGAGCTGGTTGATGTAGCCCTGGTCGAAGTACCCGCGCGGGATGCCGGCGTCCTTCTGTTGCTGCAGCACCTGCGCCGCCTTCGTCCAGTCGTCGGGTGTGGAGGTCGAGGGCTCGATGCCCAGATGGAGCAGGCCGATGCTGCCGAGCTCGGTATTGTCACTCATCATGCCGACGTGACCTTTGAGCCGGTCGTCCCACAGGTCGGCCAGGCTGTCCGGCTCGCGTCCGAGCGCCTCGGTGGCCTTCGGACTGAACGCCAGCCCCGTGAACCCCGACTGCCACACGACCGAGTACTTGTTCCCGGGGTCGTAGGAGGGGTTCTTGATCGAGTCGCTCGCGTACTTCGTGAAGTTTGGGAGCTGGCTGAGGTCGAGGGGGATCAGCCAGTCGTTGCCGATCAGCTCGGAGAGCTGCGCCCCGTTCGTGATCACGATGATGTCCCAGCCGGTGGACTGGCCGGCCTGGAGCTGCGGCTTGAGCTTGGCGTAGAAGGCCTGGTTGTCGTTGATGACCGGCTTGTAGTTGACGTTGATGCCGGTCTGCTGCGTGAAGGTGTCCAGCGTCGGGTGCGTGCCGTGGCTCGTGTCGATGTAGTACGGCCAGTTGGCGAAGTTCAGCTGGTGGTGAAGCGTCTGGGCGCTCCAGTCGAAGCCGCTGGCGCTCGTCGAGCCGGCGGCGCCGGATGACTTGACCCCGCACGCGTCCAGGATCGCTGCGAGGCCGAGCGCGCCGGCCCCCATGCCCGCGTATCGGAGGGCGTCTCGGCGGGAGATGCGCCGCTGGGTGAGGCCCCGGATCAGGGCCGGATCGGGTGTGGGATCCATGGTTCCCCTCCTATGAGTGCTCGGAACGGCGTCCGAACGTTAGTCCTCTATGGCTAGTTCGTCTATGCGCCGTACGCGGACGCGTGCGGGGCGAGCTGGGCATACCCCAGCCGCGACGGATGCATCCAGCCGTTGCCTGTCGGCTCACCTCAGCGGGCGACGTTTCCACGTTGATGTACGGGCGGCGTGTGCCACCGGGTTGCGATCCGCCGGGGTCCTTACCCGCGCGCTCGCGTCGAAGGCCGGTGACCTGGGAACATCTGCCGTCATGACCACCTTCTGGCACCCGTTCGCGGACATGGCCGCGTTGGAGGCCGGCGGTGAGCTGACGGTCGTCCGTGGCGAGGGCTCCCACGTGTGGGACGCGAGCGGGACGCGCTACCTCGACGCCACCGCGGGGCTGTGGTTCGCGAACGTCGGCCACGGGCGGGCAGAGATCGCGGACGCGGCCGCGGAGCAGATGCGCCGCCTCGCCGCGTATCACACGTTCGGGGACCTCACGAACGAACCGACCGCGGCGTTGACCGATCGGGTCGCCGGCATCGCGCCCATGGCGGACGCGAAGGTGTTCCTGACGAGCGGCGGGTCGGACTCGATCGACACCGCGACCAAGATGGTGCGACGGTTCTGGTCGCTCACCGGTCAGCCCGAGCGCACCGTGTTGATCCGCCGCGAGCACGCCTATCACGGCATGCACGCGGCGGGGACGTCGCTCGCGGGGATCCGCGCGAACGCCGACGGCTATGGACGGTTGCTCCACGAGGTGGTCGAGGTGCCGTGGGACGACGCCGACGCGCTGTACGAAACGATCGACCAGCTGGGACAGGGACGGGTCGCGGGGTTCTTCTGTGAGCCGGTGATGGGCGCGGGCGGCGTGTTCCCGCCGCCGCCGGGCTACCTCGAGAAGGCGCGCGGGATCTGCCGCGACCTGGGGGTGTTGTTCATCGCCGATGAGGTGATCACCGGGTTCGGGCGGTGCGGCGCGTGGTTCGCGAGCGAACGCTTCGGCCTCGAGCCCGATCTCGTGACCTGCGCCAAAGGGATCACGAGCGGCTACCTGCCGCTCGGCGCGGTCCTCGCCGCACCGGCGGTGTGGGAGCCGTTCTGGCGAGAGGGCGCCGGCATGTTCCGGCACGGGTACACCTATAGCGGGCACGCCGCGGTGTCGGCCGCCGCGCTCGCGAACCTCGACATCATCGAGCGCGAGGGCCTCGTGCGGCGCGCGGCCGAGTTGGAAGGCGTGATGCTCACCTCGCTCCAGACGCTCGCGACGCATCCGCTCGTCCGCGAGGTTCGGGGCGGCGTGGGGGTGTTGTCGGCGGTGCAGCTGACCGACCGGGTCGCCGGTGATCCGGCGCTGCTCGCGAGGGTCGTGCCGGCGCTTCGCGGACGGGGCATCATGGGACGTGTGCTGGCGGGCGGAGCGCTGCAGGTCTCGCCGCCGCTCGTGCTCACGAACGGCGAGGTACAGGAGCTGACGGACGGCCTTCGGGCCGCCCTCGACGACCTGGAGGCGTGACGTGATCGTCGGGATACCGACCGAGGTCAAGACGCACGAATATCGCGTCGCCGCGACGCCGGAGGGGGTGCGCGAGCTGACCCACGCCGGCCACGACGTCGTCGTGCAGGCGGGCGCGGGGACCGGCTCGGCGATCAGTGACGACGACTACGTCGGTGCGGGCGCGAAGATCGTGCCAGACGCCGACGCGGTGTTCGACGCCGCCGACCTGATCGTCAAGGTGAAGGAGCCGCAGCCGGAGGAATACGAGCGGTTCCGCGCGGGCCACGTGTTGTTCACGTACCTCCACCTCGCCGCCGACCCGCAGCTGACCACGTTCCTCCTCGATAGTGGCGTCCGGGCGATCGCCTACGAGACCGTCCAGACGCACGACGGGAAGCTGCCCCTGCTGGCGCCGATGTCGGAGATCGCGGGCCGGATGGCGCCCCAGGAAGGTGCGAAGTACCTCGAGCGGCCGTCCGGGGGTCGCGGCGTCCTGATGGGTGGCGCGAGCGGCGTTCGCCCGGCGCTGGTGGTGGTCCTCGGCGGCGGCATGGCGGGGTGGAACGCCGCGGAGATCGCCGCGGGGATGCAGGCCGAGGTCGTCGTCGTGGACAAGAACGTGGAGCGGCTTCGCGAGATCGACCGGATCTGGCGCGGCCGGATCCAGACGGTGATGTCGTCGCGGCTCGCCGTCGAGCGGCTCGTCCTTGACGCTGATCTCGTGATCGGCGCGGTGCTCGTGCCCGGCGCAAAGGCGCCGCACCTCGTGACCGCCGACATGGTCACGCAGATGCGGCCGGGCGCCGTGATGGTCGACATCTCGATCGATCAGGGTGGCTGCTTCGAGACCTCGCACGTCACGACCCACGCGGAGCCGACCTACATCGTCGACGGCGTCGTCCACTACGCCGTCGGCAATATGCCCGGCGCCGTGCCCCGCACGTCGACGTACGCGCTGACGAACGTCACGCTGCCGTACCTCCTCGCGCTCGCGACCGACGGGGCCGAGCGGGCGACGGCGGACGATCCGGCGCTCGCGCTCGGCGTCAACACCTGGGACGGGAAGCTCACGAACCAGGGCGTCGCCGAGGCCACCGGCATCGCGTTCAGCGCGTTCGGCGGTTAGCCGGACTGCTCGCTCTCGGGCTCGGTGTCGTGGTCACGCGCGCGACGCCGCCCGCTGATCCGTCGCAGGAAGCCCACGGCGTGCAGCTCGAGCACGACCAAGATGATGCCGGCGAGCGCCGCGCCGGACAGATAGAATCCCGCGCCGACGAGGCAGCCGACCGCCGCGGACGCCCACAGGGCCGCCGCCGTCGTGAGTCCTTTCACGCCGCCGGACGCGCGGAAGATGAGCCCGCCGCCGAGGAAGCCGACGCCCGCGACCACCCCCTGGATCACGCGGTCCCCGGAATCCGGAAAGAGCTCGACGCCGAGCGCGACGAACGCCGCCGACCCGAGCGCGACGAGCGAGAACGTGCGGTCGCCGGCGTCCTTGCCGCGAAGCGCGCGGTCCAGTCCGAGGAGGTATCCGAGGAACGCAGCCAGCGCGATCCTGCCGATCACCGCCAGCTGCACCTGAAGATCCATCAGGCCGCAGCCTAGTCCACCCTCGCGCCGCGCCGATCCGTGCGCCGCGCGCACGCACGCGGTAGCGTTCCGCGCCATGACGACCATCGAAGACCTACTCCAGAAAGAGGACGCGGCCTGGTCTGCGTTCGTCGACGCGTTCAGCAAGGTGCCGGAGGATCGGCGGTCGGACGAGGGCGTCGTGCCGGGCTGGTCGGTGCACGATCTGGTCTGGCACTGCGGGTTCTGGGCCGGTTACGTCGCGGACGTCCTGCGCAAGATCGGCCGCGGCGAGCCGACCGAGGAGTCGCAGGACTGGGACGCGTTCAACACGATCGTCGTCCAAGACGGGCGTGGCATGAGCTGGGACGAGGTCATCGTTCGATCGGAGCAGAACCGTGTCGCCTGCCGGGAGGCGCTCCAGGCGCTTCCCGCGCTCACCGACGAAGCGGTCGAGGAGTTCACCGGCGAGACGTTCGAGCACTACGAGGAGCACGCGGCCGAGATCCTCGCGTTCGTCGGCGCCTGAACGTGCTGCTGCGGTGTCCCCGCGGCCGCAGCCTGTGTGACCTCAGTCGAGCACGTCGACGTCGTCACCAACCGCGATCGTGCCCGGCCGCTCGATGTCGCCGTACACGCCGACGAGCAGCTCGTCGCCCACCCGCCGGTGCGTCGCTAGGGCGTCGAGCACCGGCGCGTTCTGCTCGCCCGTCTCCGGGTCGAGGGTCGTCATGACGCACCGGTTCATCCGGGCGCCGACGCGCACGACCGCCTCACCGAAGCGCACGCGTCGTCCCTGCCAGGCGTCCTCCTCGTAGGCGCCGACCCCCTCGACCTCGATCAGCATGCGGAAGCGCCGCGGATCGAGATCGTCGCGGCCCATGCGCTTGCCGACGTCGGCGACGGACGCGAGGGAGACGATCGAGGCCCGGTGGAGACCGCCGGCGTACTCCGGTTCGACCACGCGAGCGAACACGAGCGTGTCGTCTTGCGCGTGTTCGCGGATCGCCTCGGTGAACGGCCCGTCGAGGACGCGCGCCGGGATCGCGCGATCGAACAGGCCGACCGACAGCGCCGCTCCCACGTCTGCCGCGTTGCCTTCGACGACGGAGCCGTCGGGGAACGTCAGGGTGAGCCGTTCGGCCGCCGCGTCGTACACCGGCCTGATCGGCATCAACGCTGCCTTCGAGATCCCGGACAGCCGCGTGCCGTCGCGTCGAGCGCAGAGGAACCGCCGGTCGCCGACGCAGCCGAACGCCGAGAGCTCGATCCGATCCGGCCTGGACAACGTCATCGACTTGACGGGTGTCGTGGTGAACCCGGCGACGGTGCTCATCAGTCGCTGGTCTCCACGGCGCGCGGCATGGCGCCCGATGGAACACCGGCGCCATACGGGGCGTCAACTCGGTCGCCTATCCTTCGGGGCACCATGCCGGTGCCCGAGCACCTCGCCAACCGCGACGTCGACAGCTCGATCCTTGAGCCCGTCGTCGACGCGCCTGCGCGCGCGCGGGTCGTGATCGTCGGCGGAGGGATCATCGGATCGTCGATCGCGTACCACCTGACGAAGCTCGGCGTCACCGACGTGGTGGTACTGGACCGGGTGCGGCTGACCGCCGGCACGACGTGGCACGCGGCCGGTCTCGTTTCGCAGGTGCGAGGAACACACGCGCTGACCGAGCTCTCGCGCATCAACGTCGACACGTACGCGACGCTTCCGAACGAGACCGGCGTCGACACGGGCTTCCGACGCGTCGGGTCGCTCAGCGTCGCGCGGACCGCCGGCCGCATGCAGGAGCTTCTCGCCGGCGCCGACATGCATCGCGAGTTCGGCGTCGAGTGCCGTGTGCTCGAACCCAAGCAGGTGCTCGAGTGGTGGCCGCTCGCCAAGGTGGACGACCTCGTCGGGGCGACCGTCACGCCGGGCGACGCGACGGTCAACCCGGGCGAGGCGGCGCTGTCGCTCGCCAAGGGCGCGCACGATCGCGGCGCCGTCTTCGCGTTCGGCGTGACCGTCACGGGGTTCCGCGTGCAGGGCGGCGCGGTGACCGGTGTCGAAACCGACAAAGGCGTGGTCGACGCCGAGACCGTCGTGCTCGCCGGCGGACTATGGACATCGGAGCTCGCGCGGCTCGCCGGAACCTCGGTGGCGCTGTATCCCGCAGAGCACGTGTGGGTGATGACCGACGCGGTGCCCGGCGCCGAAGAGCGGTTCCCGTTCCTGCGCGACCTGGACGGCTATTTCTACGTCCGGCACCACGCCGGGCGTCTCGTGGTCGGGGCGTTCGAGCCGAAGGGCAAGCCCAGGGCGCCGAGGGAGATCCCCACGAGCGGGTTCGTCGAGTTCGGCGAGGACTGGGAGCACCTCGCGCCGGTGCTCGCCGCCGCTCGCGAACGGTTGCCGGTGCTGCACACCGTGGGGTTCCAGCACTACCTGCGCGCGCCCGAGAGCTTCTCGCCCGACGCGAACCTGCATCTCGGCGAAACCCCGGAGGTGCGGGGGTTGTTCGTCGCGGCGGGGCTCAACTCGCAGGGCATCATCTACGGCCCGGGGGTCGGCAAGGCCCTCGCCGAGAGGATCGTCGAGGGACATCCGACCATGGACCTGACCGAGGTCGACGTCGCGCGAACGGGACGGTGGGCGAACAACCGCGCCTGGCTCCACGAGAAGACGCACGAAACGCTCGGGCGCCTCTACGCGATGCACTGGCCGTCGTTGCAGCCGGACGTCGGGCGCGGCGTGCGGCGCACGCCGTTCCTCTCACAACTCAAAGATGCGGGCGGCGCGATCGGCGAGGCCGCCGGCTGGGAACGAGCCGGATGGTTCGAGCCCGGCGCGGTGCAGGAGCCGTTGTGGATCTACGACTTCGACCGCCCGTCCTGGTTCCGCCACGTCGGCGAGGAGATGCGCGCGGCGCGGACGGGCGTCGCGCTGTTCGACCTCTCGACGTACGCGAAGTTCCTCGTCCAGGGGCCGGAGGCGGCGGCTGGCCTGCAACGACTGTGCACCTCGGACGTCGACGTCGCGGTCGGGCGCGTCGTCTACACGCTCCTGTGCAACGAGCGGGGCGGGATCGAGATGGACCCGACCGTGACCCGCCTGGCTGAGGATCGGTTCCTCGTGCTCGCGCCGACCCTGTACCAACGGCGAACCGAGATGCTCCTGCGCAACGGCCTGCCGTCGGGCGCGACGGTGACCGACGTCACGAGTGCGTACGCGACGCTGCATATCGCCGGCCCGGAGAGCCGCTCGGTCCTCGGCGCCCTGACCGATCAGGATCTGTCGAACGCGGCGTTCCCGTTCCTGTCGGCTCGCGAGATCGACGTCGCGTGGGCGAAGGCGCTCGCGATGCGCGTGTCGTTCACCGGCGAGCTTGGCTGGGAACTGCTGGTGCCGACGGAGTTCGCGGCCGACGTGTTCGACAAGGTTGTGGCGGCCGGCGAGCCGCACGAGATGCGGTTGGCAGGTGCGTTCGCGTTCGACGCGCTCCGGGTCGAACGCGGGTTCCGGTCGTGGGGCCACGACATGGGCGGCCTCGACGATCCCTACGCCGTTGGGCTCGGGTTCGCCGTACGCGGCGACAAGCAGGAGTTCGTCGGCAAGCAGGCGCTCGCCGTGCTCAAGGACAGCCGGCGCGATCGCGAGCTCGTCAGCGTGAAGCTCGACGATCCGGGCCCGATGCTCTGGCACGGCGAGCCCGTCGTGATGGGCACGGACCGGATCGGGTACGTGACGAGCGGCGCCTACGGGCATCATCTCGGCGCTGCCGTTGGGCTCGCCTGGATCCACGGCGTGATGACGACCGATCTCCCCGTGTCGGTCGAGGTTCGCGGGACGAGGGTGCGCGCGACGATCAGTCGCGAGCCCTTCTACGACCCGAAGGGCGCCCGGCTTCGCGTGTGAATCGGCTCAGGAAGATGCGTCGGCGTCGAAGCCGATCAGGCGATCGGCGACGTCCAGGCAGATGTCGTACATGCGCTGGGGCGTCATCACGGTGTCGTTGAGCAGCACCTGGATCGCGAGGCCGTCGGTCATCGCGCTGAACTGCATCGCGAGATCGTCCGCGTCGCGAGCGTCGGTGGGAAACTCGCCGGTCTGGCGCCCGTACCGGATCATCTCGGCGATCGTTTGCACCCACCGGCGGTCGAGAACCTCCCGCTCCTTCGCGAGGTCGGGGTCGCGCAACGCGCGCACCCAGATCTCGAGCCACAGGGCCCACTCGTCGAGCAGGTCGTACTCCGGCAACAGGCCGGGCACCGACAGCTCGATCACACGGATCAGCCGATCGCGGGCCGACGGCATCTTGCGGAGCTCTCGGGCGGTTCGCAGGTAGAACTGGTCGCTCGTGAACGTGAGTGCCTCGACGAGCAGCCGGTCCTTCGATTCGAAGTAGTAGAGGATCAGACCGGGGGAGACGCCGCAGGCTTCCGCGATGTCTTGGATCCGGGTCTCCGCCAAGCCTCGGTCGGTGATCACGCGAGAGGCCGCCTCCAGGATCTCCTGGTGGCGATCACGCTGCGGTTTCCGCGTCTTGGTGGCCATACGTCTCCTGAACGGTATCTAATCGGGAGCCTTCGAAGCGGCCGTGGTCTGATCGACCGTTCAAGGCACCTTACCCGTCTGACCAGCACAGTCAAATCCGTCGACGGGTCCGAACGGGATTTGACTGATGATTCAGTCAAGGTCCATGATACGGGCCGACCCGAACGGAAGGATCGATCCTGCATGGCTTCGAACGTCTACGACGCGATCATCATCGGGGGCGGCCACAACGGCTTGACCGCCGGGGCGTACTTCGCGCGTGAGGGCGCGCGCACCGTCGTCCTCGAGGCGCGCAACAAGACCGGCGGCGCCGCCGACACGAGCGCCCCGTTCTCCGACCACCCCGAGATCAACGTCACGACCTACTCCTACGTGATGTCGCTGATGCCGCCGACGATCATCCGAGAGCTCAAGCTCAAGCAGTTCGGCTACGACGTCACCCCGTTCGGTCCGTACTTCCAGGCGTTCCCCGACGGTCGTGCGATCACCGTCTACGCCGACGATCACCACAAGAGCTATGACTCGATCGCGCAGTTCTCCAAGCGCGACGCCGACACGCTGCCGAAGTGGGAGGCGTGGCTGAAGGGCGTGTCCGACGTCCTCGGGCCGCTGCTGCTGCAGGTGCCGCCGCACGTCGGGTCGATGAAGCCCGCCGACCTGCTCGCCACGCTGCAGTCGGCGTGGAAGATGCGGAAGCTCGGCGAGCGAGGCGTCGGCGACGTGACGCGTCTGTTCACGATGTCGGTGAGCGATCTGCTGAACGACTGGTTCGAGTCCGACGCGATCAAGGCGATGCTGACGGTCAACGGCGTCATCGGCACGTGGGCCGGCCCCGACGAGCCCGGCACCGCCTACGTGATGCTCCACCACTCGATCGGCGACGTCGGCGACGGCCACCTCGGCTCGTGGGGGTTCCAGCAGGGCGGGATGGGGGCGGTGAGCGACTCCATCCGCTCGGCCGCGGAGGCCTTCGGCGCCGAGATCCGCACCGACGCGCGCGTCAAGCAGATCATCGTCCGCGGCGGTCGCGCCGTCGGCGTCGCGCTCGAAGACGGCACCGAGCTCCGCGCCCCGGTCGTCGTCACGACGATCCATCCCAAGATCGCGTTCCTCGACCTGGTCGAGCGCCATGAGCTCCCCGCCGACTTCGTCTGGGACATCGAGCGGTGGAAGACCCGCAGCGGCGTCGTGAAGATCAACGTCGCGATCAGCGAGCTCCCCGACTTCGTCGCGATGCCCGGCACCGACATGCAGGCGCATCACACCGGGTCGGTCGAGCTGTGTTTCTCGCCGCAATACGCAGAGCAGGCGTTCCAGGACGCGCACATGGAGCGCACGGGGTCGGTCGCGCCGTTCGTCGACGGCACGATCCCGACGACGCTGGACAAGAAGCTCGCGCCCGACGGCACGCACGTGTTCTCCATGTTCACGCAGTGGGTTCCGGACGATTGGAACCTCGAGCCGCACCGCGACGAGCTCGACGCCTACGCGAAGCGGATCTTCGACCTGTACGACCAGCTCGCCCCCAACTTCAAGAGCTCGATCATCGACTACCAGGTGATCGGTCCGTACGACATGGAGCAGGATCTCGGGCTCATCGGGGGCAACATCTTCCACGGCGAGCTGTCGGTGGATCAGCTGTTCCACATGCGCCCGGCGCCGGGGTACTCCGATTACCGGACGCCGCTGCGCGGGCTGTACCACGGGTCCAGCGCCACGCATGCCGGCGGCGGCGTGAACGGCATCCCCGGTTGGCAGGCCTTCAAGATGGCGAAGAAGGACCACGCCTTCGGGAAGAAGTAGGCGTGACCCAGCCCGACGAGGCACTGCCGGCGATGCGCCGGATGCTCGAGCCGCGCTCGATCGCGGTCGTCGGCGCCTCGATCAAGACGGGCTCGCTCGGGGCGTCGATGATGGCCGAGCTGCAACGCGGCGGGTTCGAGGGCGCGATCTATCCGGTGAACCCGGGTTACGACGAGGTGGCCGGCCTCGCCTGCTACCCCTCGATCGGTGAGGTGCCCGAGCCGGTGGACCTCGCGATCCTCGGGGTCGCGAACCAGCGTGTGGAGCAGGCGCTGACTGACGCCGCCGCCGCGGGCGCCGGCAGCGCGGTGACGTTCTCGTCGCTGTACGAGGAACCGTCCCACGGCAGGCCCGACCTGCGCGCACGGCTGCGCGCGATCGCGGTCGAGCACGGGATGGCGATGTGCGGCGGCAACGGCATGGGCTTCATGAACCAGGCGTCGAGGGTGCGCGCCACCGGGTT
>JBJMLQ010000083.1:0-10667 GCA_045805225.1 Actinomycetota bacterium | reverse complement strand
CCACACGCCGCACCCTTTCGGATCGTTCGCCAGCACGGCCACGGCCTGACGGTCCCACAGGCCCGTCACCGCGCGGATCTTCGGTTCTCCAGCGTGGGGCAACTCGACGTCGATCAGCGTCTCGGCAACGGGCGTGCACGACACGGCGTACGTGACGGGCCCAACGGTGACCGTCGACGGCAGCCCGCCGCTGAGCGTCGAGGCGGGCGGCGATGTCGGCGAGGTCACGCCGCTTCCGCCGGTGCACGCCACGACGAGGCACGCTAGCGCGACCGCCGCAGCCGACCGAGCGCTCAAGCCGGGTTCGCCGAGCGTATGATGGCGTCGCACAACTGAGCAAGAGACAACCCGGCGGCCGCCGCGGCCATCGGAACGAGTGAGGTCTCGGTCATGCCGGGCGAGACGTTCGCCTCGAGCACCCACGGTCGCCCGTCGTCGTCGACGATCAGGTCGACTCTTCCGAGCGATCTGATCGTGAGCGCGTCGAGAGCCCGAGCCGCCGCACTCGATGCGGTGCTTGCCATGGCCGCGTCGAGGCGAGCCGGCGCCCAGTAGTCGGTCGCCCCGGCGGTGTACCGAGCGCTGTAGTCGTAGACGCCGTTCTTGGGTTCCACCTCGACAAGCGGCAACAACTCCAATGGATCGCCGATCGCGGCGGCCGCGACCTCCGTGCCGACGACTCGGCGTTCGACGATCGCCGCGTCGCTATACGACAGCGCCGACATGACGGCCCCGGCCAGATCGGCCGCGCGCTCGACGACTGCCACGCCGAGCGCGGAACCGCTTCGTGACGGCTTCACGACGCACGGCAGACCGACCCGCTCGACGGCGGTCGCAAGCGACGCCCCCGCCCCGAGATCGCGGAGCGCCGATCCTTCGATCACGACCCAATCGGGCGTCGGCACGTTCGCACGGCGTAAGACGTCCTTCGCGAGCACTTTGTCGAACGTGAGCTCGCAGTCCAGGGCACGGGTCCCGGTGTAGGGCACCTGCTCGAGATCGAGCACCCGCTGGACCGTTCCGTCCTCACCTTCCTTGCCGTGCAACGTAAGCCAGCAGAGGTCGGCGGGACGTTCGCGGAGCGCTTCCACGAGGTTGCTCTCGGCCGGGTCGACGGTCCAGGTGTCGTGGCCGAGCGAGGCGAGCGCCGCGGCGACGCGGTGGCCGCCACGCAGCGATACGTCGCGCTCCGGGGTGCGGCCGCCGGCGATGATCGCGATCCGCATCGATCAGCCGCCGAGACTCCGGTAGAGCTCGGTCTCGTCGTGGATCAACGAGCCGAGTCGCGCGACGCCCTCGCGGATGCGCGCTTCCGTCGGATAGCAGAACGCGAGGCGCAGCTGATCCGCCCCGCGTCCGTCGGGATAGAAGGCGGTGCCGGGCACGTACGCGACCTGACGCTCGACCGCGGCGGCGAGCAACGCTTTGGTGTCGAGCCAGTCGGGCACCGTCACCCATACGTAGAAGCCGCCGCTCGGATGCGTCCACGTCGCTTCATCGGCGAGGTGCTCGTCGAGCGCATCGAGCATCGCATCGCGTCGCGAGCGATACGTGTCCACGAGCCCGGCGAGCGTCCCGCGCCACCGAGCCTCGTCCGAGAACCACTGTTCGGTCATCAGCATCGTGAAGTTCGAGCTGCACAGATCCGCCGACTCTTTGGCCAGGACGAGCCGCTGCACCACCGACTGCTCGGCGAGCGCCCATCCGACACGAACGCCGGGGGAGAAGGTCTTCGAGACCGTGCCGAGGTAGATCACGTTCTCGGGGTCGAGCGTGCGCAGACATGGCGCCGGCTCATCCTCGAAGCGCAGCAACCCATATGGGTTGTCCTCGACGATCGGGATCGAGGCCTCGCGGCACAGGGCCACGAGCTGGCGCCGCCGTTCGACCGACATGGTCACCCCGGCGGGGTTCCCGAAGTTCGGCACGGTGTAGACGAACGTCGGGCGCTCGCCGCGCACCAACGCCTGTTCGAGCTGCTCCACGAGCATGCCGTCGTCATCGATCTCGATCGGAAGGAAGCGTGGCTGATAGGCGCCGAACGCCGTGAGCGCGCCGACGTAGGCCGGCGCTTCAACCGCGATCACGTCGCCGGGATCGATGAACAGCTTGCCGAGGAGGTCGAGCGCCTGCTGCGCGCCCGCGGTGACGACCACGTCGTCGGGGTCGGCCTCGATGTGCTCGTCGGCCATCAGCATCACGAGGCGTTCGCGGAGCCCGATCGAGCCCTGACCGCCGCCGTACTGAAGCGCGACGTCGCCGTGTTCCTCGAGCACCGTGCGCGCGACGCGAAGCACTTGGTCGTCGGGAAGCGCTTGCACGAACGGCATCCCGCCTGCGAGCGAGACGACCTCGGGGCGTGAGGCGACCGCGAACAGCGCCCGGACCTCCGACGCCGTCATGCCCGCGGCGCGGGCCGCGTAGCGGTCGACGAAGCGATCGATCGAGAATTCGGCCATCGAGCTCGGGTCGGTCGGGAAGGGCAAGAGCGTAACAGCGCTAAACCGTGCCGCCGGGCGGCGGCGGCGGTGGTGTCGCGAGCGCCGGATGTTGCCGCGCAGCGGTTGCGCCGCCCGGCGGCCGTCCGACCACCAGATACACGATCGCGCCGATGATCCCGCCGAGCAAGATCACGAGGACCCACACGATCTGTGTGCCGCTCCTGAAGCTTGCGTCGTCGGGCATCCGAACCACGTCGACGAGCGTCACGATCACCAGCCCGATCGTGCTCACGAGCACGACGATGAAGAACAGGCCGAGTGCTCCGGGAAGCACCCAGTTCATCACTGCACCGCCGGCATGACGTCGCTCGCCATGAGATCGAGCATCTCGAGATCGTCGTACAGCTCGTGGTTCAAAAAGATCCGCTGTACCCCGACGTCGGCGTACTCCCGGAGGCGGGCGATCGCCCGGTCGGGCGTGCCAACGATGCAGTCGTGCTCGATATCGGCGCGGTACGCGTCGAACGGCCCCGCGCTCGGGTCGAGGGAATGCGCGCGCCGCAGCCGCTCGACGTAGGCCTCCTCGGTCGGCGCGACGAAGAACCAGGTCATCAGCGATGTGACGAGCGCATCCGGATCGCGGCCCGCAGCTTCGACGCCCGCGCGCGCACGCGCGAACCGCGCCCCGACCACGTCCGGCGTCCCGCCCACGGTGTTGAACTCGTCGGCGAAACGCCCGACCAGCGTTTGCATCCGCGCTCCGACCGTCGTGCCGCCGAGGATCAACGGGGGCCGCGGCCGCTGGACCGGCTTGGGGAGCTGATCCGCCCCGTCCAGCCGGTAGTGCGCGCCTTCGAACGAGAACGAGTCCTCGGTGAGGAGGCCGTGCACGATCGGAACCTGTTCCTCGAGGAGCTGCCAGCGGTGCTCGACGTCATAGAACGGGAGGCCGAAGCGCATGTGTTCCTCTTCCCACCAACCGGCCCCCATCCCGATCTCGACGCGCCCGTCGCTGATCAGGTCGACGGTCAGGGCCGATCGGGCGAGCACCGCCGGCGGCCGGAACGTCACGGGCGAGACGAGGGTTCCGAGGCGAAGCGTCGTGGTTCGCTCGGCGAGCGCGGCGAGCACCGCCCACGCGTCCGTCGCCCCGACGCCCGAGACGCCGCGGGCGCTGAAGTAGTGGTCGGATCGGAACAGACCCTCGAGCCCTGTCTGCTCGGCGCGGTCGGCGAGCGCGCACCAATCCGCCCACGTGGCGCCCTGCTGCCCCTCGATCATCAGGCATGCCCGCACGCGCGCTAGCCTAGCGGCGATGGACGCGGCACCCGGCACGCGTTACCTCACCGAGATGGAACGCGGCACGCGCGCGGCGATCCTCGGTCTGCTCTTGGGGTTGGTGCTGGCCGTCCTCGGCCGGCGGCGCTAACCCTCGAAGAACCGGCGTACGCCTTCGCCGATCGCGCGCCCGATCCCGACGACCACGTCGGGGGCCTCGAGCAGCGCCGCCTCCGCCTCGTTCGTCGGAACCAGCGCTTCTACCTGCACCGCAGGCATCTGCGTCTCACGCAGCATCGCGATCGACAGGCGCTGAAGCCGCCCGCGGGCGCCGCGTTCGTGCTCGAGCTCTTCGAGGATCATCTCGGCGAGATGCCGCCCGGCGGGTGAGTACGTGACCTGCGAGCCGAAGTAGGAGCACGTCGGGCCGCTCGACTCGGGCGATCCTTCGCCGAGGTGCAACGACACGATCGCGGCGGCGCCCATCGCGTTCGCCTCGGCGGCTCTCGCCGACGCGTCGCCGTCGCCGACGTGGATCATGTGCGGCTCGGCGCCGATCCGAAGCAGCTCCGCAACGAGCGCGCGGGCCAGCGCTTGTTGAACGTCGCCGGGCTCCGTGACGGAACCGCCGCCGGCGTCGACGGCGATGACCGCGCCGCGCACCTTGCCTTGGATCGCCCGTAGTTGTTCGGTTTCACGCACCAGCCCGCGTCCCAGGACGTCCTCCAGCGGCCGCATCCGCTCGAGCGTCGCAAGCGTGTGCAATCCGGCCACGCCGTCGGGCTCGTCGCCGACGTTACGTTGGAAGTTCCGGACCGCGGACTCGGTTGCGGGGCCGTACATCCCGTCTTGCTTCCCGGGGTCGAACCCGAGCGCGTCGAGCTTGCGTTGCAACGCCCGCACGTCGTCGCCGCGCAGGAACGGCCCGTGCACGAAGAGGGTCCGGTCGCCGAGCCGGAAACCGGCTTCGACGAGCTGTCCCCACGTGTCGGGACCGACGAGGCCATCGACATGCAGGTGGCGTTCCGCCTGGAACGCCCGGACGGCTGCGTCGGTGCCGGGGCCGAAGGTGCCGCCGAGCTCCTCGGTGGGCAGTTCGTGCCCGAGGTCGGTCAGCCGTTGTTGGATGTCGACGACCTCGGGGCCGTCGTCGCCCAGGCGAAAGATCCGCACCCGTGCAGTCTGCGCCCGGCCCGTCGGGCCGGCAACGAACTCAGGACAGGTGGGAGCTCAGGTCGCGCAGGATCGCGTCCTTCGGCTTCGCGCCGATCACCCGGGCGACCTCCTGGCCACCCTTGAACAGGATCAGCGACGGGATCGACATCACCCCGTAGGTGCGCGTTGCCTCCGGGTTCTCATCGATGTTGAGCTTCGCGACCTTCAGGCCCTCGCCCTTCTCGTTGCCGATCTCCTCGACGACCGGGGACACCATGTGGCACGGCACGCACCACTCCGCCCAGAAGTCGACCAAGACCGGGGTGTCGGACCCGAGGACCGTGGTCTGGAAGTCGGCGTCTCCGACCGAACCGATGTTCGCCATCGTTGTGCTCCTTCAGATCTCGCGTTCTCGTGAGGGCCGTCGGTGTGGCGGCGTCACCAGGTTCTCAGAACCTATCGTCCACCGGAGACATTCCCCGGTCTCTCTGCGGCTACCCCGCGTGCGCGTCGTCGGCGAGGAACCGCTCGGCGTCGATCGCGGCCTTGCATCCCTGTCCCGCTGCGGTCACCGCCTGTCGGTACGTGTGGTCGGTGACGTCGCCCGCCGCGAACACGCCCGGCACCTCCGTGGCGGTCGACGGTTCGTGCACCACGAGGTACCCGTTCTCGTCGACCGGAAGCTGGCCGCGGAACAGCGACGTCGTCGGGTCGTGCCCGATCGCCATGAACACGCCGTCCGCCGCGACCGTCCGCGTCGCCCCGGTCACGACGTCGCGCGCGACGGCCCCGGTCACCGCGCCGTCACCCACGATCTCGTCAAGCACGGTGTTCCACATCACGTCGATCTTGTCGTTCGCGAACACGCGGTCCTGCATCACCTTGGAGGCGCGGAAGGCGTCGCGTCGGTGCACGATCGTGACCTTCGACGCGAACTTCGTGAGGAACGTCGCTTCTTCCATCGCGGTGTCGCCGCCGCCGACCACGAGCAGCTCGCGATCGCGGAAGAAGAACCCGTCGCAGGTCGCGCAGGCGCTCACGCCGCGGCCGCGGAGCGTTTCCTCGCCGGGGATGCCGAGCCAACGTGCGGTCGCGCCGGTCGCCACGATCACGGTCTTGGCCCGCCACGCCTGGTCGCCGGCCTTGACGAGGAACGGCCGCGACGACAGGTCGACCTCGGTCACGTGGACCGCGAGGATCTCGGCGCCGAACCGCTGCGCCTGCTTCTCCATCTGATCCATGAGCTCGGGGCCCATGACGCCGTCGGCGAAGCCGGGATAGTTCTCGACCTCGGTCGTCAGCATCAGCTGGCCGCCGGCCTCGAGTCCTTTGAGGACGAGCGGTTCGAGGTCGGCGCGCGCGGTGTACAGGGCCGCCGTGAAGCCGGCCGGCCCGGAGCCGATCACGATCACGTTGCGGACGTCGTCGGGCATCGTGGGCATCCTCCCATAGGGCGGAACGCCCGCCTATTCCGCTACAGGCGCGCGGCGGTCTGCCCGAGCGGGTCGCACCCGTGGACCGACGCCACGTTCAGCTGCAACAGCGTCGGAGGAAGCTCGGCCCCCGGTCCGATCAGGTAGACGCCCAGGTACGCGGGTTGGCCCTGGTACGACGCGAGGATCACCCGCGACAACGTGCCCGATGGCGTGTCGAACGCCTTGTTCAGGCAGGCGGTCGCCGCCGGGAGGCGGGACGGATCCGTCGAGACATCTCCGGCGCTCGGCAGCGCGGGCACGCTCGACGCGCCCGCGGGCCCGTTCTCGGCCGGGGCGGCGATGCCTGCGCTCACCGCGAGCGCGGCCTGAAGCTGGGTGACGACCTGCGGCAGCGCGTCGAACGTGTAGTCCGCGTGCTGGATCTCCACCCCGGTGGCCTGCGGGTATGCCGCGGGAGCGTGGGTCGCGGCCGCGCCGCCTGCGACCTGTGCGAGGTCACCGTTCGAGCTCTGCCCGAGCTTCGGCGCGATGGCAACGAGGAGCAGGACGGCGGCGGCGGCCCCCGCGGCGGCCAGCACCCGCGAGGTCGTGGGCCGCCGCCGGGCACGGCCGGCGATCGAGGTGACCTCCGGCGCTCGCTCGCCGGCGATCCGGGCGGCCTCGGCGGTTGCGGTCACGCCGAGGCCCTCGGGCGCTGCGGGTTCGTCGAGGCTCTCTGCGGCGTGCACTCCGGCCCGCGCCAGCGCGACCTCGCCTGCGCAGCTCGCGCACGTTCGCAGATGGGCGTCGACCTCGGCGCGGGTCGACGCGGCGAGCGTCCCGTCGACGTAGTCGGTGAGGAGATCTGTTGGATGGCTCATCGGCGTGTCTCTTTCGACGTCGCCGGCCGGTCCGCGGGTTCCCCGGCGGGCTCCATCCCGAGCGCGCGCGCGAGCGCGATCCGGCCGCGGTGGACGCGCGATTTGACGGTGCCGACGGGCAGGTCGAGCACCTTCGCGATCTCGTCGTAGGGGAGGTCGTGAACGTCGGCGAGCACGATCGCGACGCGGAAGTCCTCGGGCACCCGCGCGAGCGCGGCCGCGACGTCGTGGGCGGCGGCGACCGCGTCGGCGTGGTCCTCCAGCGCGGGCTCCGGCACGGCGTCGTCGTCATCGCGGCGGAGCAGCGGCCGGCGCTGGGCTCGTCGCAAGTGGTCGTAACAGACGTTCATCGCCACGCGGTACAGCCAGGTGGTGAACGCGGCGTCCCCGCGGAACCCGTCGAGCTTGCGGACCATCGCGAGCAGCGCGTCCTGTGCCGCGTCCGCGGCGTCGTCGGGGTTGCCGAGGACCCGAAGGCACACGGCGTAGACGCGGCGTTCGTGCCGGGTGATCAGCTCGGTCGCGGCGCCGGCGTCGCCGGCCAGGAAACGACGGACGAGTTCAGGATCGGAGGCGCCGCGAGCTGGGTCGGCCACCCTCGAACGCTACAACGCGGGCTGCGCTTCCTCTTTGACCTCAACCTTCGTGAAGTGCTGCGTGAAGGAGATGCGTCCCAGGATCAGGCTCGAGGCCGTCGTCTTGAGTGTGATCGTCGCCTGTCCCGATGTGGTGTCGACCTTGCACCACGTGTCGTTGTTCGGCACCGAGACGTTGTCGTTCAGCAGGTCGGGCTCGGCGGCCAGGCACGCCTGCGTCACGTCGTGGCCGGAGTGATAGTTCGTCGCGGCGGTCGAAGCGGCCCCTTGGGCGGTGCTCGACAGCCGGAACGTCGTGAGCACGATCGAGATCGTGTCGAGCACCAGAAGCCCGACCACGAGCAGCACGAGGATCCAGACGATGGCGACCTTGCCGATCAGGCCGGCTTGGTCGTGCAACGAGCGGGATGGGTATCGCGTCATCGACGGAAGCGAGCCGCCAGGGCTCGCCAGACCTCATCGGCTTCCTCGATCTGGAAGATAAGGGCGCCCAGCACGAACGCAAGCACGCCGGCCGCCACCGCCGCCACGACCTGCACCAGGTTGAGGATCGGCCGGTCGACGTCGATCACGGCGGCGATGCCTTCGGCCGTGGCCCAGGCGGCAGCCGCCGTCAGCGTGGCGGCCGCCGCGGTCCTCGTGAGCGTGCTCGCGATCCGCCGGCCGTCGGCGGAGCCCAGCCGCCGCCGCAACAACAGGAACAGGACGACCGAGCCGGCGACGTAGGAGACCGAGAACCCCAGCGCGAGCCCCGTGACGCCCAGCCCGAAGCCGAACGCGAGCACCACGTCGGCGATGAGGTTGACAACCGCCGCTGCGATGTTGGTGAGCGCCGGCGTGCGCGCGTCGTGGATCGCGTAGAACGTGCGTGTGAGCAGCTGGAACGCCGAGAAGAACGGCAGTCCCACCGCGAAGCCCGCGAGCGTCTTGGCCAGCAGATCGATCGACGTCGGATCGTTCTTCATCTGGCCGTAGCTCGCGAGCAGCGCCACGATCGGTCCGGCAAGCACCGCGTAGCCGGCCGCGGCCGGGATCATCGCCACCTCGGTGTCGCGGAGGCCCTGCGAGAAGAGGCCGCGCACGTCGGCGATGTGACGATCGGTCCAGGCGCCGGCCAGGCTCGGCAGCAAGGCGGTGAAGATCGAGACCGCGACGATGGCGTGCGGCAGCGAGAAGAAGATGAATGCCTGCGAGTAGATCGAGTACGCCCCGCCGTCCACGCGTCCGTTGAACACGATGATGAAGAAGTAGGCGATCTGGTTCACCACGACGTACAGCGCAACCCACCGCGCGAGGTGGATCAGCCGGCGCACCGTCTCGTGGCGCCAATCGAACCGGAGATGCCAGCGGAACCCGATCGCCCGCAGCGACGGCCACAGCGCGATCGTCATCGCGATGACGCCGAGGGTCGTCCCGGCTGCTAGGATCAGCCGCTCGGCCGGCGAAACCGCCGCCAGCGTCATCGGAGCCTTCCCGTGCATCGCGATGAACACCGCCATCGTGCCGATCACCGCCACGTTGTTCAGCACGGGGGCATACATCTGGGCGGCGAAGCGCCGGTGCGCGGTCAAGATGCCCGCCGCGACGGCGCCGATCCCGTAGAACACGATCTGCGGCAAGAACCACCGAAGGAAGAACGTGCCGAGCTCCAGCTGAGCGGCGTGGTCGGCGGGGTCTTTCACGCCGACCAGGTACAGGCGCATGATCCACGGCGCGAGGATCATCGCGACGATCGTCACCGCGGAGAGCACCACCAACACGAAGGTCAGGAACCGCTGGCCCGCGATCTGGCCTTCCTCGTCCCCGTGCCGCTTGCCCCAGTCGACGAGCAGTGGGACGAACACGCTGGTCAAGATCCCGCCGAGGATCAGCTCGTAGACGATGTTCGGGGTCGTGTTCGCGATGAAGTACGCGTTCGCCACCGGGTTGAGCGTGCCGATCGCCGCGACGGTGACACTCACGCGGATCACGCCGGTCGCGCGCGACAGCAAGGTGCCGACAGACATCACGGCCGCGTTCCGCACGTCGGTCGCGTGTTGGTCGAGCTCGGGCGCGCTCAGGTCGGGATCGTTCGACGCCGCCGGAACCACCTCCTCGCGTACAGCGCGACCAGAACGAGCGCCGCGAAGACGGTGACGAGTAAGGCGATGCTGTTCACGGCCGTGATCCGCACGGGGATGGCGATCGGATCGGTCGAGCCGTCGTTGATGGGCACCAGGCGGCCGTTGGGGTCACGCGCCTGCAGATAGATCGAGTTCTGGCCGGACGAATCTGCGACGACGCGGAACGACACGGTCTGCCCCGGTTGGTCGACCACGACGTCTTGTTGATCGCCGTCGGGGAAGCTGAAGTCCTGTGATCGAAGCTCGAAGGTGACGTGATATGCGTGGTCGCCGGGATCTCCCAACTGCAACGGGATCGTCCCTTCGTGCGAGGTCAATGTGAACCGCGCACCGACCAGGTTGGGCGTCACGGCCGCGAACGCTTGGGACACCGTTTGGTCGACGGACGAAAGCCATGGGCTCCCGGCAAGCGGGTCGGTGAGATACGTCGGCTCGGTCGCCGTGAACAGCCGACGTCTCAGGTCGGTGGGCTCCTCGCTTCCCGGTCCAAGCATCGAGTTCACGATGGAGACGTCGCTGCCCAGCCTCGCCATGTTCGCCGCGTAGCTGTCGTCGAACCGAGCCGACGACGGAGCGACCAGCGGACCCGCATCGTTGGGGTTGTCGGGTGCGACCTGGTCGACGAGCTGCGACAGCGTGACGGGCTTCAAGAACGGCGCGCCGGCCACACGATCGAGCAACGGCGCCCACATCTCGGACGGAAGCGTCGCGGGCGGGGCGATCGCAACGCCACGTTGCGTGGGCGCGTCCGGCACCGGCTCTTGCTTCCAGATCACTG